>CAZWRE010000020.1:0-7087 GCA_964636335.1 uncultured Sedimenticola sp. | reverse complement strand
GCTTTCAGGTCAAGGTTGTTCTTCTTGTTGCAGCAGGATACCGGTATTCCCTTGTCTTCCAGTTCACCGGAGAGTGATCCTTTTTCAAACAGGCAAACAACCATGCATTCATGTCCCAGCGCTGCCTGTTGCAGCACCAGGTCGATTACGACTCGCTCCAACCCCCCTACATGAAGGGTTTCAACAACGTGCAGAATGTGCATGTCGTTTCCTCTTCGAGTTGTGGGAACGGGCTGATACGTGGTTTTTCATGGGCTTGGTCCTTGCTGCCTGGCGAATACATCCAGTATGCCGGTATTCTAGCAAAAGCAGGTTGGTTCAATCAGACATGAGATTGGAAAAGCTGTCGTTTGGAAACCGGTCGAGAGGGGGTTACACTGCGGGGCTTCAGGCGTTCTAATAGAGTCTCTGACCAGAATGGACATGGAAAAACTGATCAAGATATTGCGTGGCAGCGGTGTTTTGAAGCTGCTTCCCCGGCAGTTGAAGATGAAGCTCAAGTCCAGGGGCGATTTCGAGAGATTACATCGTCTGGACTGGCAGGAAAACTATAACAGGCTCATGGCGCGCGTTCAGCCCGCGAGGGAGTTGTCCACCCAGCGGGAAGTCTGCATTGTTCATGACTGGATGATGCGTCATGGATACTATGAAGCGGCCTGCCTGGAGCTGGGGGTGCCTTATCATGTGCTGGACCTCACTTCTTCCGATTGGGTGAGAAAGGTTGAAGAAGATGACAGCTTCATCTATTTCCTGCGCCCTTTTGTGTTGTCAACGCTCGGTCGTACGGTATACGAGGAAAGGGCATATTTTCTGTCTCATGTACTCGATCGCCCGCTGTTTCCCGGGTTTGATTCCCTGTGGATATATGAAAGCAAACGCCGTTGCATCAATTGGCTTGAGCACTTCCGTGTACCCCATGCCAAGACCTGGATATTTCTGTCTGCCCGAGAGGCGCTGAGTTTTCTGGATACGGCCACATTTCCCCTGGTGTTCAAGACGGATATCGGTTCGGATGCCCTAGGTGTGCGGGTGCTGCGCAATAAGCGGGAAGCGCGCAATATTGTAAAAGCATGCTTTGGCAAGGGGTTTCAATCCAATTTCTATGATCCACGGGACAGGAACTACGGGCAGATCCTGTTTCAACAGCACCTTGGAGAGGTAAAGGAATGGCGGGTGATTCGCATTGGCGAGTCGTTCTTTTCGTACCAGAAGGGAAAGAAAGGGGAGTTTCACAGTGGCACCAAGATCGTGGAGTACCATGTGCCTGGAGAGGACTTGCTGAATTTTTCCCGGAATGTCCTGGAGAAAATGGGTATGAACGCTGTTGCGCTGGATGTGTTCGAAGATGTGGAAGGGAAGTTTTTTGTCAATGAGGTACAGGCTTACTACGGTGCCAATGAACCAGGTGGGTACTACAGTGGGGACGGCAAGGAGATAACTCTTGATGTCGGGCAGACCATTGAGATGATGGTTCATGGCGAGCCCGGACGTTTCTATTACCAACAGGGTAAATGGTTGTTCGAGGCCGGGGATTTTTCCCGCAATGCGGGATGTAACCTGCGCGTGAAGCTGGCTTTCCAGGAAAAAGGAGAGCCTCTTCCCGGTTATGCTGCCTGAATCAACTCTTCAGGTGGGATATGGTAACGCGGTGTTTTCCGGTTCGGGTCAGGGGTATGTCGTCTACCAGGTCGTAAGTGACATTGCAGTTTTCCCCCAGTGCCTTGCGAATATGTGCTTTCAATCTGTCCAGCTCGGAGTCAGGCAGGCCTTCCGGCGCCACCAGCTTTATGACCAGTGAATCCAGGTCTTCCTGGATGACCTGGAAGCGATGTATCTCCTTGAACTCCTTCATCAGGTGAGGGAAATATTCTCCCGGGATCTGTCTTCCGTCGGGGGTGGATATCATGTCCAGGATTCTGCCGGTCACCTGCTTCAGGAGCGGCAGGCCCCGGCCGCAGGAGCAGGGCTGTCCGGCAAGAACCGCCATGTCGCCAATTTCATAGCGAATGAACGGCATGCCATAGTTGTGCAGGTCTGTTATGACAACACGCCCTTCTTCTCCAGGGGCGGCAGGAGACCCGTCTTCCCGCAGGACTTCAACCAACAGATTTTCCGCGCTGATATGCAGCCCTTCGTGCTGTTCACATTCCATGGCAATGAGCATGAATTCTCTTGAGCCATAGGAATGAAAGACCGGGGCATGAAAGGCTGCCTCGATTTCCGAGCGCTGGTGTTCGAACAATGCCTCGGCTGCCGTGATGACACTGGCGGGGTGAATGCCCGAATCCTTCCCTTGCCCGTTGAGGAATTTGGAAAAGTTGTACAGGGGATTGGTGTAACCGACAATCACTTCAGGTTTGAAGCTTTGCAGTTTCTTCTGATAGCGCTGCATGGCATGGAGATCGAAGCTGAAGCTGTTGAAGTATTTCTGTCGCAGAAAAAAGTGGTGCAGCTTCTGTTTTGCCATTCTGAGCAATGGCTCGTTTTCCAGGGGAATTCCCCAGATGTAGGCCTGGCGAACACCGCCCTTGGCTCCCGCCCACCCATAGCCCCTGCGCGTTACCGCCTGGCGCCATTCGCTGCTTTCAGGGGTGTACTCGAAATGCAGGGGCTCTCCCGTGGATCCACCCGTGGATTTTTTCCATGTTTTACCCTTCCATGAGCGAGCAACCATATTGTCGTAATGGTTTCTTATGGTTGATTTGGTGGTGACGGGGAGTCGCCGGAAATCGTCAAGATGGTGAATGTTGTCTGGTTTCAGTCCGAGGGAAGAGAATGTGCGTTGCCAGTAAGGGCATTCTTGCTCTGCGTGGGTCAGTAACCGGATCAGGTCTTGCCACTGCTGCTTGAGAATCTGCTCTTGTGAACGCCATTGGCTCTCATTGAGCTGGCGTTCGTAATACAGGGTATTGCGCTTGCGGATGCCTTCTTCCCACAGGGGTTCCAAAATCCGTTGAAAGAACCATGAGTAGATTGTGGTCATCTTGATATCAAGGGTTACTGATCGCTTCCATGAGCCCGTGCGGGTAGTGGAGGTAATCATAGCAGAACTTGAGAAAATGAGACTGGTGGTTCCTGTCATCCCCTTGGGGCAATGGTTGAATAGGGTAATGCCAGGTTTTATGTCAGCATGAGGCTGTCAGCAGGTTCAACTGCGTAACCGGAAACAAACAGGCGTTTCGTCTGTTTGTTTCCCTGTGAGCGGGTGGTTAAACTATCGTTCTGACTCGTATTACCCAGGACAGGAACATGCCCATCGATACCCAGGCTTTTGGCGGCTATCCCTTTACCCGCATGCGGCGCATGCGCCGGGACGATTTTTCCCGCCGCCTGATGCGCGAGACCCATCTTACGCCGGACGATCTCATCTATCCGGTGTTCGTACTGGAAGGTGAGGGCAATCGAGAGCCCGTGGCCTCCATGCCGGGCGTGGAACGCCTGAGCATTGACCTGCTGGTAAAGGAGGCAAAGGAAATCGCCGCGTTGGGTGTTCCCGCCATGGCCCTGTTTCCGGTCACCCCGCCGGAGGCCAAGAGCGAGAAGGCCGAGGAGGCCTACAATCCCGACGGACTGGCCCAGCGGGCGGTGAGGGCAGTGAAGGAGGCGGTGCCGGAGCTGGGGGTGATCACCGATGTGGCCCTGGATCCCTTTACCACTCACGGGCAAGACGGGCTTATCGATGAAAGCGGCTATGTGCTCAACGACGAGACCGTGGAAGTGCTGGTGCGCCAGGCCCTGTCCCACGCCCAGGCGGGAGCGGACGTGGTGGCGCCTTCGGACATGATGGACGGTCGTATCGGCGACATCCGTGACGTGCTGGAGTCCGAGGGCTTCATCCACACGCGCATCCTGGCCTATTCCGCCAAGTATGCCTCCAGCTATTATGGTCCCTTCCGGGATGCCGTGGGTTCGGCAGCCAACCTGGGCAAGGGCAACAAGTACACCTACCAGCAGGACCCGGCCAACAGCGATGAGGCCCTGCGGGAAGTGGCCCTGGACCTCCAGGAAGGGGCGGACATGGTCATGGTCAAGCCCGGCATGCCCTATCTCGATATCGTGCGCCGGGTAAAGGATCAGTTTGGCGTGCCTACCTTTGTGTATCAGGTGAGCGGGGAGTACGCCATGCACATGGCGGCCATCCAGAACGGATGGCTGGATGAGCGGGCAGTAATTACCGAATCGTTGATCTGCATCAAAAGATCGGGTGCCGATGCCGTGCTCACCTACTTTGCCAAGCGCGTGGCTGAGTGGCTGAACGAAACCTGAGACGTAAGTCCCCCCGGATTGCGTGGCTATTCATAAGCAACTGAAAATACAATTTTAATTGCCTGTCCCCCGGAAGGTGATGCGTTTGCTTTCTCTATCGGCGCGAATAAGCGCATAAGAATATTCTGGTCAGCAGATAGACCCCTCTTATTTTACCCCCCAATGGTTTTGATTTCCCTTGCGGGGTAGCAATTCATTAGCATCCCTGTCAACCTCCCGCAATGCGTTTTCGCAGTCTTGGCGTATTGCGGGTTTCTTGTCAACCAACTGAATAATATAGAGGAATGCTATGACAATAGGCCTGATATTCGCGCTGATCTGCGCGCTGGTGGCCGTTGGCTATGGCGTGGTGTCCATGAAATGGATACTGGCCAAGCCCACGGGTAACGAAAAAATGAACGAGATTGCCGCTGCCGTGCAGGCAGGCGCGTCTGCCTATCTGAACCGCCAGTACACCACTATTGGTGGCGTGGGCGTGGTGCTGTTCGTCCTCATTGGTCTCTTTCTGAGTTGGGCCACGGCGGTCGGTTTCGCCATTGGCGCCATATTCTCCGGCCTGGCGGGCTACATTGGCATGAACATCTCCGTACGCGCCAACGTGCGCACCGCGGAAGCCGCCAATGATGGTCTGGACGCCGCCATGCAGATCGCCTTCCGTGGCGGCGCCATTACCGGCATGCTGGTGGTTGGCCTGGGCCTGCTGGGTGTGGCCGGTTTCTACGGCATCCTGCTGCTGGCTGGGGTGGAGGATCCGATTCACCCGCTGGTCGGCCTGGCCTTTGGTGGTTCGCTGATTTCCATCTTCGCCCGGCTGGGTGGTGGTATCTTCACCAAGGGCGCTGACGTGGGCGCGGACATCGTGGGCAAGGTCGAGGCCGGTATTCCGGAAGACGATCCCCGCAACCCCGCCGTTATCGCCGACAACGTGGGCGACAACGTGGGCGACTGTGCCGGTATGGCCGCCGACCTGTTCGAGACCTACGCGGTTACCGTGGTGGCCACCATGCTGCTGGGTGCGCTGATGGTCAAGGGCGCGGGCGTCAACGCGGTGCTCTATCCGCTGATTCTGGGCGGCGTGTCCATCATTGCTTCGGTTGCCGGAACCTTCTTTGTCAAGGCGCGTGAGGGCGGCAAGATCATGAACGCCTTGTATCGTGGTCTGGGCGTGGCGGGCGCCATTTCCGCCGTTGCCTTCTATCCCGTGACAGCCATGATGTTTCCTGATGGCGCCAATGTTGGCGGTGTCCAGGTCACGGCCATGAGCCTGTACCTGGCCGCCTTGATCGGTCTGGTGCTCACGGCCCTGATGGTCATCATCACCGAGTACTATACGGCAACGGAATTCAGCCCGGTACGTCACATTGCCGAGGCATCCACCACGGGTGATGGCACCAATGTCATTGCCGGCCTGGGCGTTTCCATGAAAGCCACCGCTGCTCCCGTGATTTCCATCTGCGCCGCCATCTGGGGTGCTTATGAGTTGGGTGGTCTGTACGGTATTGCCATCGCGGCCACTTCCATGCTGTCCATGACCGGCATCATCGTCGCCCTGGACGCCTATGGTCCCATCACCGACAACGCCGGTGGTATCGCCGAGATGGCCGAGCTGGATGAAAAGATCCGCAACATCACCGATCCTCTGGATGCCGTGGGTAATACCACCAAGGCAGTAACCAAGGGATACGCCATCGGTTCCGCTGGTCTCGCGGCTCTGGTGCTGTTTGCCGACTACACGCATACCCTGGAATCCGCGGGTTTGACGGGGCTGACCTTCGACCTGTCCGATCACATGGTCATCATCGGCCTGTTCATTGGCGGCCTGGTGCCCTACCTGTTCGGCTCCATGGCCATGGAAGCCGTTGGTCGCGCCGCTGGCGGCATCGTCAATGAGGTGCGTCGTCAGTTCAAGGCCATGCCCGGTATCATGGACTACACTGAGAAGCCCGACTATTCCAAGGCCGTGGACATGCTCACCAAGGCAGCCATCAAGGAGATGGTGATTCCTTCCTTGCTGCCGATTCTGGTCCCCGTGCTCGTAGGGCTGATTCTCGGTCCCAAGGCCCTGGGCGGCGTGCTGCTGGGCACCATCATTACCGGGCTGTTCGTGGCCATTTCCATGACCACCGGCGGTGGCGCCTGGGATAACGCCAAGAAGTACATCGAGGATGGCAATTTTGGTGGCAAAGGCTCTGATGCCCACAAGGCGGCGGTAACCGGCGATACCGTTGGCGACCCGTACAAGGACACCGCTGGCCCGGCCATCAACCCCCTTATCAAGATCATCAACATCGTTGCCCTGATGCTGGTGCCCCTGATGGTGGGTTGATTCGGAACAGACTGTTCCTGCCCTGCAAGCCCCGCTTCGGCGGGGCTTTTTTGTGTGGGATGTATGGATGGAAAATTGTAAGAGTGGCGCCCTGCCGCACCCCATCGGCCCGAGGGCGGGCCTCCTACAGGTGCTGTAAGAGCGGCGCCCCCGCCGCGACCCATCGGCCCGAGGGCGGGCCTCCTACAGGGGATGTAGGAGCGGCGCCCCCGCCGCGACCCCCGCACAAGGATGTGCGGCGCGAAGCGGAGGCATGGGGAAACCGCGTTTTCCGATGCCGATGAGGAAACGGGCAGGGAAAGGCCGTTTCCGGTTCAAAGGAGCAGCGACGCCCTCGCCGCGACCCCCATGATTTTGTGCCGCCTGACGGCGGGATGTTTTGAAGCGCGCGGTGGCGCGCACCCACCTGACTTTCTTTGCTTGCCCAAAGAAAGTCAGCAAAGAAAGGGCACCCCGCGACGGGCCCGCGGCCATGCCGCGGGTTCCCTGCGCGCC
>CAZWRE010000019.1:0-6507 GCA_964636335.1 uncultured Sedimenticola sp. | reverse complement strand
AAGGAACGCATCGTTAACCTGCTGGACACGCCGGGTCACGAGGATTTTTCCGAGGATACCTACCGCACCCTGACGGCGGTGGATTCGGCCCTCATGGTCATCGACGTGGCCAAGGGTGTGGAAGAGCGCACCATCAAGCTCATGGAAGTGTGCCGCATGCGCGACACGCCCATTCTCACTTTCGTCAACAAACTGGATCGGGAAGGCCGGGATCCCATCGAGATCCTGGACGAGATCGAGGAAGTGCTGGGCATCGCCTGCGCGCCGGTGACCTGGCCCATTGGCATGGGCAAGCGCCTGAAGGGGGTCATCGACCTGCGCACGGAAACCACGCATTTGTTCAGTGCCTCCCACAGTGATCATGTGGCCGAGGGCGAGACCATCAGCGGCCTGGACAACCCCGCTCTGGCCCAGGCCCTGGGCGAGGACACGGTGGCCGAGCTGAAGGATGAGATCGAGCTGGTGCGCGGCGCCAGCCACGAGCTGGATCTGGAAGCCTACCTGCGCGGCGAGCAGACGCCGGTGTTCTTCGGTTCCGCCATCAACAACTTCGGCGTGCGCGAACTGCTGGATGCCTTCGTGGAGTACGCGCCGCCTCCCCAGCCGCGCAGCACCCTGCAGCGTGAGGTGAACCCGGCGGAGGAGAAATTCACCGGCTTCGTGTTCAAGATTCAGGCCAATATGGATCCGGCCCACCGGGATCGCATCGCCTTCCTGCGTGTCTGTTCCGGCAGTTACCGCAAGGGCATGAAGATGAAGCATGTGCGCATCAACAAGACGGTGCAGGTATCCAATGCCATCACCTTCCAGGCGGATGCCCGCCGGCAGGTGGAGGAAGCCTTTCCCGGCGACATCATCGGCCTGCACAATCACGGCACCATACAGATCGGCGATACCTTCACCGAGGGCGAGGAACTGAAATACGAGGGTGTGCCCTATTTCGCGCCGGAACTGTTCCGCCGCGTGGTGTTGAAAGACCCACTGAAGATGAAGGCCCTGCAGAAAGGCGTGCTGCAGTTGTGTGAAGAGGGCGCCACCCAGGTGTTCCGTCCCCTGCGCAACAATGACCTCATCCTGGGGGCCGTGGGGGTGTTGCAGTTCGAGGTGGCTGCCGCCCGCCTCAAGTCCGAGTATGGCGTGGAAGCCATCGTCGAGCCCATCAATGTCCATACCGCCCGCTGGGTGCGGTGTGACGACGAGGCGGTGATGAAGCGCTTCAAGATCAAGGCCCATGACAACCTGGCCCTGGACGGGGACGACCAACTGGTCTATCTCGCGCCCACCCGGGTCAATCTCAATCTGACAGAAGAACGCTGGCCGGAAGTGAAGTTCCTGGCCACGCGGGAGTTGTGAACATGGAAACATCAAGAATCGAAGAACTCATCAAGGCGGGCATTCCCGATGCCCAGGTAACAGTGACCGGTGATGGCCGCCATTTCGAGGCATCGGTGGTCAGTGCCGCTTTCGAGGGCAAGAGCCTGATTCAGCGCCACCGCATGGTGCTGGACACCGTGCGCGCCCAGATCGACTCGGACGAGTTGCATGCCCTGTCCATCACCTCGGCAAAGACGCCTGCCGAAATTGCCTGATACGCATGTTGGCAAGGATATGCCCAGGCGCTATCCTTGAACCTTGGTTTAAGCGGAAGGATATGGATATGGCATTTCATCGGATTGTTTTCACGGGCCTGCTGGCAGCAGGGCTGGTCGTTTTTTCCTCGTTTGGCATGGCTCAGCCCGCGGAAGGATCACAGGAAGCGCGCGCGGCCCTGTTTTCCAGCCTGGAAGACCGGGCCATAGCCAATGGCGGACGCATCTCGGTCATCGTGCGCATCGACGATCAAGGCGCCTTCCAGCCGGGCCGCCCCACAAACAAGGACAGGCTGCGAGCCGCCCAGGACGCCTTCCTGGACAAGCTGCGGGGTCGTGTCAGCAACGTCAGGCGTTTTACCGCGTTTCCCTTTCTTGCCTACACGGTGGAGACCACGGGGCTGGCCATCATGAAGGATGACGACCAGGTGGTTTCCGTGCAGGAGAACCGGCGCAGGCGGCCCAGCCTGCGGCAGAGTGTGCCCCTCATGGGCGCGCCCAGCGCCTGGAACGCGGGTTTCACCGGCGCCGGCCAGTACGTGGCGGTGATCGACAGTGGCGTGGATGCTTCTCACCCCTTTCTGAAAGGCAGTGTTGCCGTGGAAGCCTGTTTTTCCGGTTATCTGGGTGAAACGGTCTGCCCCAACGGACAGCAGGAGCAGTATGGGCCGGGAGCGGCCACTCCCTGTGACATGAATGGCTGTTCCCATGGCTCCCATGTCGCCGGTATCGTGGCGGGCAACAACCCCAGCCTTCATGGCGTTGCCAGGGATGCGCGGATCATCGCCCTGCAGGTTGCCAGTGGCGACTACGATGCCGACTACTGTGGTGATGATCCCGTCCCCTGCATGACCTTCTGGGATGCCGATATCCTCACGGCCATGGACTACGTCTATGACCTGAAACAGAACCAGGGATACGAGGTTGCCGCCGTAAACATGAGCCTGGGAGGAGAGGACAAGTTTACTTCCACCTGTGACAACGAGTATCCCCAGTACCGGGATGCCATCGACTGGCTGCATGGCATTTCCGTGGCCACAGTGGTGGCCGCCGGCAACGAGAGCTACAAGAATGGCCTGACGGCGCCAGCCTGTTTCTCCAAGGCCATCAGTGTGGGTTCCGTCTGTGATACCCAGAACAGTGGCGACTGCAAGCTGGGGGAAGGTGAACTGGCGGAAAGCTCCAATGTCGCCAGCTATATTTCCCTGCTGGCGCCCGGCGCCATGATCACTTCGTCCGTGCCTGGAACCGGGTATGCAACCTGGACGGGAACTTCCATGGCCGCGCCTCACGTGGCCGGCGCCTGGGCGATCATGAAACAGCGCAATCCCAATGCCAGCGTGAGGGAGATTCTGAACGAACTGCGCGGCAAGGGTGATCTGCTCAGTGATCACCGTGATGGTGGTGTGGTGCAGAACATGCGGGTGGTCAACCTGGATTTCCTTGCCGGCAGCGGCACGGATCCCATGCTGGATGACCGCATCAAGCTCGCCCTGGAAGAACCGGCCAATGGTTCCGTGGTAACCGGCGTGGGCAACCTGCGCGGCTGGGCGACGGGACCCGACGGCATTTCCTATGTGGAATACTATATCGACGGTAACCTGCAGACACGCATTCCCTACGGCGGCACTCGCGGAGATATCGCCAACCGTTTCCCCAACTACCCAGGGTCGCGTTTCTCCGGATTCGGTGCTTCCTACAACTACAGCCTGCTGCCTGCCGGAACCCATACCTTCAAGATCAAGGCCTATACCAGTTCCGGAAAATACAACGAGCGGGAAAGCACGGTGGAAACAGTGAAGTTCCACAAGGCCTATTTCAACGATCCTGATGCCATGGATATTTCCGCCAGCACGGTCAGCCGTGACGCCACGGGCATCATGCTGAAGAACATAAGGCTGGAAGGCCGTTCCTACGATATCCGCCTGGAATGGAGCAAGCCTTCCCAGCAGTTCGGTATCGTCGAGATCAAATAGTCGGCATTGCCACGACGGTCCCAAGGCTCCCAGGATGAACTGAAACCATGAACGCCCGGAAAGACAAGATGATACGCATACTGCTGGTGGACGATCACGCCCTGTTTCGTTCGGGCATGAAGAGCATTCTGGATGAAATAGACGGCATGGAGGTGGTGGCGGAAGCTGACAGCGGCGAGAAGGCCGTGGATATCGTGCGCCAGTCACCACCGGACGTGATACTCATGGACGTGAACATGGAAGGCATAGGCGGCATAGAAGCCACGCGGCGGGTGTTGCGCGTGGCCCCGGATATCAAGGTCATCGCGTTGACCGCGCTGGATGACATGCCTTTTCCCAACCAGCTGCTCGATGCCGGCGCGGTGGGCTATGTCACCAAGGGATGCCCGGCGGACGAACTGGCTCTGGCCATTCGCCGGGTGGTGCGGGGTGAGCACTACATCTGCAATGAAGTGGCCCAGCGTCTCAGTCTGTCCGCCCTGGTGAACAAGGGGGAGTCCACGCCGCTGTCCAAGCTGTCTCCTCGCGAGATGCAGGTAATGCTTATGATCACCCAGGGCAAGACCACGCAGGACATCTCTGATTCCCTGTTCCTCAGCCCCAAGACCATCAGTACCTACCGGGCGCGGCTGTTCGAAAAGCTGGATATTCACAATGACGTGGAGCTGACCCATTTCGCCCTGCGCCACGGCCTTATCGAACTGAATGGCTGATCCGGCTGCTTTTGACAGCGACTGTACGGCCTGCCAGAGACTCGCCGATTTTCTTCGGGAGCTGAAGTTACAGTATCCTGAATATCATTGCCGTCCGGTTGCCCCTTTTGGCGACCCGGATGCGCGTCTGCTCATCGTGGGGCTGGCGCCGGGAATGCATGGCGCCAATGCCACCGGACGGCCTTTTACCGGGGATCATGCCGGGATACTGCTCTACAAGACCCTGTACGACTGCGGGCTGTCCAGTGCGCCGGAATCACTCCATGTCGATGACGGCCTGGAACTGTTGCGCTGCCGCATTACCAACGCGGTGAAATGCCTGCCGCCCCGGAACAAGCCCCTGGGCGCGGAAGTCAAGGCCTGCAATGGTTTTCTGGCGAGGGAGCTGGAGACCCTGTCCTCGGGTTCCGTGGTGCTGGCCCTCGGAGGGGTTGCCCACCGGGCCGTGATCAGCGCCCTGGGGCGGCGTCAGGTGGATTTTCCCTTTGGCCATGGCGCGGAACATCGGTTGGATGATGAGTTGGTGTTGCTCGATTCCTATCACTGCAGCCGCTACAACACCCAGACCCGCCGTCTCACCCCGGAAATGTTTCTTCAGGTATTTCAGCGCGCCAGAGAACTGCTGGACAGGAGTGAAGGTGGCTGCTGATGATACGAATGGCCCTGCTGCTGTTTCTGTTGTCCATGAGGCTTTGGGCTTCCGAGCCGGAAGCCTTGTACGTTCGTGTCCCCATCAACCCGGAGCAGTATCAGGCCTTCAGGCAAGCGCCTTTACCCGCCAGACTGCCCGGAGATGCCATGGAGTGGATGCCGCACTCCTTTGAATACCGGCAAGAGATGGAGATGGAAGTCATGAGGCGGTTGCTGCGATCCCGTCAGGCCTTTGCCACGGTGAGCGACTACCTGGCAAGCTGGCCCATCTGGCCTCCTCAATTGATGGAAGAAAATCGTCATGATTTCGTCGTGGATCATTATGATCCGGAACAGGGGGTCTGGACTTTTGCTTTGTGGGAATTCAGCGAGAACTATATTGAGATTGGAGAGATGCTGACGGTATTGCGGAGTATTGCCCCCTATGCCCGGCCGGAAGAATCGGGCAGTATCGTCTTGTATTCGTATGAATGGCGTCATCCTCATGGTTATGTCTTTCTGCGGGTGAAAGATGGCGGCAGTCAGTATGTCGAGCCGTTTCCGTCCGGGGAGGCTGAAAAGATTGAAATCTTCTTTGACCGGTGGGCGCGGCGTTTGACGAAAAAGTATAGGGACTGATACGGAAATCCTTGCATTATTATTCTTCGGTTGAATGCCGCTTCTACAGCTTGTGGGAGCGGCGCCCCGCCGCGACAAATCGGCCCGAGGGCGGGCCTCCTACAGGGGATGTAGGAGCGGCGCCCCCGCCGCGATTTCACCGCAACCAACCGGCCTGAAATCAATCCTCCCACAGCCAGCAGGCATCCCAATGGGGATAGTCTCCAATCCTGTCCACCAATCCCGCTCGTATGGGATTGGCCACGATATAACGCGCCATGGCGCGCAGATCCTCATCTTTTCTCAGGGCATGATCATGAAACCCCGGCTGCCAGATCCGGGTTCCCATCCCATGAGCGGAAACACTCTTGACCCCGCCGACCACCTGGGACAAGTGGCATTCTTCACCCAACTGAAACAACCAGTGCAGATGATCCGGCATCAACACATAGGCCAGGGTCCGACTGCGACCGGCAGCGTCGCTGTTTCGAAGGCAATGAATGACGGTCCGGGCGGCACGCAGGTCGAGAAACCGGGGTATTCGGCGCCATGTCACCGTAGTGACGAGATAAACATGACCGGGAAGGGAAACCCGTCCCTTGCGAAGGTCCCTTCCATGGGGACGCTGGTGTTTTTGCGTCATGTTTCGTTCCTCCGTGAACGTTGAATGCGCCCGTAATTATTTCACAGGTGCTCCTTGCAATCATCATCATTCGGGAATGGCAGGAGCGGTGTCCCGCCGCAGCCAATCGGCCCGGGGCGGGCCTCCTACAAGGAACGTAGGAGCGGCGCCCTCGCCGCGATCATCGGCCCGGGGGCGGGCCTCCTACAGGGGACGTAGGAGCGGCGCCCTCGCCGCGACCCCCGCACAGGGAAAGCCCGTTTCCGGTTCAAAGGAGCAGCGGCGCCCCCGCCGCGATCATCTGACCGGGGTGTGCATTCCGCGGCGGTAATCAGCGGGAAGAAGTCGTTCAGCAGGGG
>CAZWRE010000018.1:0-48211 GCA_964636335.1 uncultured Sedimenticola sp. | reverse complement strand
CGCCAGGGCAGGCGGGGTTGCAACAGGTGGTCGATCATGCGCGCCATGGCCCCTCCCATCTTGCCTGCCTGCATGGCCTGCTGGGCGGCGCCGGCCATGCGCTGCCGCCACTGGATTTCCAGGGTATCCTTTTCTTCCGGGTTCAGGGGCGGTGGCTGGGGCGCATTGCCGGGCCTGGGCTGGTTGCCCGCATCGTTGTGTTGCTCATCCCCGCCGCCGGATTCGTCCTTGTTCGAGCGATCCTTCGGTTGCCGTTGCCGCTCTTTTTCCTGCTGCCGTTCGGGAGGGGGATTGTCCGGAGGTGGTTCCCCATCCTGGCCGCCATCGCCGCTGCCGTCGCTGTCCTGGTCGTATAGATGCTGATCCAAGGTCTGCTGCATGTCATTGTCCTGAAGCAGGGGATAGATCTCCTCTGCGGTCATGCCCTTGTATTCGTCCATGATCAGGGTGTCATAGGGTGGGGTCAGGCCTTCTTCCACCAGCAAGGGGTTGATGGCGTAGTCGCAGGCCAGGTTCCAGCGGTGCAGCACCCGGTGCTGGCGCCGGGAGAAATGGGACAGGGCGCAGTGCAATGCCTCGTGGGCCAGCATGAACTGGGTTTGGGCCAGGGTCAGGGAGTTGATGTATTCGGGGTTGTAATAGAAATGTCTTGCATCCGTGCCCGTGGTTGGGCACCAGTCGGGATTGGCGGCCTTCAGGGGCAGGCGCAGCACCAGGGCGCCGAGAAAGGGCTTGTCCAGGATCAGCCGGGTGCGGGCTGCCGCCAGCTTGGTCTGAATCTTTTCCTGATCCAGCTCAGCCATAGAGCATCACTTCACCGATGGCCGTGGCCCAGTTGGTGAATTCCGGCACCTGGAACAGTTGGTCGCCAATGGCCCGGTGTAGATCGGAGACCAGCATCACCCCCATTTCCTTCTGGGGGAAGTTGTTGGCGTAATCGAGGATATGGCCGATGACCTTGTTGGCATTGTCATCGTCCCTGGCGCGGATGGCGCGGCCCACCAGGGCGGCGGCCACGGCGTACTGCAGGTCGATCTCATCGGGAACCGGGACTTTCTTGCCGGCAATGATGTCATCCAGATCCGGCATCTTGTCCAGGCTGTTGATGAAGGCATGCAGCTCGATTCCCGCGGCTGGGCCCACGCAGGCTTGCAGAGTGCCCAGTAGCAGCTTGGGATTGCCGCCGAATTTCCGCAGGCTGCGGTGGGCAAATTCCCAGGAACGGGGGGAAGGGAAGGCCACGGGGTTGTGAGCCGGGTCGAAGTCGAACAGCAGTTCCGGGCGGAAACGCAGGAAGGCGATGACCCGCTCGTCTATGCCGTTGGCCCAGGCCCAGGCTACCCAGTCGTCCAGGTTGGTTTCCACTTCGAAATGGGACAGGCGGTTGGCCAGGGGGGCGGGCATGGTGTAGGTCACGCCCCGGTCGCCCTGGCGGTTGCCGGCGGCGAAGATGGCCCAGCCTTCTGGAACCTCGTATTCTCCCAGCTTGCGATCCAGTATCAATTGGTAGGCGGCAGCGGACACGCTGGGAGGCGCGGAAGTGATCTCGTCCAGGAACAGAATGCCCCGGGGACCGTGACGTCCGGCGTTGGGCAGAATGCCCGGCACCGCCCATTCCACGGTATCTCCGCTGCGGAAGGGGATGCCGCGCAGATCGGAAGGCTCCATCTGCGAAAGACGGATATCAATGACCGGAACGCCGTGTTTTCTGGCGATCTCCGCCACGATCTGCGATTTTCCCACGCCAGGGGGGCCCCAGAGCATCACCGGCGTGTGGTGGCCTTCCGTGGTGCTGGTGAATTCGCGGTCGAGAATGGTGAGTAGCTGGGCTGGACGCATGAAATGGCAAAGGTATCAGGTAATTTGAGGGGATTGGCAGCAAGAATGCGCAGTCAGGGTAAAAAGGTCAACCTTTACAGTGGAATGGGATTTTCGGTGCTTCCCGGGGGTATGTAAGTCCTTGTAATTTCCCTTGTTCCCTGTATTTTTCGGGAAAACATGCATCCCTGACTTGCAAGACATAAGAAAAACAGAGTATTCTAATGCCCAGTATTCACCATCATGTCCCGGTTCCCGGGATGGCCGGTGATATCTGTTCCTAAACGTACAGTAAATTTTGAGGCGGCGTTCAAGGCGTGGCAAAATGCGCTCTTGTGCTGTCAAAGTATCAACGATCAAAGAATTTCGGAGACCGGATATGAACCAGTTTTATTACGATGCCGTAACCAAGATGGAAAGCATGGGTGTCGATGATGAGTATATCCTGGGTTGGCAGGCAGGTTTTCTGCATCACCCCGAGCGTGAAGAGCAGCGCCTGACCGAAGCCTATGAAGCAGGCTACGCCGACGGCGGCGAGAAAAACCTGGACAACCTGGACAAGTGGGTCAAGAGCTGATCCTTCAGGCCGGTTGAAGTGACAAAGGCGGGTTTTCCCGCCTTTGTTGTGTCTGGAGGATTCCTTTCCTCCATCCATGTTTCACTTGTCCGCGGAGCCTGTCTGTGGACTATTCGAACAGATCCCGCATGGCGGGAACGATCTTGCGGTCCAGCTCCGGGCCATCCCTGTCCATCACCTGATCGATGACCCAGCGGTTTTCCTGGGATTCTCCCATGATCTGCTGTATTTCGTAGCCCAGGTGCCTGAGAAAAGGATAGGACGGGCCGTCATCCGTATAGCGGAATTCCGCGTATTCCCCCGCCCGCTGGTTGATGAGAGCAAAGAAGGGAGATATGTAGTCCCCTGTGCCGAAAAGATCCAGGCTGTTGTCCTGGATGACTTCCGCCTGCTTTCTTGCAACGGCGATTACCAGTTTTTCCCTGTCTTCATCGTCCAGTTTCAGATCCTGCCGGGCCAGGCGATCGATGATTTGCAGCATGAAGATCAGGTATTCGATGATCACGTCCATACGCTGCCGGTCGTTCTCGTAGATGAAGTTCTCACCATGAAGGTTGATGGCCTTGTTCTGCGCCAGGCGCCAGCTTATGAAGGCCAGGGCTCCGGCGATTTCATCCAGTGAATGATCGCCATCCTTGCTCCAGCGGCTTTTTATGCGAAGGGGTAATGCCATGGAATTTCTCCTTTTGAGTCGGGAATGACTTCATGCTATAAGTTAATAGCCTAGTATTTTACTCAAGAATTGTTCGCGCATGAACCATTCCGTCGAAAAAATTCGCCAGCAGGTGCAACACAACTGCCATATTGCCGATGCGCGGCATGGTGGAGATTTCACCATGTGCACCTACCTGCTGAAGATGAGGGAGTTCTATCGCTGGGAGCAGGGGCTGGGCATACAGGCCGTGTTGCCGAAGGAAGAGCTGGGCGACTGGCTGATGGTGCGGGAAGCGCTCTGGGAGTCCCTGGATGCCCGGGAGTTTTCGCCCCTGTACATAGACGGCAGGGAATATGAACCTTTCGACGTAGCGGCTGTGAACCGGGCCCTGGAGCCTCACGGCCTGGTGTACAGCGCCGGCTTGGCCAATGGTGCGCAGCCGAATTTCTTTCTTGGCGAGCTTCTGGAGCGGGAAAATGGTGAGGACGGCTTCGTGCTGCACCTGTCGGGCAGGGAGTATGCCCGCTGCCTGAGCGCACCGCCCGCCATGGCAGTGGAAAAGGAAATCTTTCTGCGGCGGGAGGCTCTTGCCCGTTACCTGTGGGAGAAATATGAATCATGGGGATGGAGCCGCCCGGACAATGCTCTGGGAAGGGCGTTTGCCGCTTATGACTTTATTGGTGATGCCGAAACAGCCCTGGCCCGCATGACCGAGACGGAAATGGTGGCGGCCAGGGAGCATGAACTGGGCGAATACGAGGCCAGCCGGCTGCTGGGGCCGGGATGGAACAGGATGCTGCTGGATCTCGCCCTGTCGCCCGCCGAGCTCATGGCCCGGGCGGTCAAGGATCACCTGGCCGACGCCCTGCGTACCCTTCCAAGACTGCTGGAAGAGGCTGATCCGGCCTCCCTGCATTTCTATATGGGCAATCTTTCCGGCATGCGCCGGCATCTTTTCCCGGGCCTGGGAGATGCCTATGAACAGTGGTTGGCGGGAAAGGGGCTCGCTTCCATGGTGGAGATGGTGGAGTGGTCGCGGGAACACTGGCTGGATCTGGCCCGGGAGATGATGGCTGTGCACCGCCGTCTTGGGGTGGGCAGCGCCGAGACCCTGCGCCGGCTGGTGCTGGAACGCTGCGGAGTGAACGACTGATGGCCGGGCAGAGATCCCTGCTGGCCATCATCGAGCTTGGGGGTTATCCCAATCTCATGCCTCTGTATCAGCGCCTGGGTTTCGAGGTGGAACTGGTCACTTCCCAGCGCCAGGCAAGAACTTCATTGAAAAAACATCAGCCGGACGTGGTGGTGGCGGAATACAACTACCAGACGGATTTCAGGGATCGCAGTTCCAACCTGGAGACCCTGGCGGCGGTGCTGCAACGCTACCCCCGCGTGAAGCTGCTGGTGTTCTATTCGCCTCGGCATGAAGAGATCTTCCGGCGTTTCCGCGAGAGCCATGAAGTCTGGAAAGCGATTCCCTTTCCCGTCACGGAACAGGCGGTGGCCGAAGCCCTGAACGAGTTGTGAACCCGGTGATTCAGCCGTGAACGATGCGGTTCTTGCCTTCCGCCTTGGCCTTGTACAAGCGGCTGTCGGCCAGCGCTATCAGTTCCAGTGCCTGTTCCGGCAAGGGAAGGTCTTCATGGTGTACTTCCTCGATGCAAGCGATGCCGATGGAAGCGGTGGTGGCGCTGTGATCTTCATGCTGGAGTGCTTCCAGTGCCCAGCGCACATGCTCGCACAGCCACCTGGCTGACGCCATGTCGCGCCCCGGCATGACAAGCAGGAACTCTTCCCCGCCATAACGGCCCAGCCGGTCTTCCTTGCTCAACATTTCCATGGCATGGGCGGCAGCCTTCTTCAGGATGCGGTCGCCGGCCAGGTGGCCGTGCCGGTCGTTGATCATCTTGAAGTCGTCCAGGTCGATCATGGCGATGGTGAACAACTGTCCGGTTTTCCGGAAGTCGTCTATGCAGTGTTCCATGATTTCCACGATAGGCCTGCGGCGGTATAGTCCGGTGAGTTCGTCGAACTGCAACTGGCTGTGCAACAGTGCGTTGGCGAACTTGGTGGAGATGCTCTGGGCGAACAGGTTGAGAAGTTCCGTTTCCCGCCAGGAATACCGTTGCTGGCCCAGGCTGCGGCCGATCATCAGGGTGCCGAAGTGTTCCCCGTGCAGTTGCAGAGGCACGATGAGCTCAAGTCCGTGCCGGTAAAGCTGTTTCAGCAAGGCATCGGTTTCTCCCGGCCGGCCCAGGTGGAGTGGTGCGTCCTGTTTATGGAGTTCCAGGTTTTTCAGACAGATGCGCTCGCCTTCGTTTCCCATCCAGCAGGGAACGGGATCTTCCTTCCGTGAAGGCGATGGCCCGGCTTTGAGAAAACCCTGGTTCAGATGCAGTATCACTCCCTGGCTGTGCATCAGCGCAGCAAGACGGGAGGTGAGTTGCCGTTCGATTTCCTCCAGGCCGTCCATGTTGGACAGTTCTTCCGCGAGCAGACGCAGTTCCTGGCCAAGGTTGTGCTGCTTGTACCAGCTTCTGCCTTCCAGGGCCTGGATCAGCCTGTCTCTTGCCGGAGAAAACGTGTAGCCCAGGGCGAGCATGGCAAGGTTCGAGAGCCAGATTGCCGCTTCGGGGCTGTAGCGCCTGCTCAGCAGGATGCCTGTTTCCACGATGGCCAGGGCAGGAATGGCCAGCAGCAGGGTGGTGAGCAGGGAATAGAAGAAATTCCGGGGAAACAGGTCATTCAGGTCCAGAAGGTTGTAACGGAAGATGGCCGCCAGTATGCCGGCGGGGAACAGCAGATGTATAAGCTTGTCCGCGAAGCTGTACCAGTCGGAGTACACCCAGCCGGCATCGGGCACCAGGATGTCGGACAACTGCAGGCTGAGCCAGGGCACCACGGACAGCAATATCCACTTTACCTGCTGGCGCTCGCGCCAGTTGCTGGTGCCGAACAACTGGTACAGCAGGATGACCAGAATGATAACGCCCCAGCTGATGTAGGTGATGTTGTTGTTGAGTAGCTGAGTGGAAAACCACATCGCGGTGTCGCCCAGCGAAACCAGGCCAAAACCCGAGAGAACGACAAGCAGGTGAAAGCCCAGTGCCAGGATGTATATGGCGGCAGGCATGGCCTTCCATTTCATCCAGGGTGCGGGCCTGGGAATGAGTGACAGGAGATGAAAGATGAGCGCGAACTGCAGCACGGCCAGCATCTGTTTGAAGCTGCTGTACAGGAGCTGGAATCCCGGCCAGTAGCTGACGTTGATATAGGTGGTGATATCCAGGGCAACAGCGAAGGAGAACCAGGCCAGGAGCCGGGTGCGGTGGTCGATGCCGCTGGCCCGGAAGGCCGCCATGCCGATGCTGATGTACACGATCAGAATGAGCAGGTTCAGCACCAGGGAGCGGTAGTTGGCCTGCACCCCGGGGACAACCCGTATTTCCCGGGCGGTTCCGTTCTGTTCCACCGTCAGGTGCAGGCTGTTGTTGCCGCCGGCGGCCTTCAGCAGGGGAGTGATGTCCGATATGGAGGTTATGGCATGGCCGTTTATGGCTTTCAGGACAGAGTCCGCCGGTACGCCGGCTTTCTGTGCCGGAGATTCTTTCTTGACCGAGGTGATGTTCACCTGGGATCCGGTTTCCTGGAGAACGATACCCAGTCGTATGCTGGAAGAAAGATACTCGGATACGGACTGAAATCCGAAGAGTACAAGCAACAGGGCGCTCATGGCCCAGATGACAGGAGAAACCTGTCGACTTTCCCGGGTCACCGGTTGTCCCTCCTGCTTGCAATGTTGCAGCCGAGGCTCTGGGCAATTTCCCTTATCTGGGCTTCCGGAGGGTAGTCTTCCGGGTGCTGGTTGAGGTAGTCCCGCCAGGGAAGATAGGCTTCCTGCAGGTGCGGGTCTGTAGATGCGCAACCCAGAACGCGTATCCTGGCGTCACCCACCCGCCAGGGACCTTCGCCCTGAAGTTTCCCCCGGATCAGGTGGGCGGCTTCATCCGGTGTGGACAAGTGCCAGAAGAGATCCAGGTAAACCAGCCCCTGGGGATGAGGAAAGGCGCGCGCCACCACCTTCTCCCTGTTTCCGGAGAAGCGTATGACCAGAGGCGCTGTTACCGTATCGATTTGTGCCATACTGAAGCGGATCTCCTTGTTCTCCAGGTGCGTTGTGCGGCACTTCAGGCTGGAAAGGATTGACGCCTGCCGCCTCGGTGGGACAGGAAAGGATTTCTGGTTGATGCGCTGTCCCTCCCAGCCTGGACAAGGTGTTGAGCTGGGCATCTGGTGCAGCATGAGAGCCGGTCAACAGTCTGTTGGTTGGAAAGGGATTGCCTTTTGTGTTCAATCCTAGCAACGTGATGCAGGCTTAACAACAGGCTGGTTCCGTTTTCCGGGCACTGCCGCCAGCCAGGCGCAAGAGGCCAGCCATGAATCGTTCACAATTCCGATGAATTCAGACCGCACCATGACTTGTCCGATTGTTTCCACCATGGCGGAATTCCACCAACCCGGGGAGTATTGCCCATGATGTGGGAGGGGGGCCGCCTGGCCGTATTCCTGTTGCTGGTGGGGACTGCCGGCGTTGCTGCCGGGGTGGAGGAATTGCGGCTGAGCATGGAAGAGCTGGAAGGAGAGGACTGGCGGGGAAGGGGGCTGGTGGTGGATGTCGCGGATAATGGCAATGGCAGCTTTTCCCTTGCCTTGACCCTGGCGCGGCTGATTGTCGGAGATGCGGAGTTCAAGGACATCCACCTGGACTGCGCGGCCGCCGTGCCCGGTGATTCGGGGGCTGTGAGCTGCGGGAATGGCGAGCTGGCTGCCGCCGCGTCGCCGCTGGGAAAACTGAGGGCCCATGCTTCCGGGAGCTACCTGTCCGCCGGTGACTGGCGGTTGTCCCTTGACCTCCTGGAAATGCCGGGAGGGAAGTTGAAGATCCACGCGAGCCGCCAGTCGAAGCTGCTGCTTGTGGATATTGATGCCGAGGGGCTTCCCCTGGCCTGGCTGCAACCCTGGTTGCCTGGAGGCTGGGTGCTTGCCGGCACACTGCAAGGCAGGGGGACAATCCGGGTGGAAGGGGGAGGGCTGTCGTCCATCGGGTTTGCCGGAAGCCTGGATCAGTTCTCCTGGTCCAGTGCGGATGGCCTGCAGGTGGGGGAAGAAGTCGGTCTCGTGTTTTCACTGAAGGCAACGAAAGATGGATTGCAGTGGCGGGGAGAGCTGGAGGCGGGAATATCTTCCGGTCAGTTGTATTCCGACCCCGTGTTCCTGGAGGCCAGCGAGGATTCTCCCCTGGAGCTGGCCACGGGGTTCGAGCTGCTACAGGACAGGCAGCAGTTGCTGGCCCGGGGGCTGCACCTTTCCCATGCCCATGCCCTGGATGTTCGTGGTGATCTGGATATGGATCTTGCCTCGGGCCTGCCAAGCTCCCTCGACCTGGATTTTGTCCTGGATGATCTGCGGCAGGCCTATGGGGTGTTGCTTCAGCCGCTGGCCATAGGGACGCCACTGGACGACCTGGTGGTGCGGGGACGCGCCAGTGGCAATGTCCGCATGGCGGATAGCGCCCTGACAGGCTTGACAATGAACCTGGACGGGATAGGGATGGAGCACAACGGCGGCATGTTTGGCGTGACGGGGCTGCGGGCCAGCCTGAACTGGCGACATGAGGGGGTGGTGGATTTTTCCCACCTGAGCTGGGAATCCGCGCACCTCTACCGGATCAGCCTCGGGGCCACTGAAGCGTTGTTCAAGGCCAGTGGTGGAAGCCTGCGTCTGCAACCCCTGACCATTCCCTTGCTGGGAGGCAGCCTGATGTTGCACGACCTGGAGATGACCGGGCTCCTGGAAGGCGGCCTGGCCTGGGAAACACGGGCCGACCTGGATGACATCCAGCTGCTGGAACTGAGTCGCGCCATGGGCTGGCCGGACATGCGGGGCAACCTGCGGGCCGGTATTCCCCGTATCCACTACCGGGATGCAATCCTGCGCATGCAGGGAGAGTTGCGGCTGGATGTGTTTGGTGGGGAAGTGGTGGTGGAAGGCCTGGAGCTGCAGGAACCCCTGGGCGTGGCCCCGGTGCTGCAGACCAATCTCCGCTTTGCCAACCTGGATCTGGAACAGATCACCCAGGTGTTTTCCCTTGGCAGGATAGAAGGCAGCCTGGAAGGCCATGTGCGCAACCTGCAACTCGTGGGCTGGGAAGTGGCTGCATTCGATGCCAGCCTGCATTCGCCCGCCCGTGACCAGCGTCCCCATCGCATCAGCCAGCGTGCCATCGACAACCTGACGGAACTGGGCAATGGCGCCAGCGTGCAGCTTTCCGCCACCATGTTGCGTTTCTTCGAGGATTTCGCCTATGACAGCCTGGCGCTGAAGGTGAAGCTGCGGGGCACCACGGCGGAACTTGACGGTGTGCCGCGCCCGCAGGGAGGGTATTATATTGTCAAAGGTGCCAGGCTGCCGCGGATCGATGTCATCGGGCGCAACCACCGCATCGCCTGGAAGGAACTGCTTTCCCGCATGAGGGATATTCGTTTTGACGACATGATCGTGGAGTGAAAACATGTGGAAGAAATTGAGCTGGCCCGTGATGAGCCTGTTGCTGGGTGCCTGTGTCACCATCAATATCTATTTTCCCGCGGCTGCCGCGGAGGAAGCCGCGCGGGAGATCGTGCGGGAGGTGCTGGACACGGATAACGAACAGCAGCGGGACAAGGGCGCGGAAGACAGTGGACGCAAGGATGACCAGACCCGCGTGGAGCATCCGGCGGTGTTGCTGCTGATGGGGCGTCTGATCGAGGCCTCTGTTCCCGCCGCGCATGCGGCCGGCGCCGATATCAATATCAACACGCCGGCCATTTCCCGCCTGCGGGCCTCCATGCACAAGCGGCAGCAAGCCCTGGAGCCTTTCTATCGCTCCGGCGCCATTGGTTTCGATGAGAAGGGGCTGGTGGCCATCCGGAACCTGAAGGCCGTGGCGCTCAAGGACCGCAACCGGGTGAAGAAGCTGGTGGCGGACGAGAACAGGGATCGCAATGCCCTGTATCGTGAGATTGCCCGCGCCAATGGCCATCCCGAGTGGGAGGCGGATATCCGCAAGACCTTCTCCCGCATCTGGGTAGAGGAAGCGCCGAAAGGTTATTGGTACAGGAAAGGGGGTGGCTGGAAGAAAAAGTAGAAGCGCTTTTTTCCGGCAATAAAAAAGGCAGCCCGCGGGCTGCCTTTTTCGCGGAAAGTGGTTTCTCAGTAACCGCCCTTGCGCTTGCTTTCGGGCAGGCCGCCGATTTTGGCCGCCTGCTTGGAGGGGCCGCCACCGCCGGGGAAGAGTACAAACAGGTCCTTGGAACCGATCTTGCGCCCCCACTTCTTGCTCATGGCCTTGATCATCTCCCGGTTGTTGGGCTGATGACCGTTTTCATTGATGTAGGCATCGCGCAGGTAGTTGATGACGTCCCAGTGCTCGTCGGTCAGTTCAACGCCCTCGGCTTCCGCGATGGCCTTGCCCACGTCTTCGTTCCAGTCGTTGATATCGACGAGATAGCCGTTGGCATCGGTTTCCACGGTCTTGCCATTGATTTCGTAGGACATGCTTGTACCTCCTGGTCAGATTGCCGTTACCCGCCCGTGAGCAGGCGATGAATTTCTTGCAAGTATCAGAATTCTATAAAATTCGAAAGAACTAGTCATCCCTGGATGGCTCCATGGTCTGGATACCCTTCATGGGAAGGAAAATACCGCATCCAAGGTGTTGGTGGCTGCCCAGTCCTTCCTGCTGCAATTTCAGGGAATCGGTGGGGCTGAGGTCGGCGATCATCAGGCTGCGGGTGCGCAGGGGGCCTTCCGGTGTGTTGATGTGGCTGCCCTTGCCGCACAGGGCCTTGCGTACCTTGATACCCTGAGCGGCCAGTTCGTCGGCCATGCGCCGCAGGAACAGGTTTTCGTCATCCCATTCGTCCTCGCGCATGAGTACATGGCGGGCATAGAGCGTGTCGTGACTGGTCAGTGCCCGGGTTCTGGGCTTGCCCAGGGTCAGCTCACAGCCGTCGATGTCCAGGGTGACGCCTTCCAGGCGCCTTGCTATTTCTTCTGCCTGGTCCGCTGGAACGCGCAGGTTCATGCGCGTGCGCCGTGAGGGCACCAGATATTGGCCCAGGGAAGGATCGGGGCGTTCCCAGCCGTTCTGGGCGCCGGCAATGTGAATTTCATGAATGGCGATGCCGTTTTCACGCATTTCCGGCAATACCTGTTCAAGCGCCTGGCTCAGGGCATGCAGGTGGTCAACGGGAAGCTGGCGGCATTGCATGGCAAAGGCCAGATCCACGGTATCGCGGCTGGTCTGTTGCTCGTCTGTCTGATCGTCTTCCCACAACATGATTTCAGTCCTCGGGTATGCGGGAGCGCAGTTCGTCCCGGTCAAACCACCAGTCGTCCTGCACCAGCACGTCCACGATGTTGCGCAGGCGCACCAGGAACTTGTCCGGCTGATCCAGTTCCAGCTTTTCCATCCAGTAGTCGAACTGGGCCTGGTCGCTGATGCCGCTGTGACGGTTGGCTACTTTGCCCAGCATCTGTTGGGTAAAGAACAGCAGGTCTTCCCGGCGGGGATCGTCCTGGGTGCGCACGTCCACGATGAAGGCCGCGGTGGCCGCTGCCACCGCGGCGCCGTCGGAATCATCCGGCGTGTCGTCGATGATGTGGTGCAGCAACTCCACGGAAAGCTCCGGATTGATGGGATAGGTAACGCCCAGCCACACGCCCTGGCCCAGGGCGCTGAGAGATCCGGGCTGATCGCTCAGGTACATGACGTTGCAACAGTCGGCTGCGGCCTCCCAGTTTTCCTCGGCGAGAAAATGATCGAAGGCCTCGCGGCACAGGGACCAGGCCTGGTCGCCGCGCTTGAGATCCGCCAGGATGCGTCCCATGTCCAGCAGCAGCCGTGCCCGCTCGCCGGCGTCCGACACCGAGGGCAAGCGGGCTTCCATTTCCACCAGTTCCCCTTCCAGGCGGGCTTTTTCCACGGCATCGAGATTGGCCGACTCGGCGACGGTATCGTCCAGTTTGTCCGGGTTGCGAAAATCCATGTGTGTCAGTACCGGCTGCTGAAGGCGGCTTCCAGGCGGTCTTCCCAATCCTCCGGTGTGTCCGGAAATTCCGGTTTGACATCGAACTGGAGAAAACGCTCGCCGCGTTGTGCAAACACCTTGACCAGTTGAATCAACTCGTCGAAGGTCTCGAGATCGTGGTTGGAAATGAGGATGTTGCTCAAGGTGAGGACGTGGTTGTTCATGACCGTGGGTGCTCTGTGTTCGTTGCGTTCTTCAAGGTTTGGGACGAGGAGGGATCCGTGCTTTTTATTGACGCAGGTCAACTGTTTTCGTGGGGTGCTTGACGAAACAATTAGTGATCCCTAATATGCCCCAACAGTCCGGTAATTGCGTATACTCTAACATACTAAATTATTGGAAATCGTCCGGCAAAACCCTTTGGTGTGAAGGGTGTTGGGCTTGGGGAATATCGAATATTTCTCGTTATTTCAAGAGCTTGAGGGCGATATGGGCACGCGGCAACGCTTTGGGCTATCCCAAAAGGGATAGATGTTTGCGGTCCGGCCACCCCCCTACGGTGGAATATCCACCCCGTGGCTCCTCGGCTATATTGGCCGGTGATGGTTCATCTGCTGCTGGTTTGACCGCTGAACCGGCAAGAAGCGGATCGAGGCAGGCTGATGAACCGGAAGGAGTGACGAACGAGAGTTACTGAGGCACTGAAACCGGGTGGTTTCGGTGGTTCGAAAAACCGAAAGCAATTGACGATCCTAGTCAGGAGAAACCCAAAATGGCGATCGATAAACACGAAACACCCATGATTGACCAGCTGGAAAGCGGTGAGTGGCCCAGCTTCATCAAAGGTATCAAGCGTCTGCGTGACGAGCACCCCAGCGAGCGCATCAATGGCATGGCCAACGACCTGCTGGGTCAGCTGGAGACCTCCTATGAAACCCGCAAGGGGTACTGGAAGGGTGGCACCCTGTCCGTATTCGGTTACGGTGGCGGCATCATTCCCCGCTTCACCGAGCTGAAGAACGAAGACGGTTCCCCCAAGTTCCCCAAGGCGGCCCAGTTTCACACCATTCGTATCCAGCCGGCTCCCGGCATGCACTACACCACCGAAGTCATGCGTCAGTTCTGCGACATCTGGGAAGAGCATGGTTCCGGCCTGATCTGCGCGCACGGTCAGTCCGGCGACATCATGTTTGTCGGTTGCGAGGATGATGAGGTTCAGCCTGCCTGGGACAAGATGAACGAGTTGGGCTGGGACATGGGTGGCGCCGGCCCCGCCGTGCGTACCGGCATGTCCTGTGTCGGCGCGGCGCGCTGCGAGCATTCCTGCTTCGATGAAGGCCGCGCCCACCGCACGCTGCTCAACGCCGTGCAGGACGATCTGCATCGTCCCGCGCTGCCCTACAAGATGAAGTACAAGCTGTCCGGCTGCGCCAACGACTGCACCGATTCCATCCAGCGCGCCGATTTCGCCGTTATCGGCACCTGGCGTGACGACATGAAGGTCGATCAGGATGAGGTCAAGGCCTTTGTGGCCGAGAAGGGCCGCAAATACGTGGTGGACAATGTCATTACCCGCTGCCCGACCAATTCCCTGTCCCTGAACGACGACGATACCCTTGAAGTCAACAACAAGGACTGCGTGCGCTGCATGCACTGCATCAATGTCATGACCAAGGCGCTGTCTCCGGGCGACGACAAGGGCGTGACCATCCTCATTGGCGGCAAGCGCACCCTGAAGATCGGCGACCTGTTCGGCACCGTTATCGTGCCTTTCATGAAGCTGGAAACCGATGAAGACTTCGAGAAGCTGGAGGAACTGGCGGGCGAGGTGCTGGACTTCTTCGCCGAGAACGCCCTGGAACACGAGCGCACCGGCGAGATGATCGAGCGCATCGGTCTGGCGAACTTCCTGGAAGGCATTGGCGTGGATGTTGATCCCAACATGATCAGTCATCCGCGTACCAGCTCCTATGTCCGCACGGACGGCTGGCAGGAAGAAGTCGAGAAATGGAACGAGCGCCAGGCCGGCTGATCCGGGTTCCTGGAATAATTACCACTGGCGGCGCGTCTCCCCGGAAACGGGGTGTCGCCCGCCAGCCATAAGCATCAAGTTTTATTAGGAGAATACGCATGGCAGAACAACCACGCATGCCAATTGAAAGCGGAACGCCCGATCCGTTCCAGTATATGCATCCGACACTGCGCAAGAACTTTGGTCAGTGGGCATATCATGACCGTCCCCGTCCTGGTGTTCTGCGTCATGTTTCCAAATATGGTGACCAGATTTGGACCGTGAAGGCTGGTTCTCCCCGTCAGATCGACATCATGACGCTGCGCACCGTATGTGATATCGCGGACGAGTTCTGCGACGGCTATCTGCGCTTTACCATGCGCGGCAATATCGAGTTCATGACGACCGACGAGTCCAAGGTCGATGCGCTGATCAAGCGTCTCAACGATGCCGGCTTCCCCGTGGGCGGCACCGGCAATTCCGTTACCCTGATTTCCCATACCCAGGGATGGCTGCATTGCGACATCCCCGGCACCGACGCTTCCGGCGCGGTGAAGGCTCTGATGGACGAGTTGATGGAGGACTTCAAGAAGGAAGAGATGCCCAACCGCGTGCATATCACCGCTTCCTGCTGCCAGATCAACTGCGGTGGACAGGGTGATATCGCCATCAACATCCAGCATACCAAGCCGCCGAAGATCAACCATGATCTGGTAGGCAACGCTTGTGAGCGTCCTTCCGTTGTTGCCCGTTGCCCGGTGGCGGCCATTCGTCCCGCCATGGTGAACGGCAAGCCCACCCTGGAGGTGGATGAGAAGAAATGCGTGTGCTGCGGCGCCTGTTTCCCGCCTTGTCCTCCCATGCAGATCAATGATCCCGAGCATTCCAAGCTGGCTATCTGGATCGGCGGCAAGCATTCCAACGCCCGTTCCAAGCCCATGTTCCACAAGCTGGTCGCGGCGGGTCTGCCCAACAACGCGCCGCGCTGGCCCGAGGTCGCTGCCGTGGTCAAGAAGATCCTGGCCGCGTACAAGGAAAACGCCAACGATTACGAGCGTATTGGCGAGTGGGTGGAGCGCATTGGCTGGCAGCGTTTCTTCGAGCTGACCGGTCTGCCGTTCACCAAGTACCATATCGACAACTGGCGCGGCAGCCGCAGCAGCCTGAACCAGTCTGCGCACATCCGCTTCTGATTCGGGAGTTGTCCGGTTATGAAATTTTCCATTCAAGTGAACGAAGGCCCCTATCAGCACCAGGCCTCCGATTCCGCCTACCACTTCACCAAGGCGGCGCTGGAGAAGGGTCACGAGTGCTTCCGGGTGTTCTTCTACCATGACGGGGTGCTCAACGGCACCCGTCTGACCACGCCTCCCCAGGACGATCGCAACATCGTCAACAACTGGGTGGAACTGGCGGAGAAATACGATCTGGACCTGGTGGTATGTGTGGCGGCCGCCCAGCGCCGCGGCATCGTCGATGACGGCGAAGCCGAGCGCAACGGCAAGGACGCGACCAATATCGCACCCCGTTTCCGGATCTCTGGTCTCGGCCAATTGGTTGAAGCAGCTATCCAGAGCGACCGCCTGGTCGTATTTGGCGACTGACGGAGGATCATAATATGTCTGATGCAAAGAATTTCATGTTCCTCAACCGTCGCGCGCCCTACGGCAGCATCTACGCCTGGGAGTCCCTGGAAGTGGTGCTCATCGCGGCAGCCTTCGAGCAGAACGTGAGTCTGATGTTCGTCGATGATGGCGTCTATGAGCTGACCAAGGGCCAGGATACGACAGGTATTGGCATGAAGAACTTCTCGCCCACCTATCGTACCCTCGGCGACTATGAAGTCCGCCACATGTATGTGGACAAGGCCTCCCTGGAGGCTCGTGGCCTGACCGCCGACGACCTGGTTCAGGTCGAGTGGGAAGACTGGGAGACCGAGGAGACCGTGGACAACATCGTTGAAGTGGTCGATTCCGACCGGGTGGCCGAGCTGCTCGAGGAATCCGACGTCGTGTTCAGTTTCTAAAGGAGAACGTAATGAGCGATCTGCACACTGTAAACAAGTCGCCGTTCGAGAAGAACTCCCTGGAAACCTGCCTCAGGTTGTCCAAGGCCGGTTCTGCCATTCTCCTTTATGAAGATGGCGTTTACGGCGCACTCAAAGGCACTGCTGTCGAAAACATGATCGCGTCCGCGGTCGGCGACAAGAAAGTCTATGTCCTGGGTCCTGATTTCAAGGCCCGTGGTCTGGCTGACGATCGCATCATCGACGGTGTGGAAGTAGTGGATTACGCAGGTTTCGTGGACCTGGTTGAAGCTAACGACAAGGTTCAGGCCTGGGTTTGATCCCGTCCTGAATAGAATTTTTGATTGATTACTAGGAGAAAGAAACATGCCTATCGAAGTAAACGGTAAGACCCTCGAGACCGACGAAGAAGGCTATCTGGTCAACCTGAGCGACTGGGAGCCCGGCGTAGCCGAGGTGATGGCCAAGGAAGATGATCTGGAACTGACCGAGGATCATTGGGACATCATCAACTTCCTGCGTGAGTACTACGAAGAGTACCAGATCGCTCCCGCGGTTCGTGTACTGACCAAGGCCGTGGGCAAGCGCCTGGGCAAGGAAAAGGGCAACAGCAAGTACCTGTACGGCCTGTTCCCCTATGGTCCCGGCAAGCAGGCATGCCGTTATGCCGGCCTGCCCAAGCCGACCGGCTGCGTTTGATCCCAGAATGAACCGGCGGGAAGGCAGTTTCGGCTGCCTTCCCGGTTTCCCCGAAATCTGAAAGAGTTTTTCGAAACATGTCGCTCGCTATCACAGTGCTTTTCTATCTGGCCACGGTTATCCTGATTGCCGGGCTGGCGTATCGTATCTGGATCTATGCCAAGGTGCCCGCGCCCCTCAAGATTGCCACGACCCCAGCGCCCGTGACCAAGGGTGGTGTGGTTCTGCGAATGTTCCGTGAAGTGGCATTTTTCGAAAGTCTTTTCAAGAGCAACAAGCTGTTGTGGTTGCTGGGAGTGCTGTTCCATTTCGGCCTGCTCCTGGTGCTGCTGCGTCACCTGCGCTATTTCATCAACCCGGTTCCCACCGTGGTCGAGATGATCCAGCCCTTTGGCAAGTACGCGGCTTTCGCCATGATCATCGGTCTTCTGGGGCTGTGGGCGCGTCGTCTGGTCATCGACCGCGTACGCTACATCACCGCGCCTTCCGACCATCTGATCCTGGCTCTGCTGGTGCTGATCGGAATCAGTGGTGCGTCCATGACCTTCGTTTCTCATGTGGATATCGTGGGACTGAAGGAGTTCACCATGGGGTTGCTGACCTTTGATCTGAAGCCGCTGCCTTCCGATCCCCTGTTGGCCATACATCTGTTCCTGGTTTCCGTGCTGATGATCATCTTCCCCTACAGCAAGCTGCTGCATGGCGTGGGCGTGTTCTTCAGTCCGACCCGCAACCAGGTGGACAACCCGAGAGAAAAGCGTCACCTGGCGGACTGGGCGCGCAAGTTCGAAGAAAATTCCTGATCACAGTACGGCATTGTTAAAGAGGCGATAGGTCCAGCTCATGGCAAAAGCGAATTTTGAAGTTCCCGAGCTCAAGGAGCATCTCGAAGTCCCGAAGATCGAGCCAGGCGCGATGTCGCACCTGGAAACCTTCAAGGCCAAACCGGAATTCATGGAAGCCCTGGGCTTCCCGGGGGAGCTGTCCGAAAACTGGCAGGAACAGGCCATCGAGGCCATGGGCGACATGCTCAAGAAGTACCGTTCCCTGCAGGTGTACATGGACGCTTGCGTGAAATGCGGCTCCTGCACCGACAAGTGTCATTACTACATTGGCACCGGTGATCCCAAGAACATGCCCGTGGCGCGTCAGGATTTGATGCGCAAGGTGTACCGGCGTTATTTCACTTTTGCCGGCAAGTTCTTTCCCAAGCTGGTGGGCGCAACGGACTTCACCAAGGAAGTGCTGGACGACTGGTACAACTACTATCACCAGTGCTCCCAGTGCCGCCGCTGTTCCGTATTCTGCCCCTATGGCATCGATACCGCGGAAATCTCCATGGCGGCGCGAGAGATCATGGATCGCATCGGCCTGGGCGACAAGTATTCCAACGAGATCATCGGCAAGGTGTTCCGCATCGGCAACAACCTGGGTCTGCCCGGGCCTGCCCTGGAGGACACCCTGGAAGGCCTCGAAGAGGATGTCTATGATGACACCGGCGTGGAAGTCAAGTATCCCCTGGACAAGAAGGGTGTGGACATCCTGCTGGTAACGCCTTCCGCGGATTTCTTCGCCGAGCCCCATGTGGATGGCCTCATCGGTTACGGCAAGGTGTTCCATGAAGCCGGTGTCTCCTGGACATTGAGCTCCCATGCTTCCGAAGCGGCAAACTTCGGCATGTTCATCGGTTCCTACGAGAACATGCGCAAGGTTTCCCAGCGTATTCGCCAGGCCGCTCTTGATCTGGGTGTCAAGCGCATCGTTTTTGGTGAGTGCGGCCATGCCTGGCGGGTGGCCTATGCCTTCCTGAACACCCTGGCCGGCCCCTGGGATTTCCTGGATCCGGAATACCCGGTTCCCCAGCATATCCTGGAATTCACCTGGGGCGAGATTCAGAAGGGAACCCTGAACATCGACAAATCCCAGAACGACGACATGGTGGTTACCTTCCATGACTCCTGCAACGTGGCGCGGGCCACGCGCATGGGTGACAAGCCCGGCGGCCAGTTCGAGATTCCCCGGGCCGTCATCAAGGCCGTGTGCAACAACTACGTGGACATGCCGGAAGACACCATTCGTGAAGCCACCTTCTGTTGTGGCGGCGGTGGCGGCCTGCTTACCGACGACCTCATGGAGCTTCGCGTAAAGGGCGCCAAGCCGCGCATGGAAGCCCTGAAGAGTGTCAGCGAGGAATACGGGGTTACCCACATGGCGGCAATCTGCGCCATCTGCAAGTCACAGTTCACCAAGGTGATTCCCTACTATGGCTTCGACATGGATCAGATTGTCAGCGTGCATCAGCTGGTATCCAACGCCCTGATACTGACCGGGCAGAACAGCGAAGATGAAGACGATGAATCCGAGGAAGATGCAGCCTGAGGCCGCGATTTTCCACTACAAGATAATCCTCCCGTAAAGGGCAACAGTTTTAACTGGTTTGGAGAGTGACAATGGCAACTCCTAGTGATGAAATGACTAAGAACATTACCTGGCGTCGTTTTGAAGATGGCAAGAACAAGTGGGACTCGTGGACCGATGACGTCTTCAACTACGATACGTCCTACAAGTGCCCGACCTACGTACATGAAACACCTCCCTGCCAGGGTAGCTGTCCTTCAGGTCACGACGTGCGTGGCTGGTTGTCCATCGTGCGAGGCCTGCAGAAGCCTGTTGGTGAGATGAGCATGGAGGAGTACGCCTTTCGTCGCGCAACCGAAGCCAATCCTTTCCCCGCGATGATGGGCCGGGTCTGTCCCGCGCCCTGCCAGGACGGCTGTAACCGGAACGCCGTGGAAGATTACGTCGGTATCAACTCCATTGAGCAGTTCATTGGCGACAAGGCGCTGGAGAACGGCTTCAAGTTCGAAGCCGGCAAGGATACCGGAAAGAAAGTTGCCATTGTTGGTGGTGGTCCTGGCGGCATGGCCGCGGCCTATCAACTGCGCCGCATGGGGCATGGCGTGACCGTATTCGAAGCGCAGCCCGAACTGGGCGGCATGATGCGCTACGGCATCCCCAACTACCGGGTGCCCCGCGACAAGCTGGCGGCTGAAAACCAGCGCATCGTGGACATGGGCGTGGATGTGAAGCTGAACACCCGCGTGGGCAAGGATGTAAGCGTGGAACAACTGGAAAAGGACTACGACGCCATCATCTGGGCCGTGGGTTGCTGGACCGGCCGCGACCTGCCCGTGGATGGCTGGGAAGGCACGCCCAACTGCGTGACCGGCGTGGCTTTCCTGAAAGCCTTCAACGAAGGCCGCATGAAGGTCACCGGCAAGAAGCTGGTTTGTGTCGGTGGTGGTGATACCTCCATCGACGTGGTGTCCGTTGCCCGCCGTATCGGCACCAACCCCGCCATGCCCGGTAACCCAGAGGACGTGGTCAACGACAACGCCGTGGATCATGACGAAGCCCTGGTTGGTGGCCGCGAGCCCGTGGACGCCACCCTGACTTCCCTGTTTACCAAGGAAAACATGATGGCGGCCGAGCACGAGATCCATGACGCCATCCACGAAGGCGTGACCATTCTCGACGGCGTCATGCCCCTGGAAGTCATCAAGGGTGATGATGGCCGCGCCACCGGCCTGAAAGTCTGCGATTGCACCATGGATGGCATGACCCCGATTCCCGTGGAAGGCACGGAACGGGTGCTGGAAGCCGACATCATCGTGGCCGCCATCGGCCAGGGCGGTGACCTGTCCGGCCTGGAAGATTTCGACAATGGCCGCGGGCTGATGGACACCACCAACAACTACCAGGTGAAGGACAAGCCCAATCATTTCGCCATCGGCGACATCGTGCGTCCGCACCTCCTGACCACCGCCATTGGCCAGGCCTGGGTGGCTGCCGAGTCCGTGGACGAGTTCCTCAAGGGCGAGGAGATCAAGAAGCGTCCCAAGGTGGACGTGCACCACTTCGATCTGCTGGAGAAGCTGCATGAAGCTGGTCTGGATCCCGAGGAGTTCGATCCCAATTCCGGTGATCTGCGCGGCACGTCTTTCTCCAATTATGCCGTTCACAACTACGAGGATCGTTCTTTCGCGGAGATCATTTCCGCGGACGAACTGTTCCTTGGCCATTTCGAGGTTACCCCGCGCAACAAGCGCGCTGAGGATGTGCCCAGCGCCGATGAAGTGCTTGGCCATTTCAAGGAGCGCATGCAAGGCCTGGATGACGAGACGGCGCAGAAGGAAGCCGATCGCTGCATGAGCTGCGGCCTGTGCTTCGAGTGTGACAACTGTGTCATCTATTGTCCGCAGGATGCGGTTTATCGCGTGCCCAGGGATCAGGCAACCATCGGTCGTTATGTGGCAACGGATTACGCGCGTTGCGTGGGTTGCCACATTTGTTCCGACGTATGTCCTACCGGCTACATCAAGATGGGTCTTGGTGAGTAAACAGGATCAGAGGCTTAATTCATGACTCGCATAAGCAGCATGACGCTTCTGGCAATCGCACTGTCCGGGCTGTTCGGCCTGGGCAGCGCCCTTGCTGCAGAAGCCGTAGAAGGTACGGCCAAGGCCGACAAGCTAGAACAATGCGTGGAATCCACGCCGGTGATGCGCCGTAATCACTTTGAGTTCATCAAGCACCAGCGTGACCTGACCGTCCGCCAGGGTATTCGCGGCAGCAAGCACAGCCTTGCCGGTTGCGTGGATTGCCATGCGCGAAAGGACAGCAGCGGAAAATTCGTGCCCGTGAACGCTGAAGGCCAGTTCTGCGATGCCTGTCATGATTATGCCGCCGTGAACCTGGATTGTTTCAGCTGCCACAGCACCGTACCCGGGGAGAAATGAGTATGTCCAAAGTCGAACAGCAAGGGCGTCGCGAATTTCTGAAAAAGTCGGCTGCCACCACCGCGGTGACTATCGCGCCGGGTGTCATGCTGCATTCCCTGACGGCGGAGGCCGGGCCACGTACCGAGCCGGTAACCGACAAGGTGCGCTGGGGCATGCTCATCGATGCCAACAAATGTGCCGATGGCTGCAATGACTGTGTTTCCGCCTGTGACAAGGAAAACGGCCTGGACATCGTGGATATGCCGGAAGGGGCTGACGAGAGCCTGTGGGAGCGCCAGCGCCCCCGCTGGATGCGCCAGGTAAAGCTGAAGGACAACCTGACGGGCAGGATCACCAATCTACCCATGATGTGCCAGCACTGCGAGAAGCCGCCTTGCGTGGACGTATGTCCCACCGGCGCGTCCTTCCGCCGTGCCGATGGCATCGTGATGGTGGATCGTCATATCTGCATCGGCTGCCGTTACTGCATGATGGCCTGCCCCTACAAGGCCCGCTCCTTCATTCACGCGGAAGTGGCTGAGAAGCTGACCCATACCCCGCGGGGCAAGGGCTGCGTGGAGGCCTGCAACCTGTGCGTGCATCGTCTGGATAATGGCCAGACCACGACCGCCTGCCAGGACGCCTGCAAGCACCAGGCCATCGTGTTCGGTGATCTCAACGATCCTGACAGTGCCGTATCCCAGGCCCTGAAAAAATATCCCAGTGTGCAGATCCGCGCGGATCTGAAGCTGAACACCGGCGTACGCTACAGCAACATTTGATTTGATTAGGTGGGTGAAGTAATGAAAAAGATTCACTTCAGCGAATGGGGCATCGACAGTCCTCGTTACTGGGGCATGCTTGCCGTGCTGGGCGCGATTGTCGCCGTTGCCGGACTCGCCGTGTTCTACATGGAGCACAATGGTCACTGGGTCACGGGCATGACCAATCAGGTGGTCTGGGGCATGCCGCATGTGTTCGCCATCTTTCTGATCGTGGCGGCTTCCGGCGCGCTTAATGTGGCTTCCATCGGTACTGCTTTTGGCAAGAAGGTATACAAGCCCCTGGGCAGGCTTTCCGCCCTGCTGGCCATTACCCTGCTGGCGGGCGGTCTGGCCGTACTGGTGCTGGATCTCGGTCAGCCCGGACGTCTGCTCATTGCCATGACGCACTACAACTTCAAGTCCATCTTTGCCTGGAATATCTATCTCTACACCGGCTTTTTCGCCATCGTCGCTGTTTACATCTGGTTCATGATGGACTGGCGGATGAACAAGTACTACAAGCCCGTAGGCGTGTTCGCCTTTATCTGGCGTTTGATTCTCACCACGGGTACCGGCTCCATCTTCGGATTCATCGTTGCCCGCCAGGGTTATGACGCCGCCATCATGGCGCCCATGTTCGTGATCATGTCTTTCGCCTACGGTCTGGCCGTGTATTTGCTGGTGCTGATGTTCACTTTCAAGGTCGATGGCCGGGAAATCGGGGATGCCCTGCTGAAACGCCTCAAGAACCTGCTGGGTATCTTTGTCGCCGCGGTTTTCTATTTCACCGTGGTCTATCATTTGACCAATCTCTACGGCACGGAAAACCACGAGTATGAAGCCTTCATCCTCTTGAACGGCGGGATCTATACCCTGTTGTTCTGGGGCGGCTGGATTCTCGTTGGCTGTCTGCTTCCCCTGGGCATCATTTATCATCCCTCCCTGGGAGCAACCCGTGGCGGCATCATTGCGGCTTCCACCCTGGTGGTGTTGGGGGGGCTGGCCACGGTATATGTCATCGTCATTGGTGGGCAGGCCTTCCCCATGGCCATGTTCCCGGGCAAGACCATTGTGGCCAGTGGCTTCTTCGATGGCGTGAACGGACAGCCCATGCTCTATTCTCCCAGCCTGCCGGAATTCCTGCTCGGCCTGGGAGGGATAGCGCTGGTGCTGATGCTGACGTTCATCGGCATTCGGGTGCTGCGCTTTTTGCCGACCACCCTGGCGGATGAAGTGACCGATCCCCATCATGCCAAGTCATAAGCGGTTACAGGGTTGACGCTTTATCGAGGCGGTCTTTCGGGACCGCCTTTTGCGTTTTGATTCCATGGCACATCTGATCATTTCCGCTGCCCACAAGTCTTCCGGCAAGACCACCGTCAGTATCGGCCTGTGCGCCGCGCTGCGCGGCAAGGGATATCAGGTTCAACCCTTCAAGAAGGGGCCGGATTACATTGATCCCCTCTGGTTGGGCCAGGCCGCCGGCCGTTCCTGCTACAACCTGGACTTCTTCACCATGGGCAGGGAAGAAATCCGCCGTTTGTTTGAACACAGCATGGCGGGCGCGGACATTGGCATTATCGAGGGAAACAAGGGCCTCTATGATGGCCTGGATCTGGATGGCAGTAACAGTAATGCCGCGCTGGCCGCGTTGCTTCGGGCTCCCGTCGTACTGGTTCTGGATACACGAGGCATGACCCGGGGGATCGCGCCCTTGATCCTGGGCTACCAGGCCTTCGATGAAAATATCCGTATTGCAGGGGTCGTGCTCAACAGCGTGGGCGGCTCGCGGCACGAGACCAAGCTCCGTAATGTCATCGAGCACTACACCAATGTGAAGGTCATAGGCGCGGTACCCCGCAACGACAGTGTGCAGATCGATGAAAGGCATCTGGGCCTCATGCCGAGCAACGAGGCGGAGGCAGCCCAGCAGCGCATCGACGCCATCGCGGAACACGTGGGCGGCAATGTCGATCTGCAGGCGGTCATGGAGATTGCCGGGCTGGCGCCTGAAGTCCATGGTGTCGCGCCCATGGCGTCGGCAGGCAAGCCGCCGCCGGATGTGGTCATCGCCTATGCCCGGGACGCCGCTTTTGGCTTTTATTATCCGGATGATTTACAGGCCCTGGAAAACGCCGGGGCGCGCCTTCTGCCCTTCGACACCCTGAATGACTCCGCCATGCCCGTCGCTGACGGCCTGTTCATTGGTGGCGGTTTTCCCGAAACCGCCATGGCCGCGCTGGAGGCCAACCGGGGCATGCGCCAGTCAATCCGTGAATTCATCGAGCAGGGAAGGCCCGCCTACGCGGAATGCGGCGGGCTCATGTATCTTTGCCGCAGCCTGGAATGGGAAGGGCGGCAGTGCGAGATGACGGGGGTCATTCAGGCAGACGTGAAAATGCACCAGAAACCACAGGGTAGAGGTTACGTGCGTTTGTGCGAAACTTCCTCCCACCCATGGCCCGGGGGGGAAGACCTGTCAGGCCGGGTGAATGCCCATGAATTTCACTATTCCGGGCTGGAAAATCTGGACGACAGCCTGCAATTCGCCTATAAGGTGGAACGGGGCTATGGTGTGGACGGCTCCCATGATGGACTGGTCTACAAAAACCTGCTGGCGAACTACTCGCACATGCGTAATGTGGGTTCCAGTCACTGGGCAGAACGGTTTGTCGCTCATGTAAGGCGTTGTGCCAACGCCAGCAAGCGCTAGAAGAGGTATTTGCAGGATATGTTCAAGGTTACTCCCGCTGCAGCAAAGCAGATAAAGATCGCCGCCGAACAGGGTGGTACCGAAGGTATGGCATTGCGCATGGCTGTTCGGGAAAACAAGGACGGCTCCTTTGCCTATCACATGGGCTTCGATGAACCCGCGGATACCGACAAGCGTATTCATACGGAAGGTGTCGAAGTCGTCATGGATCCCAGTTTCGTGGAGTATCTGGATGAATGCGTGCTGGATTTCGTGGAACTGGATGACGGCACCTGGCAGTTCGTGTTCCTGAATCCCGCAGACCCCCACTACGTGCCGCCCAAGGTCAACTGAATCCTCCCGACATGGAACTGGCGCCTGAAGACTCCCTGCGTCTGAACGTGATGCTGGCCAACAGGCCCCAGGCGATTCGTATCGACGAATCGCGCATGATTCTCCATGCCCTGTCCGACAAGGGTGAAATGGAGATCCCTCTCAATCCCACCTGCCGGGACGAACAGTACATCAAGCAGATCAGGGAAATGCTTTCCATGCACGTGCTGGGCTCTCCCACGGGTTATCCCCGGCATATATGGTCGCGCATGGGGCATCTCAACAGCGAAAATCTCGATGATCTGCTGCTGCTGGGTGAGCCCGAGGCTGTGGTTGCCATCGCCTATTCAGAAGAACTCACCGACGAGCTGGCGCGCAAGGCCTGGTGGGCCCTGGAGGACGCGGAAAATGCCCGCCAGATGCTGCGCAATGCGGATGTGGTGAAGGGCGAAATGGGTTCCGTGCTGGCCGCTTACCTGGTCGAGTTTCTGCCCTTTGAAACCGAGGCGGAAAAGATCATGGATACGGTGCAGTTGGTGTTGCAGCCAGGGCTGGTGGACGAATCGGTCAAGGCGGACCTGTGGAAACGGGCGCGACGCAAGAATGCCTTCTATGTGGGCTTTCTTGCCGCGCTTCCCGATGAGTTGCCTGACCAGACCGCATCCGCGCCCGCATGGGAGCGCCTGGGGGATGGGCTGCGGGAAATGGCGGAAGCCGGGAACCGGCTGGCCGCACATCTGCATCGCCTGTTGTCTCCCGCGGGGCAGGCCTGGCTAGCTACCCTGGAAAAAGTGCTTGAAAAGCCCGGCACCCAGGACGTGGTGAATCGTGTACTGGACGTGGCCGCAGACTATTTTTCTCCCGCCAGACCGGAAGGGCCCGCGGATGCCACCATCGAGGAACTTCAGGTTGAGGCGGAAAACTGGGCAGGGGATCCCGGCAATGCCCTGGCGCAGCAGATTCTGGACCTGGATTCCGGGCTGTCCGAGGCCCTGGTTGCCATGCGGGTGCTGTCCGGTTCAGGCTATGGGGTGGTGCGGCCGGTGTTCAGCAAGTCCGATGCCATTGGCACCCTTATGCGGCGCAAGCTGCAGCCGGTGCTGGACCCCTACAGGCGGCACATCGACTGCTTGAGGAAACTGACCTAGACTGAATTTCGGCGTGCTTCAGGTCTTTTTTCGGGGGCGCCGCCGGCGGGGTTCCCAGCGGCCGATTTCCGGAATGATTTCAGTGAAAGGCAGTTTGTCGAAGCTTTTCCAGACCCGCAGGGCTTCCTCCAGCATGCCTGCCACTTCCGGGATGGGGGACGGGATTGCTTCGGATGGATGCAGGGCCTTGTAGAGACCGCGCAGGCCGCCGATCTGTACCTTCACCGCCTTCACATGTCCCAGTTTCTGCCCTGTATCACGGAGTTTCAGGGCAAATCGCGCCTGCTGCCGTATGGTCTCCAGGAAAGCACGGCAATGGGCCTGGGCCTCCTTGTCCGTGCAGCCGGCGGCCTCGCGTTCGGCGATGAGCAGCTTCTGATTGCGGGAACAACGGCACTGGTTGGTGAGCATGCCCTTTTCGAACAGGCAGTGATCCGGGTTTACCTCACGGTAAGTCTGACGATAGAAATTCTCGTCCATCATTGCTGCTTGAAGCGATGGATCAGGCGTCTATCCTTCTTGCTGGGGCGGCCTTCCGTATGTATCGGGGTGGCGGCCCGGGCGGCGCGCAGCAGGGCCAGTTGTTTTTCCCGACGTTCCCGGCTGTGTTCGGATTCGTTCCAGAAGCCGGCGGCTTCCGCCGCGGGGCGCCGCTGTTTCGGCAATATCAGCACCTCAATGTCCCATTCCAGGCCGTTCTTGCTGATTCGCAAACGGCTGCCCGGGCGCACCTCCTTTCCGGGCTTGGTACGCTGCCCGTTCAGGTGCACCTTGCCACCGGAAACCGCTTCCGCCGCCAACTTGCGGGTCTTGAAGAAGCGAGCCGCCCAGAGCCACTTGTCCAGGCGCATCCTGTCTGCCTGGCACATCAGGTGGGGCCGTCCTCCGAAGCGTCCGGAGCATGGGGGAAAGCAGCCTCGTCGTTGTGAGGCGCCAGACCCAGCAGGGGGTCGAGTTTGCCATAGGCGTCCAGCTCGGCCATGTCGTCGAACCCGCCAACATGGAAATCGTCGATGAAGATCTGTGGCACCGTGCGGCGGTTGCTGCGCTGCATCATTTCCACCATCAGGTTTCGGTCCAGATCCACACGGATTTCCTCATACTCGACCCCCTTGCTCTGCAACAGGGATTTGGCGCGCACGCAATAGGGGCACATGGCGGTGGAATAGACGACGACGCGGGGTGAAGACACTGCAATGCTCCTCGGGAATGTTCTGGTTCAGTACCTGGGCCGGTGGCCGGCGCGAAGGCTTTTCCCGTATCCTAGCATCTTTATTGCCCGGGAAAACAGGGTAAACTGTGCCTTTTCAGTCAGCCGGAAGTACGCCCCCATGTGGAAAGAATCCAGTCCCCGGACCATTTACCTCAAGGATTACCAGCCGCCTTCCTGGATCATCCGCACCGTGGACCTCGAATTTCGCCTCCAGGAAACCGGCACCCGGGTGATTTCCCGTCTTACCCTGGAACGCAACCCGGCTTTCAGGGGCAGGGCGGATGAACTGCGCCTGGATGGCGAGGGCTTCAAGGCCATCTGGCTGCGCATGAATGGCAGCGAATTGCATGGCGATGCCTATCGCATCGACGACCAGGGCCTGACCCTGTTCAATCCGCCGGAACATTTCGTGCTGGAGTCCGAAGTGGAGCTTGCCCCGGAGAACAACACGGCCCTGGAAGGCCTGTACCGCAGCGGCGGCATGTTCTGCACCCAGTGCGAGGCCGAGGGCTTCCGGCGCATTACCTGGTACCTGGACCGGCCCGATGTCATGGCCCGTTTCAAGGTGCGTATAGAAGCCGACAGGAAGAAATACCCGGTGCTGCTTTCCAATGGCAACCCCCTGGAAGCCGGTGAGCTGCCCAACGGCCGTCATTACGCCGAATGGGAAGATCCCCATCCCAAGCCCAGCTACCTGTTCGCCCTGGTGGCGGGTGACCTGAGGTACATCGAGGACAGTTTCACCACGGCGTCCGGACGCCAGGTGCGTCTGCGCATCTACGTGGAGCCGGAGAACATCGACAAGTGCGAGCATGCCATGCGCTCTCTCGTCAAGTCCATGCGCTGGGACGAGGAGAAATACGGTCGGGAATACGACCTGGACGTGTTCAATATCGTGGCGGTGAACGACTTCAACATGGGCGCCATGGAGAACAAGGGATTGAACATCTTCAATTCCAAGTATGTCCTGGCCCGGCCGGACACGGCCACGGACGACGATTACCTGGGCATAGAAGCGGTCATTGCCCACGAGTATTTCCACAACTGGACGGGCAACCGCATTACCTGCCGGGACTGGTTCCAGCTATCCCTGAAGGAAGGTTTCACCGTGTATCGGGATCAGGAGTTTTCCGCCGACATGGGCGCCCGTGGCGTGAAGCGCATCGACGATGTGCGTCTGCTGCGCGCTCACCAGTTCGCCGAGGATGACAGCCCCATGGCCCATCCCGTGCGCCCGGCCTCCTATATCGAAATCAACAACTTCTACACGGTCACCGTGTATGAAAAGGGTGCGGAAGTGGTGCGCATGCAGGCCAGGCTGCTGGGGCCGGAACTGTTTCGCCAGGCCACGGACCTGTACTTCCAGCGCCATGACGGTCAGGCGGTGACCACCGATGACTTCGTGCGTTGCATGGAAGATGCCTCCGGGCGCGATCTGGGGCAGTTTCGCCACTGGTACGACTATGCCGGCACGCCGGAGCTCAAGGTTCGGGGGGAGTACCATGCCGACGAGCAGATCTACCGCCTGCATGTCAGTCAGCGGGTGCCGGACACGCCGGGTCAGAGAAACAAGCCGGCTTTCCATATACCCTTGGTGGTGGGGTTGTTGGACAGCCACGGCCGGGACATGCCCCTGGAGCGAGGGGATGGTGGCGAACGCCCGGAACTGCTGGAGGTGACGGAAAGGGAGCAGGTCTTCGAGTTCCGGAATGTACCCGAGATGCCCGTGCCTTCCCTCCTGCGGGGCTTCTCCGCGCCGGTGAAGCTGGATTATCCCTACAGCGATGCCGAGCTGGTATTCCTCATGGCCCACGACAGTGACGGCTTCAACCGCTGGGATGCCGGCCAGGAACTGGCTCAGCGGGTGCTGCTGAAACTGGTGGACAAGGCGCCGGAAGCACAGGACATGCTGGCCGAGTTCACCCACGCCTTTCACCGTGCCCTGGATGCCGCCCACGCCGACCCGGCCCTGCTCTCGGAAGTGCTTTCCCTGCCGTCCGAGTCTCTGATTGGAGAGCTCATGGAAGTGGTGGACGTGGAAGGCATACATGGTGCCCGGGAACGGATGAAGGCCCATATCGGCCGCAGCCTGCACGATGACCTGCTGGCCTGTTACCGGGCCATGACGGACGAGGGTGAATACCGGATTACTCCCGAGGCCATTGGCCGGCGCCGTTTGAAGAACCTGTTGCTTACCTACCTCGTGGCTTCCGGCAGCGAGGAAGGCGCTGCCCTGTGTGAGCAACAGTACCAGGCCGGACACAACATGACCGATGTGATTCATGCTCTGGCCCTGGTGGCCGATGGTGAACATCCCGCCCGCCAGACGCTGCTGGATGATTTTGCCGCCCGCTGGCGGTCCGATCCCCTGGTCATGGACAAGTGGTTCAGCGTGCAGGCCCGCTCCAGCCGGGAGGACACCCTGGAAAATGTGCTCCGATTGCAGCAGCATCCGGCCTTTTCCATCACCAATCCCAACAAGGTGCGTGCTCTGATTGGCAGTTTCGCTGCGGGAAATCCCCTGCGTTTTCATGCACCCGATGGGAAGGGCTATACTTTTCTTGTGGACAAGGTGCTGCAACTGGATAGCATCAATCCCCAGATCGCCGCGCGATTGCTGAGAAGCATGGCGCGGTGGCGCCATCATGACAAAGCCCGTCAGGAGCATGCCAGAAGGCAGCTCGAACGGGTGGTGGGACAGAATGGCATTTCCCGCGATGTCTTCGAGGTGGCCAGCAAGAGCCTGCAGGCATGAAAGCCCTGCTGGTGGTTGCACACGGCAGCCGGCGGAAAGCTTCCAACGACGAAGTGCGGGAGCTGTGCCGCCGGATTGAACAGGAATCTGCCGGGGAGGAATTTTTCCTGGTCAGGGCCGGTTTTCTCGAACTGGCCGAGCCTTCCATTCCGGAAGGCATCGGACAGTGTATCGAGGCGGGCGCGGATCAGGTTGTGGTGTTGCCCTATTTTCTTTCGGCCGGGCGTCATGTCAGCGAAGACATTCCGCTGGAAGTGGAGAAGGCAAGACAACATCATCCTCGTGCATCCATCGTTCTTGCGCCTTATCTGGGCTCCGCGCCGGGAGTCGCCGGGCTCCTGATCGAACTCGCTGGAGGAGGCAAGAGAAATGATGATTCTGCTGAGTGATCTTCCCGACCAGGTGAAGAAGAAGGAATTGAGGAAACTGGTGGAGCAATACCACCCGGTGAAGAAGGTAGCGCCCTGCGTCGAGTATGACGGCAAGTGCATCGAGTGGCGCGTGGAGCTGGGTGACACGGACAGGGAAGTGGCCAACTACGTGACGGACAGGCTCAACGGCTTCTACTGGAAAGGCCACCGCCTGAACGCCTATTGCCCCGTTTTTCAATAGGTGGTCGTGGTGCGGGATTCGTTGGCGCCAAGATAGCGGTATGTGGCAGGCACCAGCAGCAGGCTGACCAGCATGGAGAATGACAACCCGGAGACCATGGTGATGGCCAGGGGTTGAAGCATCTCCGAACCCTGACCCCAGGCCAGGGCCAGGGGCATCATGCCTGCCACCGTGGTCAGGGTGGTCATGAGGATGGGTCGCAGGCGCAGCCGGGCCGCAGTGACGATGGCCGGCAGTTTTTCCAGGCCTTCCCGCCGTTTCAGCTCGATGTATTCCACCAGGATGATGGCATTGTTCACCACGATGCCCGCCAGCATGATGAGTCCCAGCCAGACGGGCATGGAAATCGGGGTGTCCGTGATCTTCAGGCCCAGGGCCACGCCGATGAGAGAGAACCCCACGCTGAACAGGATGATCAGGGGATTGCGCAGGGACTCGTACTGAACGGCCATTACCACCAGCACCAGGAACAGGGCAAGACCCAGTAGCCGGTAACCGGTCTCCTGGCTCTGTTGCAGGGTCTTCAGGCTGCCGCCCTCGTAGATGGAATAGCCTTCCGGCAATTCCATGTCATCCAGGGCATGTTGGGCGTTGCGCAGGATCTGCTCCATGTTGGCGCCTTCTTCCAGGGTCGCGTTCACTTCCACGATGCGCTGCTGTTGTTCGCGGATGATGGTGGCGGGTGCCGGCTTCAGCTCGATGTGCGCCATGTCTCCCAGGCGTACGGCCGTGCGTGGTTGGGTTTCTGTCATCAGGATGATATTTTCCAGATCCGCGGGAGTAGTGGTGTCCCTGGGATCGAGCATGAGCACGATGTCGATGCTGCGGTCGCCATCGGTCATGCTGCTCACCTTGCGCCCTTCCAGGGCATAGCGCACGGCCTTGCCTATGGCGCTCATGTCCAGCCCGTACTGCAGCATCTTTTCGCGGTCGGGACGGATGGCCAGCTCCATGGTGACGCTTTCGTTCGACTGCTTGATGTTGCGCAGGCCAGGTATGCCGCGCAGGCGTTCGGCCATCCTTTCACCGATTTCCGTGAGCACGTCGAGATCCGGTCCCCTTGCCTGGAAGTTCACGTCGTCGTCACCCCGGCCGATGCGCAGCCCGCGTATGCCCCGGGGGCGGATGCGGATCTTCACGCCCACCAGTTGCAGTTGTCTGGTCAGCTTGCGCATGCGCTTGATCCAGCGGGCCGTGCTCATCTCCCGGGTGAGGCGAAGCTGGATCTGCAGGTTGGCACGGTTGGCGCTCTGGTAACGGGAACGGCCAAAGGTGAAACCCCCCACGGTGGTGAGCACGGATTCGGTTTCCGGCTGATCCAGCACCAGGTTCTCTATCCGGGAGGTCAGGACATCCATTTCCCGTACATCTATGCCCCGGTCCGCGGTGAGATAGATGCCCACGCGACCGTCGTCGATACGGGGCAGGAAGGTGGACATGGGCTGCAGGAGTTGTTCCACGGTCAAGGCCAGTAATACCAGGAAAACCAGGATCACCAGCCAGCCAGCCCTGAGCAGGCGGGTCAGTGTCCAGGCATAGGCGTTCTGCAGTCCTTCCATGGTTCTGTTGATGTGGCGGCGCAGCCAGCCCTCACCGCGGGCGGGAATGCGTGCCGCCAGGGCAGGCACCAGGGTCAGGGAGACGATCATGGAAGCCACGATAGCCGCGGAGATGGTGATGATGAGCTCCTGGAACAGCAGGCCGATGAGGCCGCCAATGAACAGGAAAGGCAGCACCGCGGCCAGGTTGGTGGAGGTGGAGGCGACGATGGCGGAGGTCACTTCCCCGGCTGCCTGCCCGGCGTCATCCAGCCCGGCTTCGCCGTGCCGCTGGTGCCGGTAGATGTTCTCCAGCATGACAATGGTGCTGTCCACCAGCATGCCTATGCCCAGTGCCAGGCCGCCCAGGGTCATGATGTTCAGGGTCAGATCCACGGCGGACATGAGGGTGACGGTCACCAGAATGGCAATGGGAATGGCGCTGCCGATGATCAGGGTGCGGCGGATGCTGCCGAGAAACAGGTACACCACCAGCATGGCCAGTACCGCGCCGCTCAGGGCGGCGTTCAGTGCGTTGTTCAGGGAGCGCCGGATATGGCGGGCCTCATCCCCCACCGGGGTGATTCGTATGCTCCCGGGCAGCAGGCCCTGTTCCCGCAGGGCGTCGAGTTGCAGGTTGACCCTGTCCACCGTGGCCACGGTGTTGGCCTGGGGTTGCTTCTGTATGGACAGCCTGATTGCGGACTGGCGGTTCAGGCGGATGTCCATGCGGGGTTCCTCGTGACCGTCGATGACCCGCGCCAGTTGGCCCAGTTGCATGTCGTGCAGGCCGGGTATGTTGGCGCTCAGCTCCAGGGGAAGCGTTTCAATATCCCGCACCTTCAGAAAGCGGCCCTTGGTCTGTACGGGAATTTCCGTGGTGAGATTGCGCAGGCGGCCGCTGGCCACGTCGCGGTTCTGCTGCCGCAGGCTGTCTTCCAGATCCAGCACATCCAGGCCGTGAGCGAACAGCCTGTCCCGGTCGGCGATGATCTGGATTTCCCTGCGCAGCCCTCCCGCCACTTCCGCCGCGGCCACGCCGGGGATGTTGATCAGCCATTTGCTCAGGGTGTAATCCACCCATTCACGCAGGGCCACGGGATCCAGAACGCTGGAACTGATGGCATATTCCGCTGCCGGCAACTGGGAAGGATCGCGCTTGTAGATGATGGGGGATTCTATGGTGTCCGGCAGGAAGCGCCTGGCGCGGTCCAGCCGCATGGATGCGTCACGCAGGGCCACGTCGATGTCCGTGCCATAGGCGAAGTCCAGATCCACGGCGCTGCGTCCTTCCCGGGTGGCGGAGCGGATGTGGATGGCGTCCTCGGTGATGGCCAGTTGTTCCTCCAGCTGCCGGGTAATGCGATCCTCCATGATGGTGGCCGGCACTCCGGGGTCGTTCACACGCACGCCGATGGAAGGATAGATGATGTGAGGCAGCAGGTCGATCTTCAGGGAGCCCAGGGAGAACAGTCCCAGCGCCATGACGGCCAGGGTGAGCATGACCACGGCAACCGGGTGACGAATGGACCAGTGAGCGATGCCGCCACCCCGGGCTTCAGGAATCTTGTTCATGCTGGTTGTGCATCGGGCTGCGGGGGATGGGGATTCCGGTCGGCATTATCATCCCAAGTTAGCTCAGGGAAGCCCGTTTGGCAATCATCGGGCGGAAAAACAAATCCCCGCCATGAGCGGGGATTTACTGGTGTGATATCAGCTTGCCGGGCTACTTGGTGATGCCTGCGTACAGGGCCGTGATGTAGTTCATCTGGGCCAGGATCTTGTCCAGGGAACGCACGACCAGTGAGGGGATGTAATTGTTGCCCTTGAGTTGCTTGCTGATCTTGAAGGTGTTCCAGTCCTTTTCCACCTTGGCCAGGGCGTCGTTTATCTCGGAAGTGTTTTCCGGAGCATTCTGCAGCAGGCGCAAGGCATCGGTGAATTCCACCACGGCCTTCCGCATGCCGATGTCGTATTCCGGGTTGTCCAGTCCCCAGCTCTTCAGCACGTAGAATTTTCCTATACGCTGGGAAAGCATGCGCTGGCGGCCGGATATGTTGACCAGCTTGCCCGCATTGGTGCCCGAACGATCCTGTAGCAGGAGCACGAACTTGTGCGCCTTCTTCAATACTTCGTCGGACATTTCCGCCAGCTTCTCGGCATTTTCCCTGCTGGGCTTCTGTGTTGCCATGGCCTTGAATTTCTTCCACAGGGCCGTGACTTCGGCAATGGTCTTCCTTTCTTCATCGGTGGCGGCGAACTCGGTGAGTTCGGCAAGCTGCTTGTCGAACAGGGCTACCGAATCCCGCAACTGGTTTGCCGCGCTGAGCATTACCTTCTGTCCTACCAGTGCATATGCCTTCACTATCCGTTGGGAGAGCATGCGTTGACGGCCGGCCTTGTTGATGGCGTCGCCCATGGTCAGGTTGGCGGCAGCGACGGCCTCGATACTGCTGACGGCAAGGAACAGGAAAAGACAGAGCAGGGATAAGATACGCGCCGTAGGCTTCATGACATGCCGTCCACAAGTAACAGATGAATGAAAAGTCTTCAGTATAGCCAAATGGCTACAGGATTACCGGAGACCGGAACAACGTCCTGATTCCCGGTTGAAAAATGCTCCGCCCGAATTCACGGCGTCGAGGTTGCCAGCACTTCATTGGTCGATCGACCCGCAGGGCTGTGGAGCATAGTGACAGTTTGGGCGGGAAACAACATGACTTAAGTCATCTAGCACTATGTTTGTCCCAAAACTGTGATGAGTGTATCATTTTTCAAGTTCATGAAGCCCCGTTTGACGATGCGTTCTCCGCCTTCGAGGCCGTCCAGGATTTCGATGCGGCTGCCGAAGCGGTTGCCACTGCGCACGTTGCGGCGAAGCGCGCGGTTTCCCTCGATGACATAGACGTATTCACCCTCCCGGTCTCGCCGCAGGGCGCTGAAGGGAATGAGCAGCCGCTGTTTTTCGTTGCCGGTGAACTCCACTCTTGCGTACTGACCGGCCTGGGCCTGTGGCGGAATCCGTTCCAGGCGTATCTCTACCTTGCCCTGGCGGGTAAGGGGATCCAGTGTCGGATAGATGCGCCAGACCCGGCCTTCCAGGGGTTCGACGTAGGGCAGATCCAGGGTGACCCGCGCCCGTCCTCCCTTGCTGATGTCGGCAATGAGCTGCTCGGATGCCTCCACGCGCACGAGCAGGGAGGCTGGGTCAGCGAGGGTGAGAAGGTGGCTGTTGCGTGGTTTGACATCTCCGGGTTCGGCAAGGCGCTCGGTGATGATGCCGTCGAAAGGCGCCCTGACCAGGGTGTAGCCCAGGCGGGTTTCCAGGATTTCCACCTCCGCCCGCGCGAGTTCCAGTTCGGTCTGGGCCGCGATGAGGATTTCCTCGGATGCCGCGTTGGTCTCGCGCAGTCTTTCCAGCCGTGCAACCTTGCGCGCCGCCATGGATCGGGTGGCGCGCGCTTTTTTCAGCTCCGCCTGGAGGAGCCGGTCGTCCAGGGTGAGAAGAACATCGCCCTGTCTCACCTTGTCGCCTTCGTACCAGGGCAGGTCCTTGATGCGCCCTTCCTCCTGGTTGTATACATGCAGGACATGGCGGTGCACCAGGGTACCGATGCGCTGCCAGGTTCTGGATACCGCTTCGGACTGGACGGGAGCTGCTTCCACCAGCAGGGCGGCGGGTTGGCGCCTGTTGTTCTTCGAGGCTGGACTGTCGCCATCGCCGGTACAGGAAACGAGCAGCAAGGCCATGGCCATGAGCGGCAGACGGAAGTTCATGGCCTACTCGGAATTTCCCTGGTATTTGTAGTGCTTGACCTTGCGGTTCAGGTTGCGCTGCAGAACCACGGCTTCGGGTTTCCAGTCCAGCCCTTCCAGGGGAATCTCCGGGTAGAGGTCGTTCAGGGCGACCAGGCGTTCGCCGTTCTCGTCGTTGAGGTATTGCCGGAACCAGCGCACGCCTTCCACCAGGGTCATGATGTACATACCGTGGGCGCAACGGTCCGTGCGTTCCAGGACGATGATGCAACCGTCGGGAAATTCCGGTTCCATGCTGTTTCCCAGCACCTGCAGGGCGAAAGGCTCGTTGTAACTGCAACCGGTCTGATCCAGTGATTCTTCCACCGCTAGGGTCTCCTCTTTGCTATCATCGGCAACTTCGTTCTGGGATGGAAATCCCTGATTTTCAAGGGTTAATTCAGGGTTTCAGTATAGCATGGTTCATGATCGCGGGGTGTCTCCCCAGGTGCACAAGAATCGTCGCGACTGGCACAACCTGCGGAATATGCTGCCTTTTCTCTGGGAGTTCCGCGGGCGGGCGGCCTTTGCCCTGCTGTGCCTGGTGCTTTCCAAGGTGGCCAACGTGGGGGTTCCCCTGCTGCTCAAGGAAATTGTCGATGCCCTGGAAAACCGCCCCGAACAGATGCTGGTGCTGCCCATAGGCCTGCTGCTGGGTTATGGCGCCCTGAAACTTTCCGCCAGTCTGTTCAATGAGTTGCGGGATATCGTCTTTGCCAAGGTGCGCTACCGGGCCATGCGCCGCCTGTCCACCCGGGTGCTGGAGCATTTGCACCGCCTGTCCCTGCGCTTTCACCTGGAGCGCCAGACCGGCGGCATCAGCCGTGATCTGGAGCGGGGCACGCGTTCCGTTGCCCAGATCCTCAACTACATGGCCTTCAGCATTCTTCCCATCCTGGTGGAGTTCCTGCTGGTGGGCGGCATCCTGGTGACCCAGTACGATCCGGTGTTTATGGTCGTCACCTTCGGCACCGTGGCGGTCTATGCCCTGGTGACCTTTGCCATTACCGAGTGGCGCATGGATTTCCGCCATCACATGAACAAGCTGGACTCCGAGGCCAACAGCCAGGCCATGGACAGCCTCATCAACTACGAAACGGTGAAGTACTTCGGCAACGAGAAGCTGGAGGTGGACCGTTTCGACCGCAAGTTGGGAGATTGGGAATACTGGGCGGTGAAGAGTCAGACATCCATGTCCTTGCTGAATTTCGCCCAAGGGGCGGTAATTGCCGTGGGCGTGACCTTCATCATGGTGTTTGCCGCCCGGGGGGTAACCCGGGGCGACATGAGTATCGGCGACCTGGTGCTGGTGAATGCCTTCCTCTTGCAGTTGTTCATTCCCCTGGGTTTCCTGGGCATTGTTTACCGGCAGATCAAGTATGCCCTGGCGGACATGGATCTGATCTTCAAGCTGCTGGAGCGGGAGCCGGAAATCCGGGATGCGCCGGATGCCCGGCCACTGGTGCTGAAAGAAGGGGGCATCCGTTTCGAGCGGGTGGATTTCGCTTATCAGCCGGAACGGAACATCCTGCGTGGAATCGACTTCGAGGTGCCTGGCGGCCACAAGATAGCCATTGTGGGCCACAGTGGGGCCGGCAAGTCCACCATCGCCCGGTTGCTGTACCGTTTCTACGACGTCACCGGTGGTTGTATCCGCATCGATGGCCAGGACATCCGCCAGGTGACCCAGGACAGCCTGCGGGCCGCTATTGGCATCGTGCCCCAGGACACGGTGCTGTTCAACGACACCATCTACTACAACATCGCCTACGGCCGCATCGAAGCCAGCCGCGAGGAAGTGGAAGCCGTGGCCGAGCAGGCCCATATCCGTGAATTTATCGAGTCCCTGCCGGACGGTTGGGATACCCTGGTGGGGGAGCGTGGGCTCAAGCTGTCCGGTGGCGAGAAGCAGCGGGTGGCCATTGCCCGGGCCATGCTCAAACGACCGCGTATCCTGGTCTTCGATGAAGCCACTTCGTCCCTGGACAGCCGCACGGAGCAGGCCATACAGGAAACCCTGGCCCAGGTGGCGGAACATCACACCACCCTGGTCATTGCCCATCGGCTTTCCACGGTGGTGGATGCGGATGAGATCCTGGTCATGGACAAGGGGCAAATCATCGAGCGGGGCACTCATGCCCGGCTTCTTGCCCTGGGTGGCGTCTATGCGGATATGTGGGAGCTACAGCAAAAAAAACGGGCCGAGGGTGACCCGGCCCGAAACAAGCAGGAGCTTCGATGAAATAAGGTTGCGCCTGAATCCGGGACTCAGGTCAGTGCCCGCAGCTATTGCACCAGGTGTCGGACAGCTTCTTGCTATGTGCCAGCTTGCTCAACTGACAGGGCAGGCAGCGCCAGATGGCGTTTGCCACGCCGATGGCCATGCCGGTAAAGATCAGCGCCAGGAAGACCTGGTCGATCCAGTCCCTGAGCATGACGCCTTCCAGGCCGTATATCATGTAGGTGACGATGGAAAAGATCATGGCCGCCACCAGTCCAAACAAAGTCGGTATCATCGTCGTGTCCTCCGACAGGGTAATAATTTAACATATTAATCTTTTCTAATACATGGGCATTGATAATCCGCAATCAAGGCAGGGCGCCGAAAATCCCCGGATCTACCTGGTGGGTGGCGCCGTGCGCGACCGCCTGCTGGGGCTTCCGGTGGTGGACCGTGACTGGGTGGTGGTGGGCGCTACGCCCGCGGACATGGTGGCGCAAGGCTTTGAGCCGCTCCCTGGGGATTTTCCCGTGTTTCGGCATCCCGAGACCGGCGAGGAATACGCCCTGGCCCGGCGGGAAACCAAGACCGGCAGCGGATACCATGGATTTTCCGTGGAAACCGGCCCGGAAGTGACCCTGGAAGAGGATCTGGCTCGCCGGGATCTTACCATCAATGCCATGGCCGAGGATGAGCAGGGGAATATCATCGACCCCTTCAACGGCCGGGAAGATCTGGATCTGGGCCTGCTGCGTCACGTCACGCCGGCCTGGGTGGAAGATCCCGTGCGCATGTTGCGCATTGCGCGTTTTGCCGCCCGTTTCGCTCCCTGGGGTTTCCGGGTGACGCATGGCACCCATGGGTTGATGAAGAAGATGGTCGCTTCCGGTGAGCTGGCCCATCTGCGGGGCGCCAGGGTACGCCAGGAAATGGAAAAGGCGTTGATGACCGATGGTCCCTGGCGCTTCTTCCAGGTGCTGCATGGCTGCGGCGCCCTGGAACAGTTGCTCCCGGGCCTGGCCCACGGGCTTCGGCAAGAAGGACATGGCGGGGATGACCAGGAAGAGCCCTGGCAGGTTCTCTCCCGTGCCGTGGAAGCCGATGTTGCCTTGTCCCCGCGGCTGGTGGGCATACTGCAGTATGCCGTGGATGCGGATCATCCCGTGGAACAACTGTCGGTGTGGCTGGCCCTGGATCGTTCAACCAGCGCCCTGTTGCGGGATTGGATAACGCTCCGTTCCAGTCTGGAGAAAGGAGCCTTTCGGGATGCTGAAGACTGGTTGGGTCTGTTGTCCCTGTTTCGCCGGTGGGATGGAGAGCTGGAGGAGTTATTGTCCATCAGCATGCCCGAGCTGGCAGCGGATTTTCTGCCTCGGCTGGAAATGGCCAGGCAGGCCGTCGGTCGGGTGCGCGGGGAGGAACTGCGCCGGCAGGGCTGGGAAGGCAGGGCCCTTGGAGAGGAGCTGCGGCGGCGGCAGAAGGAAGCCTTGACTTCGGCCCTGGAGAAAACCACATGAATACCGAGAGAAGCGCTGGCTTCGGGGATGAAATCGCGGCCCCGTCCATCTGGCAGATCCTGCGCACCGGCCGGCTGTTGCTGCCCCTGTCCCTTTTGTGTATGGGCGTAGTGCTGGTGGCGGGAGTCACCTTCAGGGCTCTGCTTGCCCATGAACTGGGTGATGAAGTCCTGCTGATGCTGGTTGTCGCCGTGGGCCTGGTCCTGGTGGGGCTTGGTGCTTCCCTGTTGCAACTGAAACGACAGATTCTCGATCCCCTGGTGGCCCTGGAGACCTCCGTGGCGCGGCTTTCCCAGGGGGAACCCGGCGCCAGCCTGCCGGCCGCCGATACCGGCGTGTTCACCACCATGGTGCGGGATATCGACAGCATCAGCGAAGAGCTGATGGATTTGTATGAGGATATCGACAGCCGTGTCGCCCGCCATACCACGCGCATGGCGCAGAAGACCGCTTCCCTGAAGATACTCTATGACGTTGCCGCTACCATCAACCAGGTGGAGGATCTGGACGAGCTGCTGGTACGCTTCCTGCGGGTGCTCAAGGAAATGGTCAACGGCCTGGCTATCAGCGCCCGGGTTGTGCAGCTTGGCGGCAGGATGCGCCTGGTGGGGGCCATCGGCCTGGATGACAGGCTGCGGCGGGAGGCCGAGCTGCTGCCCCTGGAGATCTGCCAGTGCGGCATGCCCCTTTCACCGGGTGATATCTGTTGCGAGCACGAGGGCCGCTGGTGCGCCGGCCAGCTCGGCCGGAAAATGTTTTCCCCACGGGAAGTGGAGCTGATTTCCGTGCCCCTGGAGTATCATGGTGACGTACTGGGTCAGTATGATATCTATGTCGAGCGTCCCGGGGTTTCGGACAGGGAGGACATTCTGGAACTGCTGGAAACCGTGGGCAGCCACCTGGGGGTAGCCGTGGCCAAGCAGCGATCCGACGAGAACGCGCGGCGTCTGTCCATCTATGAAGAACGTAACGCACTGGCCCATGAGTTGCACGATTCCCTGGCCCAGACCCTGGCCAGTCTGCGTTTCCAGGTACGCATGATGGAAGACAGTCTGCAACAGCAGGATGTCGTTTGCCAGATTGTTGCGGATGATCTGGAGCGGATTCGCAATGGCGTGGACGAGGCGCATACGGAACTGCGTGAGTTGCTCAACAGCTTCCGGGCCTCCATGGACGGACGGGATCTGAGCTCCGCACTGGAAAAGCTGGTACAGCGTTTTGCCTCGGAAACCGGCATAGCCACCTACTATCAGCAGGAGTGCTCCCAGTTGAGGCTGTCTTCCTCCGAGGAGATGCAGATGTTGCGCATCGTGCAGGAAGCTCTGGCGAACATCCGCAAGCACGCCCGGGCGCATACGGTCAGGGTGCTGCTCACCTGTCGCGGCGGCAGGTACAATCTGCTGGTGGAAGACGATGGCGTGGGATTTGAAGGTGCCGCCAGGGAAGGACATCCCGGTGAGCATATTGGCCTGTCCATCATGGAAGAGCGGGCGCGGCGCCTGGGTGGTGAACTGCGCATCGAGAGTGAAGTGGGAGAGGGCACCCGAGTGGAGCTGATCTATCATCCCGACGTCCAACGCCGCGCCATCGATGACAAATGGATAAAGGAATCCCCGGACTGATGCGAATACTGTTGATTGATGACCATGCCCTGTTCCGCATCGGCCTGCGCGAACTGCTGGAACGGCGCGGGCTGGAGGTGGTGGGCGCCGTAGGTGACTGCGAGGAAGGTATCCGCCTGGTGCTGGACAGGCAACCCGACGTGGTGTTGCTGGACATGCGCATGCCCCAGATGAACGGTTTGGAGGTGCTGAAGACGCTGCGTGACAAGGGAATGCGGATGCCCATCGTCATTCTCACCACCAGCCGGGTGGAAAATGACCTGATTGCGTCTTTGCAATGCGGTGCCCAGGGATATCTGCTAAAAGATATGGAGCCTGACGAGCTGATTCGTTCCCTGAACGATATTGTCGCGGGGCAGACCGTCGTTGCCAACGAACTGACCATGGTGCTGGCCCGGGCCGTGCGCGGCGGTGAGCAGGACAAGAAAGGATCGGCCATGGATCAGCTTACCCCGCGGGAGAAGGAGATACTCTGCCTGCTGGCGGAGGGCCAGAGCAACAAGGTCATTGCCCGCAATCTGGGCATCAGCGACGGTACGGTAAAGCTGCATGTGAAGGCCATACTGCGCAAGCTGGATGTGCATTCCCGGGTGGAAGCCGCGGTCATCGCGGTAGAGCAGCGTTTCTGCAACCGGAATGAATCAGCCGACCAGGAGTGAATCCTGTCTGTCTCTCCCTGCGGGGAGAGCAATAATGAACAATAGAGTGAGCATTGAATGAAACGTTTTCTGGAACTGATCAAGGACTGCCTGACCACCATCAAGGAACACATGCCCTGGGACCTGGAAGAGCGCCTGGAAGCCAATCCGGATCTGCTCATTGTCGATGTACGCGAGCCCTACGAGTATGAGGCCATGCACATCGAGGGTTCCATGCTGGTACCCAGGGGAATTCTCGAGTCGGCCTGCGAGTGGGACTTCGAGGAAACCATTCCCGAGCTGGTGCGGGCGCGGGATCGTGAAGTGGTTGTCGTCTGCCGGTCCGGTCAGCGTAGCGTGCTGGCAGCGCATTCCCTGCAAATACTCGGATACAAGAATGTCGCCTCCCTGGCCACGGGCATCCGTGGCTGGAAGGACTACGACCTGCCCTTGGTGGATGGTGAGGGCAATGAGGTGGATCTGGACTACGCGGATGAGTATTTCACGCCCCGTCTGCGGGAAGATCAGCTGCGGCCGAAGGACTGGGTGGATCCGGCATAGTAAGGAGCTAGGCTTTTCCCGCATCCAGTCAGAAGAGCCAGGTAGTGCGTATACCGGCAATCCAGGCGTCTCCTCTGCCACGGATGAAACCACTGTTTCGTATCCATTGCAGATCCGGGCTTATCTCCAGGCCGGGAAATACTTCGTAGCAGGCATAAACCTCTGTGTGCAATATATCGCTGGCATCCGTTCCTGCCGATGCCCAGGTGCGGGAGAACGCCGCCCCCCAGTGCCAATGATCCCGTCCCTGCTCGGTTGACAGGGAGATGAAGCCCCGGGCAAGGGATACGGATGGGTCGGCCCAGCCGGCACGAATATTCCATTTCTGATCATGGAGATCGAAATCCACGCTGGTATAGACACCCCGGTTGCTGCTGTTGCCCCTTCCGTCCAGGTTCGGATGCGAGGCGCCATTGTGCCAGGCCCCCAGCCGCCACGTTGTTCCACTGGCATATCCGTAAAGCTCCAGGGCAGCGAATAGGCCCTTGTTCCGGGCATCCAGCTCCGAGAGCCTTCCGTAGTTTCCTTCATTGTCTCCGAGACCATGGGAGCTTCCCGCCAGTACCGTGAATCCCGGTCTATTGGAGGAAGCCTGGTAGTGCCAGGCGGCGGCAAGATGGTAGTCCGGAAATTCGATGGTGGGATTGTTGACGAAGGAAGTTCCCAGAAATTGCCGCGTTTCATCGTTTGCCACGCCGCTGCGATCGAGAAAGCCGGTGGCATCCAGCAGTCCAAGGGTCAGAACGGAATTGCCGGTATCCACGTTATAGTGCAAGGCGGACACCTGGATTCTGCCCTGGCCGTCGTCATCCAGGGCGGTGCCCAGATCGGCGTTGGCTTCCGGGAACCAGCTCCCCACGCCATTGCCTTCCGGCGTGGTGCTGCCTTCGAGGTAAAGCGTGATGGTTCCCTTGCGCAAGGGAAAGGTGGCGACCAGGTCGATGGAACCCGAGAATTCATCATCCACCGGTTCCCGGAAAGCGTGTTGCCATGTCAGGGTCATGCCGCCCTCCAGAGCATAATAAACCGGTTCGCCCTCGACGGCGCCGTGACGTGTATCTGGTTGGTCGGCATGCAGGATGGTTGAAAACAGGGTTGACACAATGGCCAGTGTTGCCAGATGTGCGGGCTTCAATGAAATGTTCCTCGTTATTGATAGTGTGGCAAATGATAACGATTAGCATTAACGTTATCAAGGGGGCGAATCCTGGCTTGTGGCATGGGTGTCGTTCAGGGAATGGGTTGCATCGGCCCGGGGGCGGGCCTCCTACAGGGGGCGTAGGAGCGGTGCCCTCGCCGCGACCCCGCACAGGGAGGTGCGGCGCGAAGCGGAGGCATGGGGAAACCGCATTTTTCCCATGCCGATGAGGAAACGGGCAGGGAAAGCCCGTTTCCGGTCCAAACAGGCAGCGGCGCCCCCGCCGCGACCCCCATGGTTTTGTGCCGCCTGACGGCGGGTTGTTTAGAAGCGCGCGGTGGCGCGCACCCACCTGACTTTCTTTGCGTGCCCAAAGAAAGTCAGCAAAGAAAGGGCACCCCGCGACGGGCCCGCGGCCATGCCGCGGGTTCCCTGCGCGCCTCGACCGGCGGCGGCCGCTTGCGAACTCGCCCGGCGCTGCCGGGCTCGGACAGCGCTCGCTCCATCCGCCGCCGGCCATCGGTGCTCGGCACCGTCGAGGGGAAGAGCCGTTCCCCAAGCGGTGGGAGCAATTCCTCCCCATCAATCGGCCCGAGGGCGGGCCTCCTACGGGATGAGGTGTGTAGGAGCGGCGCCCTCGCCGCGACCCCATACAGGGACGTGCGGCGCGAAGCGGAGGCATGGGGAAACCGCGTTTTCCCATGCCGAGAAGGAAACGGGCAGGGAAAGCCCGTTTCCGGTTCAAAGGAGCAGCGGCGCCCTCGCCGTGACTACCTGACGGTTTCCATTCCGTTTGGTATCACACCTGCAGAATGGTCTTGTCCTTGATGAAGGGTGTGATGGCGGCGAAGAGTACGGCTGTCACCGCCATGAGGATGGTGAAGAACCAGTAGTATTCCGCACCTTCCAGCATCACCGTGCCGTCCTCGTTCTGGATGAAGAAATTCACCACACTGGTGAAAATATTCCCCAGGGAGACAGACAGCATGAACAGGGCCATGATGACGGATTTCATGGCGCGGGGTGCCTGGGTATAGGAATACTCCAGAGCGGTGATGGACACCATGACTTCGCCACAAGTGAGCACCAGATAGGCCAGCAACTGCCAGGACACCCCGGGCGTGCCACCGCCATCAATGCGTTCCTGGGCCAGGGCGGAGATGGCGAAAGCCGCCGCCGCCAGTCCAAAACCCATGGCCACCTTGCGCATGGGGGTGAGCTTGATGAGCTTGCCCAGGCCTGGATAGATGACATAACTGAACAGGGGAATGAGCAGGATAATCAGCAGGGGATTCACCGCCTGGATCTGGGAAGGCAGCAGCTCGAAGCCGAACAGATGCCGATCCATCTGCTGGGCCTGTAGCACCCAGGATGACCCGGTCTGGTCATATAGCGCCCAGAACACGGCGATGAATATGTAGATCAGCGCCAGGCGTCCAAAGATACGCAGGTTCTCGGCCGAGAAGGCCTCCTGGAGAAAGGCCTTGCCTGATGGCGGTACGTGAACAAACTTGTTGCGCCCGGCCCAGAAGGTGAAGGTTGCCAGCGCCATGAGCACCCCGGGAACGCCGAAGGCCCAGTGGGGGCCATAATGTTTCAGCAGCCAGGGGGTAAGCAGGGTGGAAGCAAAAGCCCCCACATTGATGGCCATGTAGAACCAGCCGAAGGTGCGGCTGATCAGCCCCCGGTTGCCATTGCCGAACTGGTCACCCACGTGGGCGGACACGCAGGGCTTGATGCCGCCCGCTCCCAGGGCAATGAGCCCCAGGCCAATGGCCAGCCCCACGCGGGTATCATCCAGCGCCAGGGCCAGGTGCCCACCGCAATACACCAGAGACAGCAGCAGAATGGTCTTGTACTTTCCCCACCACACATCGGCAAGTATCGCTCCCAGTAAAGGCGTAAAATACACGGCGGACACAAACAGGTGATACCAGCCCTTGGCATCCTCGTCGCTCATGGGAGCCGGGCCGCCCCCGGCACCCATGAGATACTGGGTCATGAAGACCACCAGTATGGTGCGCATGCCGTAGAAGCTGAAACGCTCTGCAGCCTCGTTGCCGATGATATAGGGAATACCGGCAGGCATGCCTTTCTGATCCAGCGGGCGGGTGAGATAGCTCATGTTGGCGGCGGAATATCCATTGACAGAACCGGAAGTATAATGGCATCAGCGGATCATTACGATTACCTCATCGTCGGCCAGGGGCTGGCCGGCAGCCTGCTGGCCTGGCGGCTGGCGCAACACCAGCGGCGGGTTCTGGTGGTGGACGACAACCATGCCACCGCTTCTTCCATGGTTGCCGCCGGGCTGATCAATCCCCTGGCGGGCATGCGTTTCAACCATTCCCCCCATGTGCACGAATGGCTGCTAAGCCTGGAACAGACATATGGTGAACTGGCCGAGCTGGCGGGACAGCCCTTCCTGCAATGGCTGGATATGGTGCGCCTGTTCCGTTCCGCGGAACAGGTTCGCTTCTACCAGCGCCAGAAGGACAGCGGGGACACCGATGATCTGCTCGGACAACGCCTTGACGCGGAAGATTTTCCCCAGCCCGTGCACGCCCCCTGGGGCGGCTTCGAGCAGCATCGAACAGGCTGGGTACGGCTGCCGAAGCTGCTGGCCTTCATGGCGGACTGGCTGCGGGAAAGAAACCTGCTGCGCAATGAAAACCTGTCATACGAAGACCTGGAACTTCAGGCGGAACGCCTGTCATGGAAAGGTGTTACAGCAGATCAGGTGATTTTCTGCGACGGCTACCGGTCCATGCACAACCCCTGGTTCGACTGGCTGCCCTTCGCTCCGGATCAGGGCGAGATCCTGACCCTGAAGCGCATGAGCGGCCACCCCCTGCCCAACCGTATCGTCAACGGCGCCACCTGGCTGCTACCCGTGGATGACGATTGCTACCGCCTGGGCGCCACCCACTACCACGACAGGCAGGACAACAGGCCCACGGAAACCGGGCAGCAGCAACTACTGAAAGGAATGGAAAAACTGTTGCTGCACCCCCAGGCCCTGAAGGTGGAGCGCAACGATGCCGGTGTCAGACCGGCCACCGCCGACCGCAAGCCCTTCATCGGCACCCATCCCGAACTGAAGCGCCTGCACATGTTCAACGGCTTCGGCGCCCATGGCAGCCTGACCATTCCCTGGTATGCGCAACGCATGGTGGAATGGCTGCTTCATGGAGCAGCCTTGCCGGCCAACGCGGACATCCAGCGTTACGCTCACCGGTAAGCCCGTCACTGCCGATTCACATCACAGCGAACAACGCCGCGTGCTACCCGGCATGGAAGGCTGCCTGAAACATCCGGCGTCAACAGCAAGCGAAATATGCCGCTCAATCCAGAACGGGCTTGCCGTTTTTCAGTGGAATCCGGTTGCCCGGTTTTTTCGACATACGCACTGTATGTTGCTTGCCATCCAGTTCATAGGTCACGTCGTAACCCACCACGGTCTCCGACATTTCCGTTACCGTTTCACAACGTTTTTCCACCTTTGGCTGGGCATTTTTCTGTTGTCGGTTTTCCTGGACCTTGCGTCCTCCCAGCGCGCCGGCCACGGCGCCAGCCGCTGTCGCAAGATCCTTTCCCCGTCCGCCTCCAACCTGATGACCCAGCACACCGCCTACCACGGCACCGCCGACAGTACCCAATATCCTTTTGTCATCCTTTACCGGCTTGCCCTCCTCGACCACCACGTCCCGGCATTCTTCCCGGGGCGTCTGGCGCCGTTCCTTGATCTCCACCACGCTTACCACCCGAGCATATCCGCCCGAGGTTTCACCGGCGAGAGTGAAATTCCCCGTCAGCATCAACATCAATACAACTGACCATATTCCAATATCCTTCATGACATACCTGCTCCTCGCAAGACTGACGCGCCACCGGTTTCCATGACGATCAGCCGTTGAATATTCCGAAAATGGGGAACCGCCACTGCCCTCGCGCCAATAACCGCCGGCATCAGGGCACGACCTGGTCAATGACCAGCTCCACGGCACCGGCCTTTCCGGGTTCCAC
>CAZWRE010000017.1:0-34800 GCA_964636335.1 uncultured Sedimenticola sp. | reverse complement strand
TAAAGGGGATTAAGACCGGAGTATAGATTCCCGTTGCTTCGCGGGAAGCTCTGTTAGAAATGCAGACCCGACATAAAGGGGATTAAGACGGAATTGGAACCGGAATTGGGTTAGAAATGCAGACCCGACATAAAGGGGATTAGCCTGAGCTCGAGATTGGTTGAGTTCATGACCTCATTTTCACCAAATGCAGCATGAAAAAACGGCGAACCACTACTCCACCGTTACGGATTTTGCCAGGTTCCTGGGCTGGTCCACATCCGTTCCCTTGATGAGCGCCACGTGGTAGGCCAGCAGTTGCAGGGGCACCGTATAGACGATGGGTGATGTGCTTGGGTGGATGTCGGACAGGGTCAGGCTCTGGTACTTGTCCAGCTCGATCTTCACTTCCTGGTCGCTGAACAGGAACAGCTCGCCTCCCCGGGCACGGACTTCCTGCAGGTTGGAGAGTACCTTGTCCAGCAGGGGGTCATTGGGCAGTGCGCAAACCACGGGCATCCTTTCATCCACCAGGGCCAGGGGACCATGCTTGAGTTCGCCTGCGGGATAGGCCTCGGCATGAATATAGGAAATCTCCTTGAGCTTGAGCGCGCCTTCCATGGCAATGGGATAGAAGGGGCCGCGCCCAAGGAACAGGGCGTGCTCCTTGTCGGAAAAGGATTGGGCCATCTGCTGGATGGGCTCATTCAGCTTCAGGGCCACTTCCATCTGCCGGGGCAGGGAGTGAAGCTCTTCGATACAGGTACGAAGATCGTCTTCAGTGCGCCCCATGCGCTTGGCCATGGCCAGCACCAGCAGGCGCAGGGCCACCAACTGGGTGGTAAAGGCCTTGGTGGAGGCCACGCCTATCTCGGTTCCGGCACGGGTCATGAGCGCCACATCGGATTCCCGCACCAGGGAGCTTTCCGGAACATTGCACACAACCAGGCTACCCAGATATCCCTTGTCCCTCGCGCCGCGCAGGGCAGCCAGGGTATCGGCGGTCTCGCCGGACTGGGAAATGGTAACGAACAGGGTGCCTTCGGGCACCACGGCATTGCGGTAGCGGTACTCGCTGGCCACTTCCACCATGCAGGGAATGCCGATGTCCTCAAACCAGTAGCGGGCCACCAGACCCGCATGGTAGCTGGTACCGCAGGCGATGATGTGGATCCGCTTCGTGCGGTTCAGCAACTCGCGGGTTTCATGGCCGAAACTTTCCTCCAGCAGGCGGCCCTTGTAGATACGCCCTTCCAGGGTCTCCGCCACCACGCCGGGTTGCTCGAAGATCTCCTTGAGCATGTAGTGTTGATAAGGCCCCTTGTCGGCGGCGGCGGCATTGAGCCGGGAGGATTTCACCGGCCGCTGCACGGCATTGCCGTCCTGGTCGAAGATCTTCACCCGATCCCGGTAGATCTCCGCCAGATCGCCTTCTTCCAGGAAGATGAAATCATGGGTCTGGGGCAGCAGGGCGAACACGTCCGAGGCAATGAAATGCTCACCGTCCCCCACGCCGATGACCAGGGGACTGCCGGCGCGGGCCACCACGATGCGATCCGGGTCGTCCGGGCTGGAAGCCGCCAGGGCATAGGCGCCGACCAGGCGGGATATGACCTTGCGGAAGGCGGAAGGAAGATCCGGGTTGTTGCCCAGCTCACGCGCCAGCAGGTGGGCGATAACCTCGGTATCGGTTTCGGACACGAAACTGTAGCCTTCGGCCTCCAGTTCGGCGCGCAACTCGGCATGATTCTCGATGATGCCGTTGTGCACCACGGCCACCCGCTCTCCACTCATGTGGGGATGGGCATTGCGTTCGGCGGGAATGCCATGGGTGGCCCAGCGGGTATGGGCAATGCCCAGCTCGCCGGTGATGGGCGCCGCGTCCAGGCGTTCCTGCAACGAGGCCACCTTGCCCACGGAGCGGATGCGCTGCAGATGTCCGCTGTCGTCGCGAATGGCGATACCGGCTGAATCATAGCCCCGGTACTCCAGTCGCCGCAGCCCCTCCATGAGAATGGGTGTGATGTTACGGCTGCTGATGGCTCCTACGATTCCACACATATCATGTTCCCTTTGTCGGGCGTTTCCAGCCCCTGATGGTTACCTGCTTGCCCCTGGCCACGGTGAGCTCACCGGCGGGCGCATCCTTGGCGATGACCGATCCCGCTCCTATGGTGGCATCTTCACCCACGGTCACCGGCGCCACCAGGGCGGTGTTTGAACCGATGAAGGCCTTGTCTTCGATAGTGGTGCGATGTTTGTAGGCGCCATCGTAATTGCAGGTTATGGTGCCCGCGCCGATGTTCACCCCAGCCCCCATCAGGGTATCGCCGATATAGGTGAGATGGTTGACCTTGGATCCAAGACCGATTGTGGAGTTCTTGATCTCCACGAAGTTGCCCACATGGGCGCCACCGGTGAGCTCGGTGCCGGGACGAATACGGGAGAAGGGGCCAATGGCGCTGTCCGGGCCAATGACCGCATCCTCGATGACGCAGTTCTCGCGGATCAATACATTGTCCGCCACCCGCACATTGCGCAGCACCGTATTGGCGCCCACGCTGACGTTGTCGCCCAGCACCACTTCACCTTCGATGATGACGTTCACGTCCAGGCTCACATCCATGCCGGTTTGCAGGCTGCCACGCAGGTCGAAACGCGCGGGGTCCTTCAGGGTAACGCCGTCCCGCATCAGGGCTTCCGCCTGCCAACGCTGGTAGATGCGCTCCAGCAGGGCCAACTGCAGGCGATCGTTGACACCTTCTGCTTCCGCGGGATCTTCCGGCTGGGCGACCTGTATCTCCATGCCTTCCGCCACGGCCAGGGCCACGATGTCTGTCAGGTAGTATTCACCCTGGGCGTTCTGGGGGGTGAGCTTTTCCAGCCAGCTCCCCAGTGAATGGGCGGGCACCAGCATGATGCCGGTATTGACCTCCCGAATCCGCTGTTGCTCTTCGGTGGCATCCTTCTGTTCAACAATTCCCGTGACCCGTCCCTGCCCATCACGCAGGATACGGCCATAGCCCTTGGGGTCATCCAGATCCACGGTCATCAGGCCAAAGCCGGAACCCGCCCCGTCGATCAGGGCCCGCAGGCTGTCGCCGCGCATGAGGGGCACGTCGCCGTAGAGCACCAGCACCCTGTCCACGTCCTTCAGGGCAGGCAGAGCCTGTTGCACGGCATGACCGGTACCCAACTGTTCTGATTGCTCCACCCATTGCAGCCCAGGCCCGTCCAGGGCTTCGCGCACCTGCTCCCCGCCGTGGCCGTACACCACGACCATGGTGTCAGGTTCGAGAGAGCGGGCGGTCTCAATGACATGGGCCAGCAGGGGCCTGCCCGCCAGCGGATGCAGCACCTTGGGCAACCGGGATTTCATCCTTGTTCCCTGCCCTGCCGCCAGGATAACGATACCGAGTTTCATCCCCTTTCCTCCCTGATGAATAATGAACAGGCCACCTGGCAAATCAATTGATGGTCATGGATCCCGGCGCCTGTACCGAGTGAATACCGCTGGTGCGTTCCTCGCCGGGCCGTGCATCCCGCACTTCCAGAATCTTGACGTGAACCTTCAGGGTCTTGCCCGCCAGGGGGTGATTACCGTCGATGGTGACCTTGCCGTCCTCGATGCGGGAGATGTAGAAGGTCTTGGTATCGCCCGCCTCGTTCTGCATCTGCACTTCCGCGCCCACGTGGCGAAACTGGGGCGGAACATTCTCCAGATCATCGGTGAAGGTCAGATCCGGGTCATGCTCACCGAAGGTCTCCTGGGGCGGCAGGCTGACCTCGACCTCATCACCGGCGGACTTGCCGGCAATGGCCTGATCCATACCGCCGATAAGCTCGGTGTCGGAACCGTAGACAAAGCCGATTGGCAGATCATGCTGCTCCACGACATTGCCGTCCTCGTCACGGATGGTATAACTGATGGAAACGTATTTTCCGGGTTTTACGATTTCTTTGCTCATGGATTCAATTCTACAAAAAACGAACAGCCCTGACAGCGGTTACTGCCAGGGCTAGGTATTGGATTCAGGCGTAACAGTAGAGCTCCGCGCGCGGATTTCAACTCCACGACATCATTTGAGTTTGCGCAGCTTTTCGATGGTTCGCAACTGGGCCATGGCCTCCGCCAATTCGGCCTGGGCCTTGGCCAGTTCCATCTTGCCAGTCTTGTTGGCAAGAGCTTCCTCGGCACGGCGCTTGGCCTCGGCGGCGGCGGCCTCATCCAGATCCGCGGCACGCACGCCGGTATCGGCCATGATGGTCACCTTGAAGGGCTGCACCTCGATAATGCCGCCGGAGACATAGAAATGCTCCATGGGCTTGCCCTGGCCCGGATCGACACGCACGTCACCAGGCTTGAGACGGGTAACCAGCGGCGCATGGCGCGGCGCGATACCGATCTCGCCCATTACCGCGGGTGCATAGATCATCTCGCCCTGGCCGGAAAACAGGCTGCCTTCCGCGCTGACGATATCCACATGCACTGTCATGGCCATGATTTATTCTCCCGTCCGGCCTCAGCTCTGCTGAGCGCCTCTCTCGATGACATCCTCGATTCCGCCACACATGTAGAAGGCCTGCTCGGGCAGGTGATCGTACTCGCCGGCGACAATGGCCTTGAAGGACTTGATGGTGTCCTTGAGGGAAACATACTTGCCGGGGGCGCCGGTGAATACTTCCGCGACGAAGAAGGGCTGGGACAGGAAGCGCTGGATTTTCCGCGCGCGCTGCACGATGAGCTTGTCGTCTTCGGACAGCTCGTCCATGCCCAGGATGGCAATGATGTCCTTCAGCTCCTTGTAGCGTTGCAGCACGCCCTGTACGGCGCGGGCCGTCTCGTAGTGCTCGGTGCCCACCACGTGGGGATCGAGGATACGCGAGGTGGAATCCAGGGGATCCACGGCAGGGTAAATACCCAGCTCGGCGATCTGCCGGGACAGCACCAGGGTGGCGTCCAGGTGGGCGAAGGTGGTGGCGGGCGACGGGTCGGTCAGGTCGTCCGCAGGCACGTACACGGCCTGGAAGGAAGTGATGGATCCGGTCTTGGTGGAGGTGATGCGCTCCTGCAGCACACCCATTTCCTCGGCCAGGGTGGGCTGGTAGCCTACCGCGGAGGGCATACGGCCCAACAGTGCGGATACCTCGGTACCCGCCAGGGTGTAACGGTAGATGTTGTCGATGAACATCAGCACGTCACGGCCTTCGTCACGGAAGTATTCCGCCATGGTCAGGCCGGTCAGGGCCACGCGCAGGCGGTTGCCGGGAGGCTCGTTCATCTGGCCGTAGACCAGGGATACCTTGTCCAGTACGCCGCCTTCGCTCATCTCGTGATAGAAGTCGTTGCCCTCCCGGGTACGCTCGCCCACGCCGGCAAACACGGAAAAACCGGAGTGCTCCACGGCGATATTGCGGATCAGTTCCATGAGGGTTACGGTCTTGCCCACGCCGGCGCCGCCGAACAGGCCGACCTTGCCGCCCTTGGCGATGGGCATGATGAGGTCGATGACCTTGATGCCGGTCTCCAGCACCTCGGTGGTGGCCGCCTGGTCTTCCAGCTTGGGCGCTTCGCGGTGGATGGGCATGACCACTTCCGATTTCACCGGGCCCGCCTCGTCAACGGGGTTGCCCAGCACATCCATGATGCGGCCCAGGGTGGCCTGCCCGACGGGCACGCTGATGGGCGCCCCGGTGTTGACCACTTCCAGTCCACGCTTCAAGCCATTGGTCGATCCCATGGCAATGGTACGCACCACGCCGTCGCCCAGTTGCTGCTGCACTTCGAGAACCAGATCCTCGGATTCGATCTTCAGTGCGTCATAGATCTTCGGCATGGACTCGCGCGGGAACTTCACGTCCACCACGGCGCCAATGATTTCCACCACATTACCCGTACTCATTGTGCGGATCCTCTTTATTCAATGTTCACGCCGCGGGAAGCGGCAAAATACAAAAGTTAAATTCGTTATACCGCGGCCGCGCCACTGACGATCTCGGAGATCTCCTGGGTGATCGCCGCCTGGCGCGCCTTGTTGTAAACCAGTTCCAGTTCGTCGATGAGGCTGCCGGCGTTGTCCGAAGCGGCTTTCATGGCCACCATTCGGGCGGACTGCTCGCAGGCACCGTTTTCCACCACGGCCTGGTAGGCCAGAGACTCGACATAGCGGGCCAGCAGGTCGTTCAGCACCACGTCCGCATCGGGCTCGTAGATATAGTCCCAGTGGGTGCGCAGCCTGGCCACCTCTTCTTCATCTTCTTCCGACTCGGGCAGGGGCACCAATTGATCTACCACCGGTTCCTGGGTCATGGTGTTGACAAAGCGGTTGTAGGCCACGCGGATCTCGTCCACCTTGCCCTCCACGTAGGCATCCAGCATGACCTTCACCGTGCCCACCAGGTCTTCCATGTGGGCGGCCTCGCCGATCTGGGTGACCTGGGCCAGCACCTCGCCGCCCACGCGGCTGAAGAAGGCTACGGCCTTGCTGCCCACCAGGCAGTAGCGTACGTCGATATTGTCGTCGTGCAGCTTCCGCACGTCCTTCACCAGGCGGCGGAACAGGTTGTTGTTCAGGCCGCCGCACAGGCCACGGTCGGAAGACACGATGATGTAACCCACGGCCTTCACTTCCCGCTTTTCCATGAAGGGATGCTTGACCTGGGGATGGGCCATGGCCAGGTGACCGATAACGGTGCGCATCTTCTCCGCGTAGGGGCGGGAGGCGTGCATGCGGTCCTGGGCCTTGCGCATCTTGGCCGCGGCGACCATTTCCATGGCGCGCGTGATCTTCTGCGTGCTCTTGATGGAAGCGATCTGGGTGCGTATCTCTTTAGCGCCTGCCATGTTTCAGTCCTGATTCCGGTTGTGTCTCTCGCCTTACCAACTGTGATTGGCCTTGAAGTCCTTCAGGGCGTCGTGGAAGGCGTTTTCGATCTCGTCGTTCCAGTCACCGCTCTCGTTCACCTTGTCCATGAGCTCGGCATGACTGGCGTTCATGTAGGACAGCAGGGCGGCCTCGAAATCCACCACCTTGTCGGCTTCCACGTCGTCCAGATAGCCTTCGTTGGCGGCAAACAGGGAGATAGCCATTTCCGCGATGGACATGGGCGAATACTGGCCCTGCTTCATCAGCTCGGTAACCCGCTGACCACGATCCAACTGCTTGCGGGTGGCCTCGTCCAGGTCGGAAGCAAACTGGGAGAAGGCCGCCAGTTCCCGGAACTGGGCCAGCGCCAGGCGCACGCCGCCGCCCAGTTTCTTGATGATCTTGGTCTGGGCCGAACCGCCTACCCGGGATACGGACAGGCCGGCGTTGATGGCGGGACGCACACCGGCGTTGAACAGGTCGGACTCCAGGAAAATCTGGCCATCGGTGATGGAAATCACGTTGGTCGGCACGAAGGCTGACACGTCACCCGCCTGGGTCTCGATGATGGGCAGGGCGGTCAGGGAGCCGGTCTTGCCCTTCACTTCACCATTGGTGAGCTTCTCCACTTCCGCTTCATTGATGCGCGCGGCGCGCTCCAGCAGACGGGAATGCAAGTAGAACACGTCACCGGGATAGGCTTCACGGCCCGGCGGACGACGCAGCAGCAGGGATACCTGGCGGTAGGCCCAGGCCTGCTTGGTCAGGTCGTCGTAGATGATCAGGGCATCTTCGCCGCGGTCACGGAAGTACTCACCCATGGTGCAGCCGGCATAGGGCGCCAGGAACTGCATGGCGGCGGAGTCCGCCGCGGGCGCGGCCACGATGATGGTGTGGGCCATGGCATCGTGTTCTTCCAGCTTGCGCACCAGTTGCGCGATGGTGGAATTCTTCTGTCCCACCGCCACGTAGATACATTTGATGCCGGTACCCTTCTGGTTGATGATGGCGTCGATGGCGATGGCGGACTTGCCGGTCTGGCGGTCGCCGATGATCAGCTCCCGCTGGCCGCGGCCGATGGGCACCATGGAATCGATGGCCTTGATGCCGGTCTGCACGGGCTGGTCAACGGATTTCCGCGCGATGACGCCGGGGGCGATCTGCTCCATGGGCGCCGTCAGCCTGGTTTCGATGGGCCCCTTGCCATCCAGGGGGTTGCCCAGGGTATCCACTACCCGGCCCAGCAGTTCGGGGCCGATGGGCACTTCCAGCACCTTGCCGGTGCACTTCACGGAATCGCCTTCGGTGATGTGCTTGTAGTCACCCAGAACCACGGCGCCCACGGTGTCGCGCTCCAGGTTCAGCGCCAGGCCGTAGGTGTTGCCGGGAAATTCCAGCATTTCGTAGGACATGACATCAGCCAGTCCATGGATCTGCACGATACCGTCGGTGACCGCGGTAACCGTGCCTTCATTGTGAGCTTCGGATTTCAGATCGAATTTTTCGATTCTGCTCTTGATCAGCTCGCTGATTTCGGAGGGATTGAGTTGCATGTCGCTTACCCGCTTAAATTCCTAATTCGTTGGCCAGCTGGGACAAGGCCCCAGCCACTGAACCGTCTATGACCATATCGCCCGCGCGAATCTTCACGCCGCCGATGAGCGCTGGATCCTCGCTACTCGTGATGCGCACGTCCCGTCCCAGCTTCTGCTTCAGGGAAGCCGCCAGTTCTGTTTCCAGCTCGGGATCGAGAGCATAGGCGGACACCACTTCCACGTCGATGGCGCCGTCGTGCTCGCTCTTCATCTGCTGGAACAGGGTAGCGATTTCCGGCAGCACCTGGACACGGCCGTTTTCCACCAGCAGGCGCACCAGGTTCTGTGCTTCATCGGAGAGCTTTCCTTCACCGATATCCAGCAGCAGCCCGGTCTTGCGGTCGTGATTCACCGCCGGGTTGGCAATGATGTCCGCCACGGCTCCATCGGCCGCCACGGCAGCCAGGAACGCCAGGGTTCCGGCCCACTCATCCAGTTTGCCGGTTTCCCGCGCCCGGGCGAAGACCGCTTCAGCGTATGGTCTGGCGATCGTTGTCAAATCCTGGGACATGACGCGGCCTAGATCTGCTTGGCCAGGGAGTCAACAATGTCCTTGTGGGCATCGGCGTTGATCTCCTTGCGCAGGATCTTCTCCGCGCCGAGCACCGCCAGCTCCGCCACCTTGGTGCGCAGGGCTTCCCGGGCCTTGTTGGCTTCCTGTTCGATTTCAGCCTGGGCTGCCGCGAGCAGACGCTCGCCCTCGGCCCGTGCCTGGTCCTTGGCTTCATCGACGATTTCCGCCGCGCGCTTTTCCGCCCGGGAAACGATTTCCGCCGACTGCTGCTTGGCTTCATGCAGCTTTTCCAGAGCCGCCTTCTTGGCCAGCTCCTGCTCATGAACGCCTCTTTCGGCCGCGGCCAGACCATCGGCGATCTTCGCCTTGCGGTCCTCCATGGCCTTGACCATCGGCGGCCAGACATATTTCATGGTGAACCAGACGAACACCGCGAAAGATATCAGCTGAGCGATAAGAGTCAGATTGATATTCATCCCGTTACCCCGTTAAGACGAGAGGTTGGAAAGTTCACCCGAGGTCTTAGCCTGCGAGGGCGAACAGTACGTACATACCCAAACCCACGGCAATCATGGGAACAGCGTCGGTCAGACCCATGACGATGAAAAATTGTGTACGCAGCATGGGGATCAACTCAGGCTGACGGGCGGCGCCTTCCAGGAAGCGTCCCCCGAGGACGCCGATACCGATAGCGGCGCCAACGGCACCCAATCCCATCATGATCGCGGCGGCAATTACCAGCAGTGCTTGTTCCATGATTGTCTCCAGTTCTCAAATATAGATAAAGATAAAAGTTAAACGAATCGGTTGTCAGTGATGCTCACTGTGCGCCATGTCCAGGTAAACGATGGTCAGCGTCATGAAGATGAACGCCTGCAGGGTGATGACCAGAATGTGGAACACCGCCCACACAAACTGCAGCACGCCACCGAATATCCCCATGCCGATGCCCGCGCCGTACATGAGCGCAATAAGAATGAAAATCATCTCGCCCGCGTACATGTTACCGAACAGACGCAGGGAAAGCGAAATGGTCTTGGCCAGCAGGTTCACGCCTTCAAGGAACAGGTTGATGACGAAGAACACCGGCTTGAGCAGGATGTTGTCCGTCTCGAAGGGCATGCCCGTCAGTTCCTTGATGAAGCCGCCCACGCCCTTGATCTTGATACTGTAGAAGATAATCAGGGCAAACACGCCCAGGGCCAGGGCAAAGGTCACGTTGGGATCCGTGGAGGGCACCACCTTCATGTGATGAATGCCGATGGCGCCGGCCAGGCGCGGAATCACGTCAACGGGAACCAGGTCCATGAGATTCATGAGGAACACCCAGGAGAATACCGTCAGGGCCAGGGGCGCGATCAGCGGATTGCGCCCGGAGAAAGACCCTTTCACGCTGTCTTCCACGAACTCCACCATGGTCTCGACGAAATTCTGCAACTTTCCGGGCACGCCGGCCGTGGCGTTCCTGGCCGCCTTGTAGAAGAAATAACCAAAAACCAGCGCCAGGGCCGTGGACCAGAACAGGCTGTCCAGGTGCAGGGCCCAGAAGCCCATCTCCTTGGCCTCGGCGGCACTGTGGGCTATGCCCCAGTGGCCATCGGGAAAGCGCCCAAAGGTGAGATTGGTGAGATGGTGCTGAATATATTCGCTGGAAGTTACTGTTTCGCCAGAAGCCATTGTCTCAACTCGATCTCGGTGTTTCCTTCGCCAGCCCGTGGGCCACGACCGGAGACACTACCTGAACCAGAAAAAAACTCACAAAAAGAGCCGCTGCACTCAGCGGCCTCAACCATATAAATATCGCAGCAAAGCTCAGGCCAACCAGAACCAGTTTGCCTGTCTCCGCCACATAGAATCTCGTTAACAGCGCCCCGGGCTGCTGCGCGCGATAGGGAGCGAACACCCAGAACGCGAACAGGGCGTTTGCCCCCAGCGCCGTGCCACCCCCCAGAAACGCCGACAATGCCGCCGTCCTTCCAAAGGCCAGGGCGACCAGGGTAACCAACAGCAACAACATCCCCTGCACCCCAAGCAGCCTGCGGATGCGCTGCCTGTCCAGGGGACGCATCATGACATTACCCACAGGCCAGACATTGCCTCCCTGCAAAGCCCGACGAGTATAAGCATTTACTCATATAAGGTCAACCGATGCAGGGATTAAATTATACCACAATCTGGAAACAGTCCATGGAAAATCGCATGGACTACTGGATGTGCTCCATGATGCCTTCGAGCTCGTCCAGGCTGTTGTAACTGATAATCAGCTTGCCCTTACCGCCGCTTCCCTGCTTGATCTGCACCGGCGCTCCCAGGCGGTCGGTGAGAGACTGGACAAGCCGGCGTACGTCCGGATCCTCCTCTACCTTCGGCGCCGCGCTTCGTTTCGGCTCGCCGCCATGCTCCTTGAAACGCCGCACCAGGGATTCCGTCTCCCGAACGGACAGCCCCTTCCTCGCCACGATCCTGGCGGCTTCACTCTGCAGTTCGCCTTCCAGGGGAAGCAGGGCCCGGGCATGGCCCATTTCCAGGCTGCCGGCTTCCACCAACTGCTTGACATCGGGATTGAGCTCCAGCAGGCGCATGAGGTTGGTGACCGTGGTGCGCGACTTGCCCACGGCCTGGGCGATCTGCTGGTGGGTGAGCTCGAACTCTTCCAGCAGGCGGTGCAGGGCCTGGGCCTCTTCCAGGGGGTTGAGGTCATCGCGCTGAATGTTCTCGATGAGCCCCATGGCCATGGCGGCCTGGTCGTCCACGTTGCGCAACACCACGGGGATCTCCGCCAGGCCGGCAAGCTGGGCCGCCCGCCAGCGACGTTCGCCGGCAATGAGTTCGTACTTGCCCTCGCCCACTTCACGCACCACCACGGGCTGCACCACGCCCTGGGCGGCAATGGAATCCGCCAGCTCACGCAGCTTGTCCTCGTCGAAATGCCGACGGGGCTGGAAACGTCCGCGCTGCAACAGATCCACCGCCAGCATCATGGGCGCGCCGGCTGTCGCCGGCTGTTCGTCCCCTGAACCACGAGTTCCCGCCTGGCCGCCGCCCAGCAGCGCATCCAGCCCCCTGCCTAATCCACGTTTTGCCATAGTGCTCTAGCCCGGATATCTCACCGGGCCGCTCCAAATTACAGTTTTTTCATTACCAAACAATGCATTATTTTGTTTTCTGCTGAAGCAGTCTTGTAACCGTTACGCTCTCCGGTTTTTCCCGGGACCTTTGCGCCCGGCCCGCCGGAATCGCCTACAAGCCAATGAATCACATTGACTATTACCGATTCAAACGATCCGGGCACAAATCTCTCCAGGAAAATTCCGGATCCCGGTGAAATACCCGGGCCTGTTATCCGGCTTGTGATTCGTGCCGCCGTATCATCTCGCTGGCCAGCGCCATGTAGCTCACCGCCCCGCGTGAATACCTATCATACAGCAGAACCGACTGGCCATGGCTGGGCGCCTCCGCCACACGCACGTTGCGCGGAATGATGGTGCGGAAAACGGTGTCGCCGAAATGATCGATGAGCTGCCGGGAGACTTCGGCCGACAGGCGGTTGCGCATGTCGTGCATGGTGCGCAGTATCCCTTCCAGCCCAAGGCGGGGATTGTAGAATTCCCGAATCTGTTCGATGGTGTTGAGCAGGCCGGTCAACCCTTCCAGGGCGTAGTACTCGGTCTGCAGGGGCACCAGCACACCGTCGCTGGCCACCAGGGCGTTGATGGTGAGCATGCTCAGGGAAGGCGGGCAGTCGATGAGGATGTAATCGTATTCATCCCGCAGGGGCTTGAGGGCCAGGGCCAGGCGTTTCTCGCGCATGCTGTGATTCATCAGCCCCACTTCCGCCGCGGTCAGGTCGGTGTTGGATGGCAACACATCGAACTGGTCCCCGGCACTGCGTTGCAGGACCTTGCGCGGCGGCACATTCTCCAACAGCACGTCACAGGTGCTCTGCTCCAGCTCGTGCTTGTCCACGCCGCAGCCCATGGTGGCGTTTCCCTGGGGATCCAGGTCCACCAGCAGCACCCGCTTGCGCACGCCCGCCAGGGCCGAGGCAAGATTGACCGCTGTGGTGGTCTTGCCAACGCCCCCCTTCTGGTTGGCGATACTGATGATGCGCACCATGGACTGATCTTCGAAGCTGATATAGAGACAAGGCCCGAGTTTACCAGTCTGGGCCGGATGTTTCACCGGTAGCGGAAATTATACCGAGGTGTTGTTCGAGAACCAGCAAGCCGGCGCCAACCGCCGGCCTTCAGAAATGAACCAGGCCGGCTCCCGGGAAAACACAACCATGCACCAGGCCCCGGGGCAGGCCGGAAGGGCCCACGGCGGCACCTTCCCCGGCCAGATCCGCAGCTTGCCCGCGGGCATCCTCACCAATGCGCACCATCACCTGGTCACTCTCCGGCAGCAGGATTCCCTGTATGTACACGCGCAGGCGCACGCGCCATTTTCCCGGTCGGGGATCATCCCAGCGGGCAAGAATGCCCAGAACATTCTTCTCATGGGGGAGATAGCGGAAGTGGCCGCTACTCTCATCGGGCCTGTGCATGATGCGCTGTCCCCGGCGATCCATGACCGCGAAGCTCTTCAGCAGGGGACGCCATTCCAGGCCATCGTCACTGACTTCCACCACGTAGCTGCACCCTTCCCTCGGAACGCCCTGAACAAGAATCTCATTGCCTTCCAGGTTATCGAGTTGCAGTTCGGCAACATGAATCTCCCGGGCGGAGCAACCGCCGATCAGGGCGATCTCACCGGCTCCCGCCTTGACCTCGGGAGGAATGGTCAGACAGGCTTCCGCCACCCTGACTGCGCCGTCCCCGTCACCCGCAATGTTTCCTTCCACCGCGGGTTCGGCTGAAAGCACCAGCTTCACCCGCAACAGGGAGCTGCTTTCCGCGCAGACACGGCGACAGTCCAGCAGATCCAGGGGTAGCGTGACAACATGTTCCGCGACCCCCTCCGACAGGGCAAGACTTCCCAGACAGTAGTCGAAACGGTTGTTTTCCTCCTTTCCCGCCCAGAAGCTCAGGCAGCGGAAGCGCCGGGAGCGCAGATCATCCGCCGTCAGCTTCACCACGGCCAGCATGTTGCTGCCCAGTGTGCCACCCAGTCCGGCCATCAGCAGCGGGGTATCCCCCGCGGCGTCCGGCCCGCCCACCGCCAGCAGGGTTTCGTGCACGTCGCCGAACACCGGCTTCCACTCCGGCTGCTCCGCCGGAGGAAGGTCATCCCATGCCAGTATCGCCCGCACCCGGACCTCACCACCATCCAGTTCCTCGGCGGTCAGCCGGGGCTCCAGGCTGACCGCGTAATGGCGATCATCTTCGGCCGGCGCGTTTTCCACACCCACGGAAGCATGCCCCTGATCCAGCCAGCTCTTTCCGCCATCCAGGGAAAGGTAGAAACGCAGGTGTTCCGGCGTCTGGCTCATGCGGGTTCCACCGGCATAACCAGCCGAGCGATGCAGGGCGATGATGGCAACCAGGGAATGGGTCTTCCGATCCCAGGTGACGCAGACTATCTCCTCGTAGTAACGGTTGCAGCAGATGGGCGTCCTGGCTAGCAGCAGGCTGTCCGGCCGGGTACCGAAATAGTTGGCATTGCCCTGCAGCAACAGGCGGAACATGCGCCGCTCCCTCAGGAAGGGAGCATTTCCGGAACCCTGCTCCGCGCCCGATCTGCCTTCGCGATTCTGTTCCATGCCCATGCCCCCGCTTCAGGATATAACCTTCCCCGGCCACACCGGGTAATATCAACTATAGTCCGGGAAACCGGGGTTGGATATAGCCGAACATCCCGATTCCTTGTAGGAAAATACTCACACGGCGGGACGAATCAGGATTCCATGGCGTTGCCCACTTTCACCGGGCACCTGAAGCGGTTGAATTTCCACGCGATATTCTTCTCCCAGGGATTCGAGCTCGGCCAGGGGAATCATCCCCTTCATGGCCAGCCAGCATCCACCCGGCGCCAGCAGGTGTCGGGTCAGCTTCAGCATGTCCGGCAACGAGGCAAAGGCGCGGGAGGTGATGACATGGAACAGCGGGGAAGGATGGAACCGTTCCACCCTGGCCTGCTCGATTTCCACATTGCCCAGCTGCAATTCCAGCTTTGCCTGGCGGAGAAAGCGGGTCTTCTTGCTGTTGGTGTCGAGGAGAGTGAAGGAACGCCCGGGCTCCAGAATGGACAGGGGAATGCCCGGCAGCCCCGCACCGCTACCCACGTCGAGGATGCGCTCACCCTTCAACAGGTGATGAATGGACAGGCTGTCCAGCAGCTGCCGGGATACCATTTTTCGGGGATCACGCACGGCGGTGAGGTTGAAGGCCCTGTTCCATTTTTCCAGCAATGCCAGGTAATCCAGCAACAGCCGCTGCTGATCCGGGGTGGCGGAAATACCCATCTCCGCCAGCCCCTGCTCCAGCTGCTCCGCCCAGTACTCCGGCATCAGGCCAACCCGGCGGCAAGCTCCCGGAGCAGGGAAGCCGTGGCGCTCCAGTCCATGCAGGCATCGGTCACGGACTGGCCATAACGCAGTTTGCTCTTGTCCTCGGGAATGGGTTGATTACCGCCATGCAGGTGGCTTTCCAGCATGATGCCCATGATGGAATCATTGCCCGCCCGGATCTGGGCCAGCACATCCCTGGCCACGGCGGGCTGATTGTCCGGATTCTTGCCCGAGTTGTCGTGGCTGCAATCCACCATGATGTTGCGCGGCAGGCCGGCCTTTTCCAGGGCCTGCTCACAGCGGGCCACATGCTCCGCGGAGTAGTTGGGTTTTCCGCCACCGCCACGCAGGATCACGTGCCCGCAGGCATTGCCCCGGGTACGGATGATGGCGGTGCGCCCCTCGGGATTGATGCCCAGAAAACTGTGGGGCGCGGACACGGCATGCAGGGCGTTGATGGCCACGTCCAGGCTGCCGTCGGTGCCGTTCTTGAAGCCCACAGGCATGGACAGGCCGGAGGCCATCTCCCTGTGGGTCTGGGACTCGGTGGTGCGAGCGCCGATGGCGGCCCAGGAAAACAGATCCGCCAGGTACTGGGGACTGATGGGATCCAGGGCCTCGGTAGCCACGGGCAGGCCCATCCCGGCCAGCTCGACAAGCAGATGGCGGGCAATGTGCAGACCTTCCTCAAGACAGAAACTGTCATCCATGTGGGGATCGTTGATCAGCCCCTTCCAACCCACGGTGGTGCGCGGTTTCTCGAAATACACGCGCATGAGAATCAACAGCCTGTCCTCCAATTCCCCGGCCAGGGCCTTCAGCCGCCGGGCATAGTCCAGAGCCGCCTCGGAATCATGGATGGAGCAGGGACCGACCACCACCAGCAGGCGAGAATCCTCTCCCCGCAGGATGGCACTTACCGCTTCGCGCCCCCGGAGCACGGTTTTCCGGGCGCCCTCGGACAAGGGCAACTTGCCGCGCAGCTCCAGGGGACTGAGTATGACTTCCTCACCCAGCACATTGGTATTGGCGAGATGCGTCTTTCTAGCCATGACTGGATTCCCTGGCATTGTCTATGACCTGCCGGCTGATGCGGGTCATGTCATAAACCCCTTCAGCGTCCAGCTCCCCGACCAGATCCTGACGTATTTTCACCGTGAGCAGCGCCAGGGCAGCGGAAATGGCGTCACCTTCCCGCTTGTCCAGCAAGTCGTCCCGGGTGGAATGATTGAACACCTGCAGAAAATGCTGGTACTGCTCCAGCACGGCGGGGCTGGCCACCATGGCCAGCTTGTGGGTGAGAAACTGCAAGCGCACATGATCCTCCTCCGTGACCGCTTTCTCCAGTATGAGCTGCTCGATGTGATTGATGAAATCCATGTAGATTTCGGACTTGAGCTCAATGAACTTGATGCTCTGCTCTTTCCTCAGCTCCACTTCCGTCTGTTTGTTGAGCAGCATGGCGGTAATCAGCACCGTGGCCACCGTGCCCAGGATGATGAGCACGATTTCCTGGGTAAAGGGCGCCTCGTCCATGACCCGGTAGGAATAGCGCAGAAAGGCATAGCCCCCCACCACCACTACGGCAGTGAGAAACAGGTAGAGGATATTTTCCCGTACAGTTTTCATGAATCACCCGGTTGTGGCGGTCACGCAACCACCTATTCGAATCCGTCTGCAAAAAAGGCCCGCATCGTCACGGTAAAGTAGCCACGCCGACTCCAGACCCCCTGCCGTGTTGCGCTGGATGCCTGTATCCACCAGACATAATCATGTCCTCTGGGCAATTCCTGCACCAGGGAATAGCCACAGTTGCTCAGCTCATCCTCGCACCCGGCTTCCACGGGGGTGATGCCGGCCACGCCAAAACTGGTACTCCAGTCGGGCTCCCCGTTTTCCAGCAATGGTCTGATCTGCAGGAAATAGCTCTCGGCGCTGATTACCGGCTCCCAGACGAACAGGGGCGCCGCCTCATCAGAAAGCTGCCGCTTGACCGGCCGATGCAGAACACTGCCCGGCAGTTCATCATCATATTCGGCGCAATAGGCCCGGCGCGGATTCTCAGCGATATCACAGGGATATTCTGAAACCACACCAGGAACAGGGCGAGGATCATCCGTGGACACCAGATCTCTCAGTTCCCCCATATCGAGCTGCTCGTCCGCACCATTGCCCAGCGCCACCTTCCATCCCTGTGGATTGCCGGTAAAGGTATAGTCGGCCAGCGCCTCGATGATTCGGAACACGCCATAGTCGTCCATGGCATCGAAAACCCCGTAGTTGTCATCCCCGGTCGCCACCACGGAATGATCCGCCAGGTAGTCATACCCCGCCACGGTTACCGGGCGCAGCATGAGAAACTCCTTGTGCTCGTCGGGAATGGGAAAGGGCTCGAACTGCTGAATATATGTGCGCATATCCGTCCCCGTATCATTTTCGTACGTATGCACGACAAGCTTCACCTCTACCGGAAAATCGGCAATCATGGCATCGGTGATGTCAAAATCGATCCATGGCGCCGAGGAAAAGATGAAGCTGCCCTGGCTTCCCCATCCATGATTGCGCATCAGCTCATAGGTTACCGACGGCAGCAGCCCCGCCCCGGAGGAATGCCCGGCCAGGCCGATCCGGCTGGTGTCGATCAGGTCCGGATAACGGTCGGCCGCCTCCATGAAGGCGTCCCGCAACTGCGCGCCAATGACCGCGATCTCGGTATTGTACTCGTCACAGACCGCAACATAGCCCTTGCTGGCGAGAAAACGGAACAGCTCCGCGTAGGACAGGCAGGATATGTTCCAGCCCGGGGCAAAAAACACTGTTGGCGCGGCTGCCACCTGATTCTCGGGATGATAGATGCTGACCGCATTGTTGTACCCCTGGGCAGTGAACGCAAAGAAGATGGTGTCCGCCACCACCTGTTCCCCCCAGCTGCCATAACCGGACACCGGAGCGGCTACCGGCCCCTGATGAGGGGCTGCCGGCAGGCTGTCCATTCCCAGGAGCAGAATTCCCCACAACAGCAGGGATGCGGCACTTCTTCCACCATTCATTCCGGATGACGGCGGGCAAACGAATTCAGGCATGGCGGTCCTCCCAAGACCAATCAGCAACAAAACAGGTGGCGGCCTGACCCTTCCTGCTCACAATTCCCTCAACCCCTCGGAAGGCTCCACCCTGGCTGCCCGCAGTCCCGCCAGTATGGCAGCCAGCAACGCAGCCCCCAGGGTGATGCCCAGGGCAACCAGGTAGTGCTCCGGCAGCAGGCGGCAGATCTTCTGCGCCTTGTCCAGTTGTGGCGCCAGCATGGCGTTGATGCTCCAGGCCGCCACCATGTAGATGCCACAGGCCAGCATCCAGCCGAACACCGCCGTGTACAGCCCCTGCATCAGGGGAAAGAGCACAATCTCCCCGGTGCGGAATCCCACCAGGCGCAGCACGGACAGTTCCTTGCGCTTGCGGTCCACATTGGCCCACAAACTGGCGCCCAGGGACAGGGAGAACCCCCCCAGGCCAATGAGAGCGATGGCCCAGTAGATGGCCGACAGGGTGTTGTCCATGCGGCGCACGGTCTCGATGTCCGCCGCCTGGGTGCGCACCTCGATGCCGCTGCGTTCGAAGCTGTCCTCCAGCGCCGCCACGTCGTAGATGGAGCGGGCATAGAGCCGGAACCCGGTGTAGGTTCGCTCGTTCAGCACAGGAGAGCCTCCCCAGCCCAGGGCCGGCACGGCATGGCCGTCCCGAAAATCCTCCAGGGCTTCCACCAGCATCACCGAGGCGAACAGGCCATCGCGCCGGAAGGCCGTCGCGGGGGCAATGGCCACAACCTCCAGGGGCAGCACCACCCGCTCCTTGCGCCCCTGCCAGGTGCGCACCAGGCTGCCTTCCAGGGTATCGCCGGCACTGAGCTGCAGCTTCCTGGCCGCGCTGGCGGACAGCACCACCTTGTCCAGGCCGTCAGGCGCGGGCAGGGAAGGATCGAGCAGGGGATCGCCGGGAGCCGAGGGAATCACCTCCAGGTGCAGGATGCGGCTGCCGGCCTCACTCTGCGCGGACAGGCTGGAAGCGATGCCGCGGATGCGGGGCACGACGAAGGCCACGTCGTCGCGCTTGCGCAGTTTGTCCATCCACACACGATCGTAGTGGCCGCTGCCAACGGGACGGATCTCCCGCTTCACGGGATCTTCCACCAGTTCCTCTATCATGCTGCCCACGATACCGAACTTGAGGCCGAACAGCACCATCATGGGGCCCAGCACCGCCGCCAGCGCCAGCACGAAACAGATGGAGATCTGCCACTCGTGAAAGTAGTCCCTGGTCGCCAGGGACAGGATCTGCCGCTTCTGGCGCCACATCAGCCGCTGACCACGGTTTCCGTCATGCGCCCGTCGGACGACTTGCGCGTGTGATGAGCCAGGCGACGCAGGCCCAGTTGCTTGATATGCCGCCAGGCATGGCTGGCGACGATGACGGTGATGTTCATTTCCTCCACCATGCCGATGAACAGGGACATGATCTTTTCCGCGGCGAAGGGATCCACGGAAGCCGTGGGCTCGTCGGCAATGACGATGGCGGGCCGGTGCGCCAGGGCCCGGCCAATGGCCACCCGCTGGCGTTCACCGGTGGACAGGGCAGCAGGCAGCTTGTGCAGGTGGCGGGTCAGGCCCAGCTCCCGGGCCAGGGTCCGCACCGTGCCGTCATCTTCCATGCCCAGCATGCGCCGTGACAGATTGATGTTGTCATGCACATTGAGAAAGGGCAGCAGACCACCAGTCTGCATCACATAGCCCAGATGGGCCTTGCGCAGGGCCGCCAGGCGGTTGCGCCGGCGTTTCTTCCAGGCCTCGCCTATATCGACGGTAGTCTCGCCACCGGCATGAAAACTGAAACACTCCATGTCCGTGGGCCGCAGGATGAAGGCCAGCATGTCCAGCAGGGTGGACTTGCCGCAGCCGCTCTCACCGATAAGCGCGATCTTCTCGCCGCGCTGGATGCGCAGAGACGGCACCCGCAGGCTGAAGGCGTAGCCGTTGCTCTCCCGCACCCTGGCCACGTTCTTCAGCTGGTAGATGATCTCGGAGGCGTCTTCCCGCATCAGGGCAGCATGTCCAGGGGCAGGGGGAACACCGAGTCACCGCTCACCGGCCCCTTGTCCAGGCTGATCCACAGATCCGTGTTGTCATGCAGGGCGCGGTAGTAGGTGATCTTCTCCTCCAGGCGGCGCAGGAAGGCCACCTGGCGGCGCACGGGCCAGCTCTGCCAGTCTTCCAGGGACAGGGACATGACCTCCCCTGTGTAGGGCAGGCCCTCGATATAGTCGCCGATGAAACCCATGTCCACCAGGCTGTTGCCCTCGCCGGCGGTGGTGGCCGTGGTGCGTCCCAGCTCCTCGGGGTTGCGGCTGATGGTGGCGGCCAGGCTTTTCAACTCGTCAAGGAAGGTCTGGGGAGAGAGCAGGCCCTCTTCCGCCGTACGCAAAACCTGTTGCAGCACGTCATGCAGCTCGGAGAGCTGGTCCCGGGTGAGCAGCACGCGCACTTCCACCACCTGGCGTGCGGGCTCGCGGATATCATGATCCAGCATCCAGGCATCGAATACCCGGGGCGGACCGCCTTCGCGCCGCTGCAGATACTGCATGCGCAAAGCGTAACCCAGTTTCTCCACCTTGCCCTGAAGCTCGGCCAGCCGGGGATTGTTCTTCGCCACCGGGCTCTCGGTCTCGGGCTTCTTCACTCCCTGGGCCACCTGGGCGGAGATCTGCCCCGCCAGGCTGTCCAGCACGGCGCCAAACTCGGCCAGGTCCCCCGTGGGCACGCCGTAGTAGAGGCTGCCGATGCCGGGAAAATCCGACAGTTCCTGGTACTGGGCCTCGGCCGCCTGGTGATCGGCCATCTTCGCCGGCGTCTTGAGATGCAGCACGAAGATGGCAATGCCGTTGTCCTGGGCCAACTGACGGATGGCTTCGGTGCCCAGGCCCGTGGTGGACAGGGGGTCATCCCCTTCCCGGGCCCCGGCATCGGTGATGAGCACGATATAGCGGGCATCGTGACCCTGCCATTTCATGCCCTCGATGGCCTGTCGCAGGCCGGCGTAGGCGTCCTCGCGAAAATCCCGGCTGGACACCTTGGCGGCCGAGAGCTGCTCCACCTTTTCCAGAAAGGCACCGGGATTACGGCCCTCTTCAAGAGTAACCCAGGTCTTCGCCGTGTAGTCCAGGCCGGGAACGGCGCCGGCATTGTCGCGGAAGGCCACCAGGCCGAAATTTACCTTGCCAAGCTGGCCGGCATCACCCAACTGGTCATAGATCTTCATCACCGCTTCACGGGTGCGCGTGATGTACTCGTCCATGGACAGGCTGGCGTCGATGACGAACACCAGTCCGGCGGTATAGTCGTCGCTTGCGGCATCCCCGGGTTCCGGCCCGCGCGCTTCCAGAGGCACGCTGGCGATCTTCAGCATGCGCGCCTGCTCGCTGCCCAGCCAGGTGTCCGCGAAATCCAGGATAGGCACCAGGTAGAAGTCCTTGCGGATGTCGATATGCCCGGCAGGCTGGATGGCGATCACCGGAGAGTCCTCCGGCAGCTCGCCCTTCACCGCTTGCTCATACAGCTTGTTGTAGTTTTCATCGGCACCGGTTCTCGCCAGGGCTTCAAGGGAAGCCTTGTCCCGGAACATGAGCACCCGGTCGTGATTCGCGGGGTCCCTGAATTCCACCGTCAGTCCCTGGTTCCAGGCGATACTGTCCCGGGCGGACAGCCAGCCGCTCAGGCCGCCATGGCGGTCAGTGCCCAGCAGCAGCCATTCCTGCCCGCCCTGCTGCCGGCGCTCATAGACATAGAAAGCGCTGAACGGCGTGACCGGCACGCCCTGGCTGTCTCCCGGCTGATCCACCAGGCGGGCCTCGGGAATGGACAGCACCCGCTGGTACAAGGCGCTCTTTCCGGGAAGGAGCAGAGGCTGGCGATCCGCCGCCAGAACAGAGGCGGACAGGGCCAGCATGCACAGAACCGACAGGATCTTCTTCATTGCCATCACTTCCATTTCGCCAGCAGTACCTGCGCCTGCCGGTCGCCATCGGCAGCCGCCTGCTCCAGGCGTTTCATCAGTTTGTCCAGGCGTTCTCCAGCCTCCCGGCTGCCGTTGCGCCTCGCCAGTTCATACCACTTGTGGGCCTGTACCAGGTCGGGCGTATCCAGCATGCTGCTTGCGGCATCGAAGAAGGCCGGGTCGGCCTGTTCCGCCAGAACCATGGCCGCCTGGGCATGCCCGTCCCGGGCCGCCTTGAAATAAAGCAGCCAGGCATCCGCCACGCGGCCGTCCCGGCGGAAGGCTTCCGCGCGCCGGAAGATGGCCCCGGTATCCAGATCCGGTGATTGGGCCAGGAAACGCCGCGCCGCCTCGCCCTCGGCAAGCGCCTCTTCCGCCGCCGGCATTTCAGCCTGCCGCGGCGCATCCGGCTCCGCTTCATTCAGGGAAGAAACCGGCGTCGTGGGCGCGGCCGGCAGGGGGATGTCCTCGGCCTGCTCCCGGCCATCCGGCACCATGAACACGGCGATCAGCGTGACAGCCATGATGGCGCTGATGATCAGCCACAAGCGATTGGAAGGGGACGCTCCGGCCTTTTGTTCTCTGTCTTCCATAAGAATTCAAAAACGGATTCTGGTGAGCGGAGGGAAACAGGGATATTATCGCAATTCCCCAGCGACTGAAATGTGCCGAACATCCATGAACACGAAATCACTGCTGCTCATTGCCCTGGGCGTCGCCCTCTGGACCACCACGGCCTGCTCCCGCCAACCGGACAGAAATTATCTGGACAGCCTGCGCGACTACTGGCAGGGCGTGTATCCCCGTGGGGGCGAGACCCTTTACTGTGGATACCGTTTCCGCCCTTTCGACCGCAAGGTGAACGTCGAACACGTGTACCCCATGAGCTGGGTGACGAAAAAACTCGGTTGCGGCAAGCGTGAGCAATGCCGTCACAACAGCCCGCGCTTCAATCTCATCGAATCGGACATGCACAACATGTACGCCGCGCGCAAGGATGTGAACCAGACTCGCAGCTCCATGCCCTTCGGCATCATCCCGGGAGAGAACCATCATTACAGGGGATGTGATTTCGAAGTGGATTTCCGCAAGCATCGGGTGGAACCCCGCCCCGAGGCCCGGGGCCGCATTGCCCGGGCCATGCTCTACATGGCGGACGAGTACGGCCTGGATCTGTACCGCAAGCAGCGCAAGCTGCTGGAGAAATGGCACCGCCAGTATCCACCGGACGATGAAGAAAGGCGCCATAACCGGGCGGTAGCCAGAATCCAGGGCAAACCCAATCCGTGGATCAAATAACCCACCGAACGAGCGCCTGATCCTTCCGCGGAGGCGGTCGCGCCTCACTCCCCGGAAAGCAGGCGCCGCATGTCACTCTGCAAACGATGAATGGCGTGGCAATCGGCGCACACGCCCACGGCGAATTCACCCAGGTAGCGGCCTGTCTGTTTCTGATTGCCTGTTTCCAGGCCCTTGCGCACATGAGCCAGTGAGGCCTTCGCCTCCTCGCCCAGGATGATTTCACGAGCGCTTTCCTGCTTGTGGCAGGCCGCGCAACTGCCGCCCAGATCGGCCAGGCGCTGTTCCAGTTGATCCAGGGCATCCATTGCCGCCCGTTGCCGACCATCTTCACCGGCGATCTTCACCCGGTTGAGAAGAAGACTGAGGCGGGACATGACACGGCCGTAGTCTTCCTCCTCCATGGTTTCTTCCGATTCCACTTTCACAGCGGAAAAGTCCGGCGCCCGGTACAGCAGGGCGGCGGTAAGCTTGTATTCGGCGTGGCAGGACTGGCAGGACTTGCCCAGCTTGCGCTGCCACCGGGCCAGGCTGTCCGCATCGCCCGCCTCCGCTGCCGCCCGCATCTTCTTCAGCAGACCGTCTTCCAGCTCGTCCTTCCATTCCGGCACCATCTCGCCGATGGACAGGTAGTCCTTTTCCAGCCTGGCCAGCCATTTCTTCAGCCGGGCATCATCTTCCAGAGCCGCATACTCCGAGACCGCCTGCATCTCCCGCCGCAGGCGGAACATGGTGTGCAGCCAGGCATCGCGCTTGTTGGCCGGGCGGTACCATTTTTCCAGGGAAGCGGGCGGCAACCGCAGGCTGAAGGTCTTTTCCTCAGCCGCGGCCAGTTGTAAATGGCTGGCGACCAGAACCAGCGCAAGCAGGAATCGCATCATGTTCAGATATGTCCTCGGGATGAAAGATCGTAGAGATGGCGTTCGGCATCCACCAGATGCTTTCCCCAGTGGACGCGGTAACCCACCCGCCAGTTGCGCAGGATGCCGTCGGGATCGGATTTCTCCTCCTCCAGCAGCATCAGTCCCTGCTTGAGTTCGCAATAGATGTCCGTGAGATCATCCGCCAGGCTGCCGCTGCGGCATTCTTCGTGGGCCAGGTCGTATTCCATCCAGTAGGCGTCATTTTCTCCCAGCAACTGATGCAGCTTGGTGAACAGGGAAAAGCGCTGTTCAAGATTGGCTTCCACCGGCCTGCCACCGGCACTCTCCTGCTCCAGCACCACGGCAATGGCCGCGTGCAGCTGGGGCAGTATCCTGAACACCTGCTGCAACCATTCCGCGCGGTCATCCCCCACGGACTCGATGATGCGGCAATATTCACTGGCGACGCGGCGCAGGTTCTCAAATTCGGCAGTCATGGGCACACCTGTTTGCTTGCGCAAACATCTCAATGTCAAACGGTCGAAATCCACTTCGAGGCGGGGCCAAGTCCCCTTGAATGTGGTCTAATTGTAGACCATTTTTCCGATTTTGCCCGATGGACAAACGCAAACGTCGCGTCATGCCAAGTCACCCACAAAAAACCGTCGTGCTCTGTCTCTCGGGCCACGATCCCGGAGGCGGCGCCGGCATCCAGGCCGATATCGAGACCCTGGCGGCCCTGGACTGTCACGCCGCGCCCCTGGTGACCTGCCTGACGGAGCAGGACAGCAGCCGGGTATATGGCGTCCATCCCGTACCGGAAACCCTGCTGCGACAACAGGCCCGGCGCATCCTGGACGACTACCGCATTTCCGTGATCAAGGTGGGGCTGCTGGGCAGCCCCGGCGCAGCCAACGTAGTCCGGCATGTCCTCGAGATCCTGCCGGACATTCCTCTGATCCTGGACCCGGTGCTGGCCTCCGGCAGCGGCCAGGCCATGAGCCACGTGGAAATCCTCCGGCCCCTGCTGCCCCTGGCCAGCCTCATCACCCCCAACCGGAAGGAAGCCCGGGAACTGAGCGGCGCGACCACCCCGGACGACTGCGCCCGCACCCTGCGGGACGGGGGCTGCCCGGCCGTGCTCATCACCGGCGCGGACGAGTCCGAGCATGGCAAGGTGATCAACAGCCTGTACCAGGAGGAACACAGCCGCCACTGGCAATGGCCCAGGCTGCCCGGCAGTTACCACGGCTCCGGCTGCACCCTGGCCTCGGCCGTGGCTGCGGGCCTGGCCCGGGGAAAAGACCTGGAAGCCGCCGTGGACGCCGCCCAGCACTACACCTGGCACGCGCTGCAACGCGCCTTTCAGCCAGGACGGGGGCAACTGGTGCCCGGGCGCTGCCCATGAAGGAACCACGCGGACTCTACGCCATCACCCCCGACGGCCTGCGGGGCCGGGAGCTGCTGGACCGGACCGAAGCCGCGCTGCGGGGCGGCGCCCGCCTTCTCCAGTACCGGGACAAGTCCGCCGACCAGAACCGCCGGCTGGCCGACGCCCGGGCCCTGCGGGAGCTGTGCATGGATCATGACACCCTGCTCATCATCAACGATGACGTGGAACTGTGCCGGGCCAGCGGCGCCCAGGGCGTGCACCTGGGCGAGGACGACACCGCCCTGGAAGAAGCCCGCGCCCATCTTGGCGCCGACATCATCATCGGCATCTCCTGCTACAACGACCTGGCCCGCGCCCACCGGGCCGCCGCGGCCGGGGCGGACTACCTGGCCTTCGGCGCGGTCTTTCCCTCGTCCACCAAGCCCGGGGCGCGCAAGGCCGGGCTGGAGCTGCTGCGCCGGGCGCGCGGGGAGCTGTCACTGCCCCTGGTTGCCATCGGCGGCATAACCCCGGAAAATGCCCCATCCGTCATCGAAACCGGCGTGGACATGGTGGCCATGATCCAGGGGCTGTTCGCCCAGGCGGACATTGCCGAGGCAGCCCGCGCCATTGCCCAACAATTCCAAGCATTCCGAGGAAGCCCATGAGCACATCCCACGAACTCTTCGAAAAAGCCCAGCAACACATTCCCGGCGGAGTGAACTCCCCCGTGCGCGCCTTCAAGGGCGTGGGGGGCGACCCGGTGTTCATCGACCACGCCAGCGGCCCATATATCTTCGATTCCGAAGGCCGCCGCTACATCGACTACGTGGGCTCCTGGGGGCCCATGATCCTGGGCCATGCCCACCCCGAGGTCATCGAGGCCGTGCAACAGGCCGTGCCCCGGGGCCTGTCCTTCGGCGCGCCCACGGAACTGGAGATCCGCATCGCCGACAAGGTCTGCGAGCTCATGCCCTCCATCGAAATGGTGCGCATGGTGTCCTCCGGCACCGAGGCCACCATGTCCGCCATCCGCCTGGCCCGGGGATACACGGGACGGGACAAGATCGTCAAGTTCGAAGGTTGCTATCACGGCCATTCGGACTCCCTGCTGGTAAAGGCCGGCTCCGGCGCCCTGACCCTGGGCGAGCCTTCTTCCCCCGGCGTGCCCGCCTGCCTGGCGGAACAGACCATCACCCTGGACTACAACAACCTGGAACAGGTAAAAGAAGCTTTCAGCCAGATCGGTGACCAAGTGGCCTGCATCATCGTCGAGCCCGTGGCGGGGAACATGAACTGCATTCCCCCGGTGCCCGGCTTCCTGGAAGGTCTGCGCGAGGTCTGCGACCAGTACGGTACGGTGCTCATCTTCGACGAGGTAATGACCGGCTTCCGCGTGGGCCTGGGCGGCGTGCAGGGCCTGTATGGCATCAAGCCCGATCTCACCACCCTGGGCAAGGTCATCGGCGGCGGCATGCCCGTGGGCGCCTTCGGCGGCAAACGCGAGATCATGGAGAAGATCGCACCCCTGGGTCCGGTCTATCAGGCCGGCACCCTGTCCGGTAACCCCGTGGCCATGGCTGCGGGTCTGAAGACCCTGGAACTGATTTCCGCCCCCGGCTTCTTCGATGCCCTGGGCGACAAGACCGAAAGACTCATCGGCGGCCTGGTGGAAGCCGGGCGGGAAGCTGGTGTGGCGGTCACGGAAAACCACGTGGGCGGCATGTTCGGCCTGTTCTTCTCCAACGCCGACAAGGTGACGGACTTCGCCGGCTCCATGGCCTGCGATCAGGAGAAGTTCAAGGGCTTCTTCCACGCCATGCTGGATGAAGGCGTGTACCTGGCGCCTTCCGCCTTCGAGGCGGGCTTCGTTTCCACGGCGCATACGGACGAGGACCTGGAAGCCACCCTGGCAGCGGCGCGCAAGGCCTTCGCCAGCCTCTGACCTTGGCCGACGCCTTCCGGCAGCTCCTGGAATGGGTGAGCGCCAACCCCCACTGGGCGGGCCTCATCGTATTCCTCATGGCCTTTGCCGAATCCCTGGCGGTGGTGGGCATGGTGGTGCCCGGGGTAGCGGTGATGTTTGCCGTGGGAGCGCTGATCGGTGCCGGCGCCCTGGATTTCCAGACCATGGTGCTCTGGGCCGTACTGGGCGCCGTGGCCGGTGACGGCCTGAGCTTCTGGCTGGGCAAGCGCTACCAGCGGCAGCTCACCGGCCTGTGGCCCTTCAACAAGCACCCCGCCATGCTGGAAAAGGGCATGGCCTTCTTCCAGCGCTACGGCGGCAAGAGCGTGGCCATCGGCCGTTTCTTCGGCCCGGTGCGGGCGGTGATTCCCCTGGTGGCGGGGATGATGAACATGTCCGCCGGGGCCTTCCTGTTCGCCAATGTCATCTCCGCCCTCGTCTGGGCGCCCGCCTACCTGCTGCCCGGCATGGCCTTCGGCGCTTCCATGGAGCTGGCCTCGGAAGTGGCCCTGCGCCTGGTGATCCTGCTGGTGGTGCTGCTGGCCAGCCTGTGGTTCCTGGCCTGGCTGTCCCACCGCCTGTTCCTGATCATCCAGCCCCACAGCAGACAACTGGTGCGGAAACTGCTGAGCTTCGGCGAGCGCCATCCCTACCTGAACCGCATCGCCCGCGCCATGGGCGACCCCCGGCACCCGGAATCCGTGGGCCTGGCCATGCTCGCCGGTTTGCTGGTGCTGGCCAGCCTGCTGCTGGCCATCATCGCCCTGCTGCCCGCCGCGCCCTTGCTGGTGGCGGACAACGCCCTGCATGTGGGCCTGAAGAGCCTGGCCAACCCCGTGGGAGACCACATCATGCTGGCCCTGTCGGCCATGGCGGACAAGAGCGCCACCCTGGCCATGCTGCTGGTGGTGTCACTGGTGCTGTGGATCGCCAACCACCGCCGGGCCGCCCGCCACTGGCTGGCGGCCTGCGGCGGCGTCTGGCTGCTGGGTATCGTCCTTGAAGCCCTGATGCGCCAGAACCCGTCCCTGTTGGCGGTCATGCCCGATGTATTCGTACTGCGCGCCACCGTGTTCTTCGGCATGACGGCCGTGCTGGTAGCCACCCCCCTGTCCCACCCGCGACGCTGGCGCATCTATTCCACCGCCAGCGTACTCGTCATGGCGGTAATGCTGGCCCAGCTCTACCTGGGCTCCGGCCTGCTGCCGATACTGCAGGCCCTGGGTGGCGGCATCATCTGGACAACCGCCGTGGGCATGGCCTACCGCACCCACGTGCAGGACCATCCCATTGCCGGCAGGCTGGCCCTGATCACCGGTTTGAGTATCATCTTGCTGGGCACGGCCTCCGCCCTGGGAGTAAACGCCCCGCCTCCCCGCCCTTTCACCCTGCAGGCGCAGGGCAGCATGAGCCTGGAGGAATGGCGGAACGGCGGCTGGCGCAGGCTTCCCGCCTGGCGCAGCGACATCCTGGAACGGAAGGAGCGCCCCCTGAATCTGCAATACGCGGGCCCGGTCAAGGCGCTGGTCGCCAGGCTGGAAGAATCCGGCTGGAAGAAGACAACCCCGGCGCATGGCCTGGAATGGCTGAAGATGCTGGCCACCAACAGCAACCTGCAGGAACTGCCCCTGCTGCCTCACAGCCATGGCGGACGCATGTCGCCCCTGGTGCTGACAAGAGCAGCCGGAGAACGGCGCGAGGCCATCTATTTCTGGCCCGGCAACTGGCTGCTGGAAGAAACCGGTCAGCCGATCTGGCTGGGGGAGGCAATCATGCAGGAGAAGAAACAGTGGCTGGGACTGCTGGCATGGCCCAGGGACAGCCGGGATGGACAAACCGCACTGAACAGGCTAAAAATGGATCTCGCCACCCCGGAACTGGGATGGCGCGAAGTCAGGGATGGACAACTGCTGCTGGTCTGGCGCAGATCTCCCCTCATCGAACAACAATGAATTCACCGGCTTCACATTTTTACGCATGCACGGGTGGCTTGCCGGCCTGCTTGTAGTATAAATAGCCCGGTTCCCAGCACCTTAACGGAGACAATAATGAAGGTATTACTGGTAGATGATTCCAAGGCAGCACGATTCGCCATGGGAAAGCTGCTCAAGGATCAGGGACTGGAGGTCGAAATGGCGGCTTCCGGGGAAGAAGCCCTGGACAAGATCGCCACGGAAAACATCGATATCGTGTTCATGGACCAGTCCATGCCGGGCATGGGAGGCATTGCCGCCACCACCGCCATTACCAGCAACGAAAAGACCTCGCATATTCCCGTGGTTCTGTGCACGGGCAACGAAGGGGACAAGCTGGAGGAGATGGCCAGGGAAGCCGGCGCCATTGGCGTGCTCACCAAGCCGCCCCAGGCGGACAGGCTCCAGGCCGTGCTGGCCACCATCGATGTCGAACCCGTTCCCGAGGCTGCTGCGGAACCGGAGGAGCAGGCGCCCGAGGAGGCCGCTCCCGCCTTCGACATGGATGCCATCATGACCCAGGTCGAAACACTGCTGAAAGCGGTTCGGGAAGACGTCTCCTCCGTGGAACAGAAACTGGCACGGGAGCTGGGTGAACTCGCCCAATCCAGCGAGGCAAAACTGCAACCACTTCATGACAGCCTGAAAAAGGTGGACGAACGCATCGCCGCCCAGGTCAAGGAACAGATTTCCATGGATGCCGGCAACCACCGCATCCAGCTTGAAGCCCTGCGTCAACAGGTGGAAACCGGCCTGGACGACATCAAGGAACACGAAAACCGCCTGCGCGAAGACCTGTTCAACGGTGTCAATACGAAGATGGATGAGCTGCTCAAGGAGCGCCTGGCGGAACTCCAGGACAGCATCAAGGACACCCGGAAGAACGTGGAAACCAGCCTCAAGGAAATGGAAAAGAAGGTGTCCGGCCTGCAGGGCAGCATGCTGGCGAAATCCGCCCTCATTTCCGTCCTTTCAGCCGCCGCGGCCTTTGCGGCCGCCTTCTTCCTGCTGAAGTAGAAGGCTCTATGACCGGCTTGCCCCCCAGCGGGGCAGCAGGTCGTGCTCCACATCCAGGTGGTCGAGAATCCTCGCCACCATGAAATCCACCAGATCCTCCACCTTTTCCGGCCGGTGATAGAAACCGGGGTTGGCCGGCATCACCACGCCACCGGCGCGGGTCACCGCCAGCATGTTCTCCAGGTGAATGGCGGAAAAGGGCGTCTCGCGCACCACCAGAATCAGCTTGCGCCGCTCCTTGAGCATGACATCCGCTGTCCGGTCGATGAGGTCATCGCTGATACCGTGGGCGATGGAAGCCAGGGTGCCCATGGTGCAGGGGCAGATCACCAGGGCGTCCGGCGGGTTGGAGCCGCTGGCCACGGGGGCCGTCCACTGCTGGCGGCCAAACACCCGCAGCCGCTCCGGCGCCACGCCGAAACGCTGGCGCAACAGCTCACCGGACTGCTCCGCCGAGGATGGCAGTTCAAGATCCAGCTCCATGCGCGCCACCACCTGGGCCGCCTGGGAATGGAGCAACTGCACATCCCGTCCCGCTGCCAGCAGGCATTCCACCAGGCGCAGGCCGTAGGCGATGCCCGAGGCGCCGGTGAAGGCCACGGCAACGGGCCGGGCGCTCATGACCTTTCTCCCAGCATGGCCAGGATGCGCTCGTGTATGCCTTCGAAGCCGCCGTTGCTCATCACCAACACCGTGTCGCCGGCGCGAACCTCGTTGCGCAGACTATCGACGATGGCTTCCGTGGCGGGCAGCACCCGGCACCTGTCACCCAGGGGGGCCATCACCTTTTCCGCGTCCCAGTCCAGGGATGCCGGCGCAAACAGCAGCACCTGATCCGCCGCCTCCAGGGAAGCCGGCAGGGTTTCGGCATGGATGCCCAGGCGCATGGTGTTGGAGCGCGGCTCCAGCACGGCGATAATGCGGCCTTCACCCACCTGCCGGCGCAGGCCCGCCAGGGTGGTGGCAATGGCCGTGGGATGATGGGCGAAATCATCGAACACCCGGATGCCATCCACCTCGCCACGCAGTTCCATGCGCCGTTTCACGTTCTCGAAGGCGCTCAGGGCCTCGATGCCCGTCTTCACCGGCACCCCGGCATGGCGGGCGGCGGCCAGGGCGGCCAGCGCGTTGTTCACATTGTGTTCCCCGGTGAGAGACCATTCCACCCGGCCCGCCGCTTCTCCCTCGCAGATCACCTCGAAGGCGCTGCCGTCCGGCGCCATGTCCCTTGCCTGCCAGGCCGCCACGGCCGATGCGGAAAACGTCTCCACCGGCGTCCAGCAGCCCATGTCCAGCACTTCCCGCAGGTTGTCGTCATCCGCCGGAGAAACGATAAGGCCGTTGCCGGGCACGGTGCGCACCAGGTGATGAAACTGGCGCTGGATCTGCGCCAGGTCGTCGAAGATATCCGCGTGATCGAACTCCAGGTTATTCAGCACGCAGCCGCGGGGACGGTAGTGAACGAACTTGCTTCGCTTGTCGAAGAAGGCGGTATCGTACTCGTCCGCTTCCACCACGAAGAAGGGCGTCTCCCCCAGGCGGGCGGAACGACCGAAGTTGCGCGGCACGCCGCCGATGAGAAAACCGGGAGACAGCCCCGCATGCTCCAGTATCCAGGCCAACATGGAGGCCGTGGTGGTCTTGCCATGGGTGCCCGCCACCGCCAGCACCCAGCGTCCCTGGAGCACATGCTCCGCCAGCCATTGGGGGCCGGAGGTGTAGGGCAGGCCGTGATCCAGCATGTATTCCACCATGGGATTGCCGCGGGACAGGGCATTACCCACCACCACCATGTCCGGCGCCGGTTCCAGATGCGCGGGATCCCAGCCTTCCATGAGATCGATGCCCGCCGCCTCCAGTTGGGTGCTCATGGGCGGATAGACCCCGGCATCGGATCCCGTGACCCTGTGCCCCAGGGCGCTGGCGATCTGGGCGATGCCTCCCATGAAGGTGCCGCAGATGCCCAGGATATGAATATGCATAAAGCTCCTGCTGTTGCGCGTGATGCGGGTATCATACCCCATCCCTTTTGCCACTTATTACTCCAGCATGCAGGAATTGTTCATAGAAACGCCACAACAGCTTCAGGATTTCATCGGCCAGGTGAAACACAGCCCCTGGCTGGCCGTGGACACGGAGTTCATCCGCGAACGCACCTACTACCCCCGCCTGTGCCTCATCCAGGTGGCCGACGACAAGGTGGCTGCCGCCATCGATCCCCTGGCCCTGGACGACCTGTCTCCCCTGAAGGAGCTGCTGCTGGATCCCACCATCGAAAAGGTTTTCCACGCCGCCCGTCAGGACCAGGAGATCTTTCTCAACGAATGGGGCGCCCTGCCCCGGCCGGTGTTCGACACCCAGCCCGCCGCCGCCCTGCTGGGACATGGCGACCAGGTGGGTTACGGCAAGCTCATCCAGCAGGTGCTGAAGGTGGAACTGGCCAAGGATCACTCCCGCACGGACTGGTCCCGCCGCCCCCTGGACAAGGCCCAGTTACGCTATGCCCTGGATGACGTGATCTTCCTCGGCCAGGCCTACCTGGAGATGAAGCAGGCCCTGGAAAAACAGGGACGCCTGGCCTGGCTGAAACCGGAATTCGAGACCCTGACGAACGAAGCCACCTATTCCCTCAACCCCATGGACATGTGGAAGAAGGTCAAGGGCCGCCAGCACCTCAAGGGCGTTAAGCTGGCCGTGCTCCAGGCCCTGGCCGCCTGGCGGGAAGAACAGGCCCTGGCGCGCAACCTGCCCCGGCGCTGGATTCTCAAGGACGAAGTGCTGTTGGAAATCGCCCGGCGCGCGCCCGCGGATATCAAGGCCCTGGAAAGAATCCGCGGGGTGGAAAGCAAATTCGTGAAACACAACGGGACCGATCTGCTGGAACGCATACAGCAGGCCCTGCGGCTGCCGAAAGCCGACTGGCCCCGGGACAACTACCGGGCCGCCCGTCCCACCCCCGAGGAAGAAGCCATGCTGGACCTGATGAGCGCCGCCCTGCGCCTCATCGCCCGGGAAGCAGGCCTGTCACCCCAGGCCATCGCCAACCGCAAGGACCTGGCGGCCCTGCTGCGTGGCGATGAAAAAGCCATCCTGATGCAGGGTTGGCGCAAACAGGTGGCGGGAATTCCGCTACGGGAATTGCTGCAAGGAAAGCGCCAACTGCGGATCGAAAACAATCAGCCCGTTTTCAGCGACAGCGAAACCAGCACATAGAAAGCAGGAGGCCCGCCCCCGGGCCGATGGGTCGCGGCGAAATCGCGGCGAGGGCGCCGCTCCTACTGTGGGAGGCCCGCCCCTCGCGCAGCGGAACGACCACCCGTAGGAGGCCCGCCCCCGGGCCGATGGATCGTGGCGAGGCGCCGCTGCTTGTTTGAATCGGAAAACGCGGTTTCCCGCTGCCTCCGCTTCGCGCCGCACATCCTTGTGCGGGGTCGCGGCGGGGGCGCCGCTCCTACCGTGGGAGGCCTGCCCCAGGCTGATGGATCGCACAGCGGAACGACCACCCGTAGGAGGCCCGCCCCCGGGCCGATGGATAGAGGGATTGCTCCCACCGCTTGGGAAACGGGCCTCCCCCTCGACGGCGCCGAGCACCGATGGCCGGCGGCGGATGGAGCGAGCGCTGTCCGAGCCCGGCAACGCCGGGCGAGTTCGCGAGCGGCCGCCGCCGGTCGAGGCGCGCAGGGAACCCGCGGCATGGCCGCGGGCCTGTCGCGGGGTGCCCTTTCTTTGCTGACTTTCTTTGGGCAAGCAAAGAAAGTCAGGTGGGTGCGCGCCACCGCGCGCTTCAAAACATCCCGCCGTCAGGCGGCACAAAATCATGGGGTCGCGGCGGAGCGCCCCCCGTAGGAGGCCCGCCCCGGGCCG
>CAZWRE010000016.1:0-10839 GCA_964636335.1 uncultured Sedimenticola sp. | reverse complement strand
TATCGCCCGCATCACCCGGGACGAGGGCAGGATCATGCTCGATACCATTCCCCGCGGTAGCCGTATCATAGCCCTGGAGGTGAAGGGCCGGCGCTAGAGCACGGAGGATCTGGCCCGGCAGCTGGAGAACTGGATGGCTTCGGGGCAGGATGTATCCTTGCTGGTGGGCGGACCGGAAGGACTGTCACCGGAATGCCGGGAAAGGGCGGACCAGCAGTGGTCCCTGTCGCCTCTCACCCTGCCTCACCCCCTGGTGCGGGTGGTGGTGGCGGAACAACTCTACCGGGCCTGGAGCATCCTGCGCCATCATCCCTACCATCGCGGCTGACGCATTGCATATACGAACAGGAACCATGACTGCCAACAACATCATCTTTCGATTCAAGCCGATTTTCCTCACCGCCTGTTTCCTGTGGCTGTTCTGCCTGTTCATGCCGGGCACAGGCGCCGCCGCGGAGCAGGACATCCACCTGTCGGTGCTGGAACAGCCTTTTACCGGGGATCTGCCGGAAATGAAAAAACGCCGGGTGATCCGCGCCCTGGTGGTGTTCGGGCCCACGGATTTCTTTTTCGTCAAGGGCAGGCCCAGCGGCCTGCAGGCGGACCTGCTGCGGGAATACGAGAAATTCATCAACAAGGGCGTCAAGCGGGAAACGGACAAGGTTCATGTGGTCTTCGTGCCCGTCTCCTTCAGCAATCTCATTCCCTGGCTGCGGGAAGGCCGCGGAGACATCGCCGCGCATTTCCTCACGGAAACGCCGGAGCGGCGGAAATTCCTGCGCTTTGCCTCCGGCCGGCGCATGGAAGTGGCCGAGCTGCTGGTGGCCCACAAGGACACCCCCTTGCCCGACAATATCGAAGGACTGGCGGGAAAAACCATCCATGTGCTGCCGGGCAGCAGTTATCTGGAACATCTGCGGGAACTGAACCGGCGGTTCACCGAAAAAGGCCTGCCGCCCGTTGACATCCAGATCGTGGATCCGCGACTGAACACCGAGGACATCCTGGAAATGGTCAACGCCGGGGTCATTGGCATGACGGTGGTGGACGACTACAAGGCCAAACTCTGGGCCCAGGCCCTGCCCGACATCCGCATCGACGAGCAGCTTGCCATCAACCGGGGCGGCTTCGTGGGTTGGGCGGTACGCCGCAACAATCCGGAACTGGCCAGCAGCCTGCAGGCGTTTTCCAGGAAGGTGCGCAAGGGCACCCTGCTGGGCAACATGCTCATCAAGCGCTATTACCAGAACACCCGCTGGATCAAGAACCCCGCCCGGGAACAGGCCCGGGAGAAGTTCGAGCAACTGCTGACCCTGTTCCGCAAATACGGCGACCAGTACGGCTTCGACGCCCTGGCTCTGGCCGCCCAGGGTTACCAGGAATCCGAGCTGGATCAGAACCGCCGCAGCCACCGGGGCGCCGTGGGCATCATGCAGCTACTGCCTTCCACGGCGGCGGACAAGCAGGTGGGCATACCGGACATCTCCACGGAAGAGAACAACATCCACGCCGGCGCGCGCTATCTGGCCTTCCTGCGGGATCGCTATTTTTCCGACCCGGCCATTTCCGCCGAGGACCGCATGGCCTTTTCCTGGGCGGCCTACAACGCCGGGCCGGCCAAGGTGCGCAAGATGCGCAAACTGGCAAGGAAAATGGGCCTGGACCCCAACCGCTGGTTCGGTAACGTGGAAATCGCCGCCGGCAAGATCGTGGGCCGTGAAACCGTGCGCTATGTGGCCAACATCTACAAGTATTACACCGCCTATCGTTATCTGATGCAGGCCCGGGACCAGAAGAAAGACAAGGCGGCATGATCATTCTGGCCTCCCAGTCTCCCCGGCGGCGCGAACTGCTGGACCAGATCGGCGTGGCCCACCGGGCAGCGCCCGTGCACGTGGACGAAACCCCGCGCCCCGGGGAAGCGCCCGATGCCTTCGTGCGGCGGGTCACCCTGGACAAGGCCCGCGCCGGTCTTGAACGACACCCGGACCAGGCGGTGCTGGCCGCCGACACCTGCGTGGTGCTGGACGGCCAGCCCCTGGGCAAGCCCGGGGACGAGGAACATGCCGTGGCCATGCTGTTGGAACTGGCGGGCCGCGGCCACGAAGTGCTCACGGGCGTGGCGCTTCTGCGCAATCAGGAAGAAAATTACCGCCTGAGCCGCAGCCAGGTGCGCTTTCGCGCCATCACCGAGGAGGAGGCCCGGCGCTACTGGGCCACGGGAGAGCCCGCCGACAAGGCCGGTGGCTATGCCGTGCAGGGACGGGGCGCCCTGTTCATCGAACACATTGCCGGCAGCTATTCCGGCATTATGGGGCTACCCCTGTTTGAAACGGGAGAATTACTCGCCGAAGCCGGCCTGCTGAAGGTGTAACATAGGGCCATGAGTGAAGAAATCCTGATCAACGTCACACCGCCGGAAACCCGTGTCGCCCTCATCGAGAACGGCATCGTGCAGGAGGTGCTCATCGAGCGCACCGCCAACCGCGGCCTGGTGGGCAACATCTACAAGGGCAAGGTGTGCCGGGTTCTGCCGGGCATGCAGGCGGCCTTCGTGGACGCCGGACTGGCCCGGGCCGCCTTCCTGCACGCGGCGGACATCAGCACGCCCAACGGGGACAAGTCCACGGACATCACCCAACTGGTTCAGGAAGGCAGCTACATCGTGGTGCAGGTGGTGAAGGACCCCCTCGGTTCCAAGGGCGCGCGCCTGACCACCAATATCTCCATTCCTTCCCGTTACCTGGTGTACATGCCCAACAACCACACCACCGGCGTGTCCCAGAAGATCGAGGACGAGGAAGAGCGCCAGCGCCTGAAGCAGATCCTGCGCGAGGTGGCGGAGGAATGCGGTCTCAAGGGCGGTTTCATCGCCCGCACCGCGGCGGAGGGTATAGACGCCGACGAGTTGCGCCAGGACATGATCTTCCTGCAGCGCCTGTGGCAATCCATCCAGGAAAAGGCCCACAGCACCAACAGCATCCGCATTGTCCACGAGGATCTGCCCCTGGCCCTGCGCGCCCTGCGTGATCTGGCGGGCCCGGAAGTGGAAAAGATCAGCATCGACTCCCGCTCCACCTGGGAGAAGGCCATGCAGTTCGCGGAGAAGTTCAACAAGGATATCGCCGGCCTGGTGCGCTACTACCCCGGCGAGCGCCCCCTGTTCGACCTGTACAACGTGGAAGACGAGATCCAGAAGGCCCTGGCCCGGCGCGTGGATCTCAAATCCGGCGGCCACCTCATCATCGACCAGACCGAGGCCATGACCACCATAGACGTGAATACCGGCGGCTTCGTGGGTCATCACAACCTGGAAGTGACCATCTTCAAGACCAACCTGGAAGCCGCCCAGGCCATCTGCCGCCAGCTTCGCCTGCGCAACCTCGGCGGCATCATCATCATCGACTTCATCGACATGGCCGAGGCGGAACACAAGCGCCAGGTGATGCGCGCCCTGGAACGCTGCCTGTCCCGGGATCATGCCCGCACCACCATCTGCGAAGTGTCTTCCCTGGGCCTGGTGGAGATGACCCGCAAGCGCACCCGCGAATCCCTGGAGCACGTGCTCTGCGACAACTGCCCCACCTGCAACGGCCGCGGCTACATCAAGACCGCGGAAACCACCTGCTACGAGATCTTCCGCGAGATCCTGCGCGAGGCGCGCCAGTTCGAAAGCCAGTCCCTGCTGGTGCTGGCCTCACAGGAAGTGGTGGACCGGCTGCTGGACGAGGAATCCCAGGAACTGGCGGAGCTGGAGCAGTTCATCGGAAAGCCAATACGCCTGCAGGCGGAGAGCCTCTATACCCAGGAACAATACGATGTGGTGCTGGTATAAAACAGTCCGGCGGGAGGACTGAAGTTGTTCTGGGGCCTCTTCAAGCGTCTTGGAACACTCATTACCCGGCTGCTGTACCTGATCCTCATCGTCGGCGCCGCCGCCAAGGTGCTGACCTTCAGCTTCGCCCTGTACGCTGAATCCCACAAGGAAGTTGTCGAGGATCTGGCCACCCGCATCGTGGGCACCCCGGTGCGCTTCGCGGGCATACAGACCTACTGGGCCGGCGTCACACCACGCATCTGGGTGCGCCAGCTTACCCTGGGAGAACATGAGCAACTGGCCCTGGGCGACGCCCTGGTGGGCGTCAATCTCCGCGCCCTGACCCACTGGCGCGAGAACCTGCCCCTGGACATCCGCCTGGAGGGCACCCGCGTGCAGGTATTGCGTGACCGGGAAGGCAAGACCCGTATCCTGGGCCTGCTCCGGCACCGTGGCGGCGTCAACCTGCCGGCCCGCATCCTGCTGGAGGACGCAACCCTGGACTGGCTGGATGTGAAACGCAATACCACCGTGCGGCAGGAGCATCTGAACGTGCAGCTTGTCACCCGGGGACGCCACAGCAGTCTGCGTATCGCCTCGGCCCGGGATGGTTTTCAGGTGCGGGGCGAAATCGACGGTTCCGTCACCCGCGGCGACTGGTCCGGGCGTTTCTGGTCAAAAGGCCAGTCCCTGCAATCGGAAACCTTCCTGCAGGCCTATTTGCCGGACGACTACTTTCTCACCAACCTGCGGTTGAGTTACGAGTTATGGAGTTACTGGGATGCCGGCAGTCACGTTTCCACCCGCGTTCGCTTCGACATGGAGGGCATGGAACTGCACGCGCCTGATGGCGGCAGCCTGCGACTGTCCGATCTGCGGGGTGACCTGCTCTACCGGAAACAGGGGGCGGACTGGATACTGCAACTGGATGATCTGAGCCTGCGAGCCAACGGCCATGAATGGAAGGCCACGGACCTTGCCCTGCAACAGCAGGATGGACGCCTGCGGCTGGGCATCTCCCATGTCGATCTCGACGCCCTCATGCCCCTGCTCACCCTGCTGCCCGATGGCTCACCCGCCAAATCCCCGCTGCTGGCCCTGGCTCCCCGGGGGACACTGACGAACCTGCGCGCCAGCGCCCCCGCGGACGATCCTCTCGCCGCTCCCATGGTCCAGGGCGGCTTCCACGGGTTCTCCCTGCATTCCTGGAACAAGCTGCCGGGCATCAGCAACTTCAGCGGCGGATTCCACCTGCAGCGCAACCGGGCGCGGCTGGAACTCGATACCCGCGCCGCCCGTGTCGATCTCACTCCCCTGTTCCGCGCTCCCCTGGACATCGACCGGTTGCGGGGCGTCCTGGAATGGAGCGGAACCGGCGACGACTGGGTGCTGCAAGGCAACAAGCTGGCGCTGGACACCCCGGACCTGTCCACCATCAGCCGCCTCAGGGTGGAACGGCTTGGGGATCAGCCACCGGTGATGGACATCCAGACCGATTTCCACGACGGCAACGGCCGCCACGCCGGGCGCTACTACCCGGTGGGCATCATGAAGCCCGCCCTGGTGAACTGGCTGGACAAGGCCATTGTCTCGGGACACGTCACCCGGGGCAGCTTCCTGTTCCACGGCCCCCTGGCCAAGGGGCATTTTCCCTTCCACAAGACCCATGACGGCCACTTCGAGGTCGCCTTCGACGTGGAAGACCTGGAGCTGGCCTATCGCCAGGAGTGGCCCGCCCTGAGGAAAGTCGCGGGCCATGTGCGTTTCCACAACAACGACCTCGATATCCGCGTGAACCAGGGCCGCATCTACGGCAGCCGCATCAGCAACGCCCGGGCCAGCATCCCTTCTCTCAAGCCCCTGAAACCCATCCAGGTCAGCGGCCGGCTGGCGGGGCCGGGCAACGATCCCCTGCGCCTGCTGAGAAACACGCCCCTGCGCCACAGCTTCGCATCACGGGTGCAGGGCATGAGCCTGGATGGAAACATCGATCTGGAGCTGGATCTCGATATTCCCCTGCACTCCCGGAAGCGGGGCGGAAAACCCGAGGTCGGCTTTGCCGCGCTGGTGAACTTCCGGGACAACCGGCTGACACTCCAGCAGCAGGAGCTGGTGCTGCGGAACATCAGGGGACAGTTGAAGGTGGACAACGCCGGCCTTCACGCCACGGGACTGAAGGCAACGGCCCTGGGCGGGGAGGTCGATATCGATATCACCCCGGACAGGCAGGGCACCAGGATTGCCGCCAGGGGCCAGCTACCCGCCCAGGGCATCGTCACCCAATACCCCCGGCTGCGCCCCCTGGCCATGACCGGCAGCACCGACATGGAGGTTGAACTGGGCATCCCGGGGCTGGCCCACCCGGAGGAAGCCACCCGGCTTCGGATTCGTTCCTCCCTGCGGGGCATGGCCCTGGCCCTGCCCCGGCCCCTGGGAAAAGAGGCCGCGCAGAGCATTCCCTTCGAGCTGAACATGGAGCTGGGTACCGACCGCTCCCGGACGACCGTCAGCTACGGCAGCCAACTGGAACTGACCCTGAAGCAGGACCCGGAAGAAGGCGCGGAGCTTACCCTCAAGCTGTCATCCCTGCCCCTGCGCCGCTGGCTGGCCCATTTCGGCAAACAGCAGGAAGTATCGGACCTGCCCCTGCGGCGCCTGGTGCTGAACATCGACAAGCTGGAGGCCGCGCCTCTCAAGGCCCGGAACTTCACCCTGGATCTGGCGCTCCAGGACGAAATCTGGCGGGGCAGCATGGACTCGGACAGCATCGCCGGCAACCTCAATTTCGCCCGGGATCTCACCAGCCGCCCGCTGACCCTGCGCCTCAAGAACCTGGCCTTCGATACCCTGGAAGAATCCACCCCGCCAGACGCCGGGGATCTCCCGGAAGAAGCGTCTCCCCTTCCCCCCGATCATTTCCCCCCCCTCGATATCGTCGCGGACAGCTTCCGCCTGAACGGCGCCAATCTGGGCAGGCTGGAGCTTCACACCCGGCGGGAGGACGGCCACCAGTCCATCGACAGGCTGGAGCTGCACGGCAAGCTGGCGGACATCTCCGCCCATGGCAGTTGGGAGCCCAGCGCTGACAGCACCACGACGTGGATCAAGGGTGTGTTCACCAGCAGCGACATGGGCCGCTTCCTGAAAATGGCCCTGCACAAGGACCTGTTGTCCGGCAGCCGCACCTACCTGAGCTTCGACCTGAGCTGGCCGGGGGCTCCCTTCCAGTTCGGCCTCGAACAACTCCAGGGAGAAGCCCAACTGGACATGGCCCAGGGGCGTTTTCTCAACTTCAAGCCCGGCCTGGCGCGCATCCTGGGGCTGATCAACTTCCAGAGCCTGGGGCGCCGCCTGAAGCTGGACTTCAAGGACGTGTACAAGGAAGGACTGGCCTTCGACACCATTCTCGGCAATTTCCAGTTCGACGCCGGCTACCTGTACACCAACAACCTGGAGATCTCCGGCCCTTCCGCCACCATACTCATCGCCGGCAGCGTGGATCTGATCAACGAAACCTATGACCAGGTGCTGTCCGTCTCTCCCCGGCTGGACGCCACCCTGCCCGTGGCCGGCGCCATCGTTGGCGGCCCGGCAGCCGGCGTCGCCGTATTGCTGGCCCAGCAGGCCCTGTCCAGGAAACTGGAAAAGGCCCAGCGCATCACCTACAACATCAGCGGCACCTGGGACGATCCCCAGGTCACCCGCCTGACGGGCGAGGAAGTCAAGGAACGCCCCGGCTCCATACTGGACCAGTAGCGCATCCCGACAAACGCCCTTCTCCATGGTATTCTTGGGGCAGGAACTGACATCATCAACCCGTCGAAACCCATGACAGAAACCACCACATTCAAGGCCGCCTGCATCCAGCTCGCTTCGGGCTCCAACGTGAACGCGAATCTTCTCGAGGCCGAGCGTTTCATCGAGCACGCCGCCCGGGAAGGATGCCGTCTGGTGGTTCTGCCGGAGAATTTCGCCTTCATGGGCGCTCGCTGCGAAGACATGCGCAAGATCCGCGAGAAGGACAACGACGGTCCCATTCAGCATTTCCTTTCCCAGACCGCCCAGAAGCTGGGTATCTGGCTGGTAGGGGGCACCGTGCCCCTGGCCACGGAGAGCGAGGAAAAACTGCGCGCCGCCTGCCTGCTGTACAACGACCGCGGCGAGCGCGTGGCCCGCTACGACAAGATGCACCTGTTCGACGTGAACCTGGTGGAAACGGATGAACAGTACGTGGAATCCGAAACCATCGAGCCGGGAGACACCCTGTGCGTGGTGGACACCCCTTTCGGCAAGCTGGGCCTGTCCGTGTGTTACGACCTGCGCTTTCCCGAAATGTACCGCGCCATGCTCGACCAGGACGTGGAGATCCTGGCCCTGCCCGCGGCCTTCACCGCCATGACCGGCGAAGCCCACTGGGACGTGCTGCTGCGCGCCCGGGCCGTCGAGAACCTCTGCCATGTGCTGGCCGCCGCCCAGGGCGGCTTCCATATCAGTGGCCGCAAGACCTGGGGCCACAGCATGATCATTGATCCCTGGGGCAGCAAGCTGGCGGAACAGACCAGCGGCAATGGCCCCCTGGTTGCCGAAATCGACCGGGGCTTCACCGAGGCCACCCGGCGCAACTTCCCCAGCCTGCAACACCGCCGCATTCACTGCAAGTAACCGGACATTCCAACCCATGAGCAACACCCTTGATCTCGCCAGGGAGACCCTGCTGTCTCCCGCCGGCATCGACGACAGCCAGCTGCAGCACATCATGAACAGGCTCATGAGCAGCCGGGTGGACGCCGCCGACCTCTATTTCCAGTACAGCCGCCAGGAATCCTGGGTGCTGGACGACGGCATCATCCGCGAAGGCAGCTTCAGCCTGGAACAGGGCGCGGGCCTGCGCGCCATCAGCGGCGAGAAGACCGGCTTTGCCTACACCGAGGATCTGCACCTGGAAAACCTGCTGGAAGCCGCCTCCTGCGCCCATGCCATCACCCGGGCCGGAGAGGATCGCCGCATTGCCGTGACCGGACGACAGGCCGTACAGCCCCTGTATCCCGCCGCCAATCCCCTGGAAAGCCTGCCCGACGAGGACAAGATCCGCCTCATGAAGGAGCTGGACGCCGCCGCCCGGGCCGCCGACCCGCGGGTGAAGCAGGTCACCGTGAACCTCACGGCCGGCCACGACACCGTTCTGGTGATGGATAACGACGGCCGTCTCGCCGCCGACCTGCGTCCCCTGGTGCTGTGCTACGTGAACGTCATCGTGGAACAGAACGGCCGCCGGGAGCAGGCCGGCTCCGGAGGCGGCACCCGCGGTTCCCTGACCTGGTTCCTGGAAGACGACCGCGCCCTGGGCTACGCCAGGGAAGCCGTGCGTCAGGCCCTGGTCAACCTGGAAGCCGTGGACACACCCGCCGGGGCCATGACCGTGGTGCTGGGCCCGGGCTGGCCCGGCATCCTGCTCCACGAAGCCGTGGGCCACGGCCTGGAAGGCGATTTCAACCGCAAGGGACTGTCCGCCTTCTCCGGGCGCCTGGGCGAAAAGGTCGCCTCGCCTCTGTGCACCGTGGTGGACGACGGCACCCTGCCCGGCCGCCGCGGCTCTCTCACCGTGGACGACGAAGGCACGCCGACGCGCAACACCGTGCTCATCGAAAACGGCGTGCTCAAGGGCTACATGCAGGACAGGTTCAACGCCCGCCTCATGGGCATGGAACCCACGGGCAACGGCCGCCGCGAATCCTACGCCTACCTGCCCCTGCCGCGCATGACCAACACCTACATGCTCCCCGGCGAACAGGAACCGGAAGAAATCATCCGTTCCGTGAAGAAGGGCCTGTACGCGGTGAACTTCGGCGGCGGCCAGGTGGATATCACCTCGGGCAAGTTCGTGTTCTCCCTGAGCGAGGCCTATCTCATCGAGGATGGAAAGATCACCGCGCCGGTGAAAGGCGCCACCCTCATCGGCAACGGCCCGGAAGTGCTCACCCGGGTGAGCATGCTGGGTAACGACCTGGCCCTTGACCAGGGCGTGGGCACCTGCGGCAAGGACGGCCAGAGCGTGCCCGTGGGCGTGGGCCAGCCCACCATGAAAGTGGACGAGATCACCGTGGGAGGCACCGCCGTATGAGCCGCAGCATAGAACAACTGGAATCCATGGTCGCCGATCTGCTGGCGGAAGCGAAGAAGCAGGGCGCCAGCGCCGCCGACGCCGCCGTGTCCAGCAGCGCCGGCCTGTCCCTCACCGTGCGCCTGGGAGAAGTGGAAACCATCGAGCACACCCGGGATCAGGGCCTGGGTATCACCGTGTACTTCGGCAAACGCAAGGGCTCGGCCAACACCACGGATCTCAAGCCCGCCGCCCTGCGCGAAGCCGTGAGCAAGGCCTGCACCATCGCCCGCAACACGTCCGAAGACGACTGCGCCGGCCTGGCCGATTCGCAATTCCTGGCCAGGGACTATCCCGATCTGGATCTCCACCATCCCTGGAATATCGACACGGATCAGGCCCGGGAACTGGCCCTGGAGGCCGAACAGGCGGCACGGGATTTCGACACCCGCATCCGCAACTCCGAAGGCGCCACCCTGAACACCCAGACAGGCAGCTTCATCTACGGCAACAGCAACGGATTCATGGGCGGCTACCCCACCAGCCGCCATAGCCTGAGTTGCATGGTGCTGGCCCAGGACGGCGACTGCATGCAGCGCGACTACTGGTACGACGGCCGCCGGGACTGGCGGGAGCTGTCATCTCCCCGGGCCATCGGTGAGAAGGCCGCGACCAACGCCGTGGCCAGGCTCAACGGTCGCAAGCTGGGCACCTGCCAGGCGCCGGTGATCTTCCGCGCCGACATCGCGCCTCACCTGCTGCGCAGCCTCACCGGCGCCCTGCGCGAAGCCGTGAGCAAGGCCTGCACCATCGCCCGCAATACATCCGAGGATGAGTGCGCCGGGCTGGCCGATCCGCAATTCCTGGCCAGGGACTATCCCGATCTGGATCTCCACCATCCCTGGAATATCGACACGGATCA
>CAZWRE010000015.1:0-22750 GCA_964636335.1 uncultured Sedimenticola sp. | reverse complement strand
CCTTCCGAATATGCCGACAAACTCCAATCCGAAGGGAAAGTGATTGCTCACTTCGCCACCCGGCGCGAGACCATCAAGGCGCAGGTGGAAAAAGTGGCGGAAACCCTGGGCGGACGGGCTGATATGGATGACGCGCTGCTGGATGAGGTCACCGCCCTCAATGAATGGCCCGTGGCCATCACCGGCAGCTTCGAGGAACGCTTCCTGGAAGTGCCCCCGGAGGCCCTGATTCTCACCATGAAGAAGAATCAGAAATACTTTCCCCTGTTCGACAGCAATGGGAACCTGATGAACCACTTCATCACCATTGCCAACATCGACAGCCCCAGGCCCGAGGTCATTGCCGAGGGCAACGAGCGGGTCATCCGCCCGCGGCTGGCGGACGCCATGTTCTTCTGGGAGCAGGATGGCAAACGAAAGCTGGAAGACCACATCGAATCCCTGAAGACCGTGGTCTTCCAGAAGGATCTGGGCAGCATGTACGACAAGACCCTGCGCGTCGCCGCGCTGGCCCGCTGGATTGCCGCCCGGATCGGCGCCGATGAAATCCTGGCGGAACGCGCCGCCATGCTCAGCCGCTGCGACCTCATGACCAATATGGTGGGGGAATTCGCCGACATGCAGGGCATCATGGGCCGCAATCAGGCCTTGCGCGACGGAGAACCCGAAGAAGTAGCCCGGGCCCTGGAGGAATTCTACCTTCCCCGCTATTCCGGCGACCGCCTGCCGGCCACCCCGGCGGGCATCGCCCTGTCCCTGGCGGAAAAGACCGATACCCTCATGGGTATCTTCGGCATCGGCATGAAACCCACGGGAGACAAGGATCCCTTTGCCCTGCGCAGGGCCGCCCTGGGCTTGCTGCGTATCGTACGTGAGCACTCACTTACCATCAATCTCGACGAGCTGCTGGCACAGGCGGAAGCCGCTCTGGGCGATCATGTTCGGGAGCCGCAAGCCCGTCAACAGGTGAAGCAGTTCCTCATGGAGCGCCTCAAGGTCATGCTGTCGGACGAGGGCGTGGACGGCCGCCTGTTCGAGGCCGTGGCGGCGGTGAAACCCGCCACCCTGCCGGATCTGGACGCCCGTATCCAGGCCGTGCGCGACTTCATGGACCTGCCTGAAGCCGAGAGCCTGGCCGCCGCCAACAAGCGCATCCGCAACATCCTGAAGAAATCCGATGATGCGATTCCCGACCAGGTGGACAAGAGCCTGCTCCGGGAAGACGCCGAACAGGCCCTGTTCACTACCCTGGAAGAGATGGAACGGAAAGTATCTCCCCTGCTGGAGCGCAAGGACTACGGCGCCGCTCTCAAGGCCCTGGCCGGACTTCGGCAAGCCGTGGATCTGTTCTTCGACGATGTCATGGTCAACGTGGACGATACCGCCCTGCGGACCAACCGCCTGGCCCTGCTCAAGAACCTGTCCGGGTTGTTCCTGAGGGTGGCTGACATTTCCCTGTTGCAGCAATGATCACGGGCATGATGGTGCAATTCGCGCTACCCATTGCACAGGGCAGGCGTGGCCGTATCGCACAAACGACCACAGAGGTTTCTTCATGAACCACGATTCCTGGAAGCAGATGATGGAGGCCGTGCAGGCCTTTCACGACAAGCACGATTTCAAGAACACCGGTGGCGAGGAGCTCAACTACCGGGTGGCCCTCATGGCCGAGGAGCTGGGAGAAATCTCGTCCTGTGTGACCAAGGGGAAAAGTAAGCACTTACTCGCTGAAGAAGTGGCGGATCTGCTCATCCTGCTCATGGGCACCGGCATTGCCGCGGATTTTGATCTCAACCAGGCCTTCTGGGACAAGATGGACAAGCTCATGAAACGGAAATCCCGCATGGTCAACGGGCGCATCCGGGTATCCGAATTCCGGGACATGGAGTGATGCCGGGAAACCTCAGCCGACATATCATCCTCGACCGCGATGGCGTCATCAACGCCGATTCGGACGATTTCATCAAGAGCCCGGACGAATGGCAGCCCCTGGAAGGCAGCCTGGAGGCCATTGCCCGCCTCAATCAGGCCGGCTTCACCATCGGCGTGGCCACCAACCAGTCCGGCATTGGCCGCGGCCTGTTCGACCTGCCCACCCTCAACGCCATGCACCAGAAGATGCACCAGATGCTGGCCAAGCTGGGCGCCCACGTGGACATGATTGCCTTCTGCCCTCACCTGCCGGATGACGGCTGCGATTGCCGCAAACCCCAGCCCGGCCTGTACCAGGCCCTGGCGGAACGCTGGAACATCAGCCTGGACGGCATTCCCGTCATCGGCGACAGCCTGCGGGATCTGGAAGCGGCCCGGGAAGTGAACGCCTCGCCCATGCTGGTCAGAACCGGCAAGGGGAGCCGCACGGAAGCACTACTGGAGGACGGTCATGACATTCCCGTGTTCGACAACCTTGCACGGGCCGTGGACTATCTGCTCAAGGACACCAACTGATCATGCTGGTAACCCTTCGTTCAACTCTCTATTTCATTACCATGATCCTGAGCATAGGCGTGTTTGGCCTGGGCATCGTCACCATTGGCATGTTGCTGCCCCTGGCCGCCCGTGACCGCATGGCTTCAGCCTGGGGAAGCACCAACCTGTGGCTGATGAAGGTCATCTGCGGCCTGAAATACCGGATTCACGGGGCTGAAAACCTGCCGCGGCACGCCGCCATCGTCATGTGCAAGCACCAGTCAACCTGGGAAACCATCTCCCTGAAAGCCATACTGAAACCGGAACAGTCCTGGATACTGAAACAGGAACTCATGCGCCTTCCGGTGTTTGGCTGGGCCCTGGCCGCCATTCCCAACATCCCCATCGACCGTAGCGCCGGGCGCAAGGCCGTGAAACGGATCGTGGAACGGGGCACCGAGCTGCTCAAGCAGAACCGCATTATCGTGATCTTTCCCGAGGGCACCCGCACAGCTCCCGGGGAGAAGCGAAAATACGGCATAGGCGGCAGCCTGCTGGCAGAAAAATCCGGCTACCCCGTGGTGCCCATCGCCCATAATGCCGGGGTGTTCTGGCGCCGCAGGGGACTGCGAAAGTACCCCGGCACCATTGATGTGGTGGTGGGTAAAGCCTTCGACCCCACCGGCATGAAGGCTTCGGAAATCACCCGCAGGGTGGAGGCCTGGATCGAGTCGGAAATGGAAAAACTACCCCGCACCCCCCATTGACCCGATTTTTCCACAATCAGGCCAGCCAGTGAACCTGTGGAAGCACCCGTGACCAGGGTATATTGACAAGCAGCTACTATTTCACATTTTATCCACAGATTACATCTTCCTGTGGATAACTTTATCAGATATCAAGATTTTCCACTGCGAGCGCATTTGACTGAATAAAATCCCTTCTGGGCTCCACTTCATCTCCCATCAAGGTAGTAAATACTTCATCAGCCCCCACTGCGTCTTCAATACGCACTTGTAACAACCGGCGGCTGTCCGGGTCCATGGTAGTTTCCCACAACTGTTCCGGATTCATTTCACCCAGTCCCTTGTAACGCTGCACATGCTGCCCCCGACGGCCTTCGGCCATGAGCCAGTCCAGGGCCTCGGCAAAACTTTCCACCGGCTGCTGCTTTTCGCCCCGCTTGATGTAGGCGCCTTCTTCAATGAGCCCATCCAGCTTTTCACCCACCAGCCGCAGTTTCTTGTAATCGCCACTGAGGAAAAAATCCGTGGGCAGATAACGGACATTATCGATGCCATGGGTATGATGCGTGATGCGAATGGCATCACCATGATCCTCATCAGCTTCCACCCGCTGCAAGGCATAACCATGAGCCAGTTTCTGCTCGGCATTGAGACGAGATGTCAGTTCTTCCAGCCAGGCGTCAAATGCCTTCCTGTCTTCCAGAAGTTTCCGATCCACCCCCGGCATGTAGATGAGTTTTTCCAGCACTTCACTGTCATAGCGGCGGGCAAGGCGCTGGATAACGGCGCGGCTGGCCACGTATTCGATGGCCAGGGATTCCAGAGCAGAGGATGACATGGGGGGGGCGCTATCATTGACATGAAGTTCGGCGCCGTCCAGGGCCATGTGCAGCAGATACTGGTTCAGCTCCAGATCATCCTTGATATAGGTTTCCTGCTTGCCCTTCTTTACCTTGTACAGAGGCGGCTGGGCGATGTAGATATGGCCCCGCTCGATGAGTTCCGGCATCTGCCGATAGAAGAAGGTGAGCAGCAGGGTGCGGATATGGGCGCCGTCCACGTCCGCGTCGGTCATGATGATGATGCGGTGGTAGCGCAGCTTGTCCGGATCGAACTCTTCCCGGCCGATACCACAACCCAGGGCGGTAATCAGGGTGCCAACCTCGGCGGAAGACAGCATCTTGTCGAAACGGGCCTTTTCCACGTTGAGGATCTTGCCTTTCAGGGGAAGAATGGCCTGGTTGGCGCGATTTCGTCCCTGCTTGGCGGAACCACCGGCGGAATCACCCTCCACCAGGTAGAGCTCGGACTTGGCGGGATCCTTTTCCTGGCAGTCCGCCAGTTTCCCCGGCAGACCGGCCACATCCAGCACGCCCTTGCGGCGGGTCATCTCCCGGGCCTTGCGTGCCGCTTCCCGGGCACGGGCCGCGTCCACCATCTTGCTGGCGATGGCCTTGGCTTCGCCGGGATTCTCGATCAGGAATTCCGACAGCTTCTCCGCGATAACGGCTTCGACAATCCCTTTCACCTCGGAAGACACCAGCTTGTCCTTGGTCTGGGAGGAAAACTTGGGATCAGGCACCTTCACGGACAATACCGCGGTAAGGCCTTCCCGGGCGTCATCACCCGTGGGATGCACTTTCAGCTTCTTGGCCAGACCGGCTTCATCGATATAGTTGTTCAGGGTACGGGTCAGGGCGCTGCGGAACCCGGCCAGATGGGTACCTCCGTCCTTCTGGGGGATGTTGTTGGTGAAGCAGAAGATGCTTTCCTGGTAGGACTCGTTCCATTGCATGGCCACTTCCACCATCACATCGTTCTTTTCCGCGCTGATATGGAAGACCTTTTCGTGCATGGGGGTCTTCTTGCGATTCAGATGCTCGACAAAGGCGCGAATGCCGCCTTCATATTCGAACAGGTCTTCCTTGCCCTCCTCGCGCTCGTCTTTCAAATGAATACGAACACCGGAATTCAGGAAAGACAGCTCGCGCAACCGTTTGGCCAGAATATCGTAATGGAATTCCGTGTCCGTGAAGATTTCCTCACTGGGCTTGAAACGGATACTGGTGCCGGTTTCTTCCGTATCACCAATGGATTTCAGGGGTTCCTGGGGTTCCCCCATAACATAACGCTGGTACCAGATCTTGCCTTCCCGCTTGATGGTCAGCTCCAATTCCTCGGACAGCGCATTTACCACGGACACCCCCACTCCGTGCAGCCCGCCGGATACCTTGTAGGAATTGTCATCGAACTTGCCGCCCGCATGAAGCACGGTCATGATGACTTCCGCTGCGGAAACCCCTTCTTCCTCATGAAGCCCCACGGGAATACCGCGGCCGTCATCGAGCACGGTGACGGAATTGTCTGCGTGAATGGTGACATTGATGGTACTGCAATGACCGGCCAGGGCCTCGTCGATGGCATTGTCCACAACCTCGAAGACCATGTGATGCAAGCCCGTGCCGTCATCCGTGTCGCCAATGTACATGCCAGGACGCTTGCGCACGGCATCCAGGCCCTTGAGCACCTTGATGGACGAGGAATCGTAATCGTTATTATCAGCCATGGAAGTCTAATCTCCGCGTAATCAGGGGAGAATTATACCAGAAAACAGGGGCCTACCCCGGATTGGGGAAAGGATTCAGGTTGCCCTGAGGGTTCCATGTTCCACGTGGAACACCCGTGCACCCGCTGGTGCCGATGATGGAGCAGGAACATCCACGCTGGAAATGAACACCTGTTCACCTGTATCCACCAGGTAATCGATAAGCGCAGCACGGTTCCTTTCATCCAGTTCCGCGCCAAGATCATCAATGAGCAACACAGGCGCTTCTCCTTTCTTGTCCACGATAAGTCGGGACAGGGCAAAGACCAGACCATACACCAGCACCTTCTGTTGTCCCCGGGAAAGATGCTTTTCCGCTCTTCCGCCGGCAACCTGTATCTTCAACTCCGCGCGATGAGGGCCCGCGCTCGTATGTCCCTGGGCCAGGTCTCGATCAAGATGTTCCTTCAGAACATCTATCAGAGGCAGGGATTCTTTCCATCCGGAACGAAGCACAAGAGAAACCTTATCGGAAAAGGACATTTCCTTGAGAAAATGCTGAAGATACTGCTCCACTGCCTGAAGAATCTCCCCACGGCTGGCGGCAATCTTCACCGCCAACACAGACAACTGCTCATCAAAGGAGACCGCCAACCTGGAATTGCCGGCCCGCAACGCCGCATTGCGCTGTTTGATGGCCCGCTGATAGGACAAGAGAACCTGGTGATAGGATTGTTCCACGTGGAACAGTCCAAAATCCAGGTAGCGCCTGCGCAATTCCGGCCCTCGCTCCAGGAGTTCATGGGACTGGGGGGTGACGATCTGCACCGGCAACAAACGCAACAATTCGGAACGTCGCTTTATGTCCTTTCCGGTATGGCGCGCCAGAAATTGTTTTCGCCCCCGCTGAATCCCAAGGCGGCTGGCTACCCCCCTTCCATCCTCCAATTCAGAAACCACAAGGCAGGAAATTTCTCCGTTTCGAATGAAGGGGCCTGCTTCCGAATGGCGAAAACTTTTTCCCTGACCCAGCAGGTAGATGGCCTCGAGTATCGAAGTCTTGCCTGCCCCGTTTGGTCCGCAGATGAAGTTCAATCCTCCGCAAGGCTCCATCACCAGTTTCTCGATGACACGGAGATTCTCTATCTGCAGTCGTCTTATCTTCATAATGAAAAAGGGGCGTCAAATTCACGCCCCTTTGATAATCCACCCTATGAGGGGCTACTCAGATGCGCATGGGCATGACGACATAGCGTGCGCTGTCGTTTTCGCCGGTAATCACGCAACTGGCGGTCGCATCGATGAGGCCCATGTGCACCGTATCCCCTTCCAGCACGGAAAGCACATCCAGCAGGTAGCTGACATTGAAGCCTATGGTCAGTTCCTCACCCTTGTAATCTACCTCCATATCTTCCTCGGCTTCCTCGTGTTCCGGGTTGTGAGCCATGAGATGCAGCATATCCGGCTCCACCTTGAAGCGCACGCCGCGAAATTTTTCGTTGGACAGAATGGCGGTACGGGTAAGCGCGGCTTTCAGCAGGCCCTTGTCCGCCTGCAGCTCCTGGGTATTGGCCGTGGGTATGACCTTGGCATAGTCCGGGTAACGACCGTCGATAAGCTTGGTGGTAAAACTGCTGTTGGGAAAGACCACCTGCATGTGGCTGTTGCTGAACTGGAGCTCGATTTCCGGGGCATCGTCTCCAGCCACCAGCAGGCGGTTCAGTTCCAATACCGCCTTGCGGGGAACAATAGCCTGAATATCGAGATCGGCATCGTTTCCGGTTTCCACGTCACAGAGGGCAAGCCGGTGACCATCCGTTGCCACTGCGCGCAGTTTTCCGGGACGACCTTCCAGCAGCAGGCCGTTCAGGTAATAGCGCACATCCTGCTGGGCCATGGCAAACTGGGTCTTTTCCAGCAGTCGCTTTAGGCGATTCTGACTGATGTTCACCTTTTCCGTGGCTACAGCAGCTTCCAGATTGGGATAGTCCGCGGCAGGCAGGGTACTCAGGGTGTAGCGGCCCCGACCGGATCGCAGCACGGTCTTGTCTCCCTGAACATCCAGGGTGATGGCGGCGTTATCCCCCAGCGCCTTGCAGATATCCATGATCTTGCGGGCCGGCAGGGTGAATTCCAGGTCATCATCCGCTTCCACCTTGATGTTGGTGCGAACCTCCACTTCCAGATCTGTAGCCACCAGGGTCATCAGTCCCTTTTCTACGCGAAAGAGAATATTCGCCAGAATGGGTAATGTCTGGCGCTTTTCGACCACGCTGCCCACCTGCAGCAGTGCGGGCAAAAGTTCGTCCCGATTGGTGCTTATTTTCATTTATCGGTTCTCTTTAATATCAAATAAAGATTTATTTAAAAGACTGGTTATTGTTATTAAGCAACCCCCTGACGCTGAGTAACTCAATAATAGTCTTTTTTTTCCGAGACTTACAGTCATTTTTTTGGCCTTGCAATCCCTGTATGAATGATCGAAAGCCTGTTCATGAGTTGTGGATAAGCCGGTTTTTCCGAAATGGTGGATTTTGGGCACAGTTTATCCACAGTTAGTGACTGAGGGTTCTCAACAGGTTTTTGTAATCCTCTGCAATTCTGCTGTCGGACTCCTTCAGTTCGTTCACCTTGCGCGTGGCGTAGAGTACGGTAGTGTGATCCTTGCCGCCGAAAGCGTTGCCGATTTCCGGCAGGCTGTGATTGGTCAATTCCTTTGCCAGGCTCATGGCAATCTGTCTCGGCCTGGCGATGGTGCGGCTGCGGTTTTTGGACAGCATATCGGAAGTCCGGATCTTGTAGTACTCGGCAACAGTCTTCTGGATATTCTCTATGGTGATGAGCTTGTCCTGGGCGGCGATCATGTCACGCAGGGCATCCTTGGCGAAGTCCAGGGTGATGGGCCGACCGGTGAACTGGGCGTTGGCCACCACCCGGCGCAGGGCGCCTTCCAGTTCGCGGATGTTGGAGCGCACCCGCTGGCCCATGAAGAAGGCCACTTCCGAGGGCAGCTCCACGTTGAACAGTTTCTGGGCCTTGTTCATGAGTATGGCCACCCGGGTTTCCAGATCCGGCGGCTCGATGGCGACGGTCAGTCCCCAGCCGAAGCGGGACTTGAGGCGGTCCTCCAGTCCGTCCACTTCCTTGGGGAAACGGTCGCTGGTGAGAACGATCTGCTGCTGTGATTCGAACAGGGCATTGAAGGTGTGGAAGAACTCTTCCTGGGAACGCTCCTTGCCGGCAAAGAACTGGACGTCATCGATAAGGAGGGCATTCACCGAGCGCATGCGCTGCTTGAAGGCATCGATGGTGTTGTGCTGCAGGGCCTTGACCATCTCCGAAACGAAGCCTTCGGAATGAAGATACAGCACCTTGTAGTGTGGCTTGTGCTCGGAAATGAGGTTGCCGATAGCATGAAGCAAGTGGGTCTTGCCCAGGCCGGTGCCGCCATAGATGAACAGGGGATTGTAGGCCTTGCCGGGGGATTCGCCGATCTGCATGCCGGCAGCCCGGGCCAGTTGGTTGGATTTTCCCTCCACGTAGTTTTCGAAGGTGAAATTCCGGTTGATGTTGATAAGTAAGTCCTCACTATCGTTATCGGAACCGTTGTTGTCGGTATTACGTGGGTGTGAGGCGGTAATGGCTGCAGAAGGGTTGGGGCGCTGCTCGGGCTGCTTCAGGGAGCCGATTTCCAGGCGCAGGCGCAGAGGATTGTCTGCATCGTATTCGAGCAGGTAGGCTTCGATATTGTCCAGATAGTGTTTTCTCACCCAGTCCAGAACGAAGGCATTGGGCGCGAACAGTTGCAGGTATCCGCTTTCCTGGTCGTCCGGACACTGCAGAGGGCGTATCCAGGTGTTGAACTGCTGGGGAGGAAGTTCGCTTTCGAGGCGAGCGAGACAGTATTTCCAGTGATCCACCTTGTTCCGTTACCTCGATTACCAGATTTCGTTTGAAGATGTCCTTGTCGCTGACCGGCTGACGTCCCTTTTCCCGCCGGTTGCGAACCAACCGGAGAAAGGGTTGCCGGGGAGACAGAGTTTACTCCCCTGCCGGAAAGTTATCCACAGGCAAAAGCGATTGATTTTCCTGTATTGTAAGCCAGTTAAAATTTGACAATCTGCTCCAAATGGACTAGATTTGCCCGTCTTTTTCGTGGCGCTGGGCCAACCGGTCCGCCGCCGCTTCTGCAGAACGAAACAGGATCTTGGTACAGGAAAATGAAACGTACATTTCAACCCAGTAATCTCAAGCGTGCCCGCACCCATGGTTTCCGCGCCCGCATGGCCACCAAGAGTGGCCGCAAGGTCATCAATGCCCGCCGCGCCAAGGGCCGTGCCCGTCTGACCCCCTGAGCCGGAAGCCTATCGCGACTGAAGGTTTTCCCCGCCATGCCAGGTTGCTGAGCGCCGGGGATTATAAAAAGGTATTCGCCAGACCGGTACGTTCCTCGGACCGATATTTTACCGTGCTCGCAAGGCGCAACGACCGGCGGGAAACGGCCAGGCTGGGACTGGCAATAGCCAAGAAGCATGTCCGCCTCGCGGTGGATCGCAACCGCGTAAAGCGCCTGATCCGGGAAAGTTTTCGCAGGCAGCGGAATAGTCTCAAGGGGCTGGATATTGTCGTCCTGGCAAGACCGGGCATCGAAAAGGTGGACAACCCTACCCTGTTTGCCTCCCTGCAACAGCACTGGCAACGCCTGCGGAAGCAGGCTTCTCATCCGGAACAGACCTCATAGACATGGACAATATTCGCTTATTCCTCATCATGGCCCTGGCCTATACGGGTTATCTTCTGTGGCAGGCCTGGCAGGATGATTACGGCCCGGCCAGGGTTGCTCATGACACCCAGCAATCGGCGGCGGACAGCGCCGGTCAATCCGTGCCCCGGGTTCCCGATGTCGCGGCTATTGATGGCACCACCCCGGGAATGACGAATACGGAGGCGGTTGACGGTCAGAAGGAAAAGGGCAGTATCGTTACCGTGCTCACCGATACCCTGAAGGTCAGCATCGATACCCGGGGCGGAACTATCGTGGAAGTGCTGCTGATGAAGTATCCGGTGTCCATTCAGCAGCCGGATGTCAAATACCGTCTCATGAGCCGCTCCCCCGATGACTTTTTCATCGCCCAGAACGGGCTGCTGGGTGGCCAGGGCATGGAAGCACCCAACCATGAGGCCGTATTCACTGCCGCGCAGACCACGTACAGCATGGTGGAAGGCAAGGACGAACTGCTGGTGGATCTGGTGTGGATCGGCAGCAATGGCGTGAAGGTCACCAAGCGCTACCGCTTTGTCCGCGGCAGCCACAAGGTCGAGCTGGAACATATCGTGGAAAACGGTTCCAGTCAGCCCTATCCGGTTCGGGAGTACCGTCAATTGCAGCGTGGCGAACCCAAGAAGACCGGCTCCGGCATCATGATGACCGCATTCGTTGGTGGCGTGGCCTGGGATCCGGAAGACAAATACCAGAAGTATGATTTCGACGACCTCAAGGCCGGCGCGCTGGACAAGGAAGTAACCGGCGGCTGGATCGCCATGATCCAGCACTACTTCCTGGCCGCGGAAATCCCGCCGAAAACCGAGCCCCGCCATTTCTACAGCAAGGGCCTGGCCAACGGCCATTATGTCATTGGTGAATATACGCCCGCGGTGAACATCGCGCCGGGCGCCAGCCATGTTTTCCAGGGCGCCATTTACATGGGTCCCAAGGACCAGGATACCCTGGAGTCCATCGCCGAGGGCCTGGAACTGGTGGTGGATTACGGCTGGCTCACCCTGCTGGCCAAGCCCATGTACCAGATTCTAAGCTGGATCAATTCCGTGGTGGGCAACTGGGGCTGGACCATTATCATCTTCACCATTCTCATCAAGGCCGTGTTCTTCAAGCTGTCCGAGGCCAGCTACCGCTCCATGGCCAAGATGCGCAATCTCACCCCGCGCATCCAGGCTCTGAAAGACCGTTATGGCGACGACAAGCAGCGTATGCAGCAGGCCATGATGGAAATCTACAAGAAGGAAAAGATCAACCCCCTGGGTGGCTGTTTGCCCATGCTCATCCAGATGCCCTTCTTCATCGCCCTGTACTGGGTGCTGATGGAATCCGTGGAACTGCGCCAGGCGCCCTGGATACTGTGGATCAAGGACCTGTCCGTCATGGATCCCTACTACGTGCTGCCGGTGATCATGGGTATTTCCATGTTCATCCAGCAGAAGCTTAATCCTGCGCCGCCGGATCCCATGCAGGCCAAGCTCATGATGGCCCTGCCGTTCGTATTCACCGTGATGTTTGCCTTTTTCCCTTCCGGGCTGGTGCTTTACTGGGTGATGAACAATATTCTTTCCATCGCCCAGCAGTGGGTGATCACGAAGCGCATAGAACAGCAGGCCAGCGCCGCCTGACGATTCGTTGTGAGTACTCACTCACATGACACCATCGCCGCCATTGCCACGCCAGCCGGGCGTGGCGGCGTGGGCATTGTGCGCGTCTCCGGTCCCGGAGCTCCGGATATCGCGCGGCGCATCACCGGCTTGAATCCGGCTCCCCGTCATGCCCATTACTGTGATTTCCTCGACGACCAGGGGCAGGTGCTGGATCAGGGCATCCTGCTCTGGTTCAAGGCGCCCCATTCCTTCACCGGTGAAGAGGTCATCGAGCTGCAGGGCCATGGTGGCCCCGTGGTCATGGATCTTCTGCTGGATCGCTGCCTCAAGCTGGGCGCTCGTCTGGCCCGGCCCGGTGAGTTTACCGAGCGGGCCTATCTCAACGATCGCATGGATCTGGCTCAGGCCGAGGCCGTGGCTGATCTCATCGACGCGGAAACCACGGCGGCCGCCCGCCTGGCAACCCGTTCCCTGCAGGGCCGTTTCTCCAGCGCCATCAATGAGTTGCTGGAAAGCCTGGTGCGTCTGCGCATGTACGTGGAGGCCGCCATTGATTTTCCCGAGGAAGAAATCGACTTTCTTTCCGATGGAAAAGTGAGTACTGACTTACAGGCTGTCATTGACAACATCAGCAAGGTCAGGGACAAGGCCAGTACCGGGCGCATCCTGCGCGACGGCATCAACCTGGTCATAGCAGGCAAGCCCAATGCCGGAAAGTCCAGTTTGCTCAATGCCCTGGCCGGGGTGGACAGCGCCATTGTTACCGAGATTCCCGGCACCACCCGGGATGTGTTGCGCGAGCGCATCCAGTTGGGTGGCGTGCCGGTTCACCTGGTGGACACCGCCGGCCTGCGGGAAACCGCCGACCGGGTGGAACAGGAAGGCGTGCGCCGGGCGCGGGAAGAGTTGCACAGGGCCGACCGGTTGCTCTGGGTCTATGACGCGGCGGCAGATCCCGAAAACCCGGGCTTGGATAAAGCCGGGCTGCCGCCAGGCGTTCCCGTGACCCTGGTACGCAACAAGGTGGACAAGGTGGCGGAGGAGCCGGGAACGGGAGAGCGCGGGGGTCTGCCGGAGATCCGCATCAGCGCCAAGTCCGGTGAAGGCCTGGAACAGCTCAAGGCCCACCTGCTGGAGAGCATGGGTTTCCAGGGCGCGGAAAACACGGAGTTCCTCGCCCGCCGCCGTCACCTGGACGCCATCGACCGGGCCTTGGCGGCGTTGGAGAAGGGCCGCGAAGCCCTGGAACATCACCAAGCCGGGGAACTGCTGGCGGAAGAACTGCGCCAGGCCCAGCAGGCCCTGTCGGAGATCACGGGGGATTTCTCGGCCGACGACCTTCTGGGCGAAATATTTTCCAGCTTCTGCATCGGAAAATAGGCGCCGCCATGCGCCGCTCCTGCCGGATCAGAGGCGCTCGACCACCCAGCGGGTGACGAATTCCGCCGTGCGCGCGCACTGGTCACCCCGGCTGTCGGAAAAGGCCTGGTACTCTTCCGGCTTCCACAGATCCCAGGTACGACCGGTGAATTGCTGTTGCAGCTCCCGGCAGGTCAATCCACCAAATTTTTCCCTGAAGGCCTTTGACAATTCATCGGCCTTGGTGAAGTTGCCAATGAATTTCCCCCGGGCAAACTTGTCCCGGTCGCGGCCCCGTTTGGCGCCAAGCGCCAGGATGCCGCCCACCAGGGAGCCGCATAGCCCCACGCCGCTGAGTCCCCCGCCGCCGGACAGGCCATGGCTGGCCTTGATGGTTTCATCAGTCACCAGACCGATGGTTTCCTGAACGGCCGCCAGCACGCACTGGGGGCAGCAGCCATAATCAAACTCGTATTTCAGGGCCAGGGCGGCCGCCTGTTCCGCTTGTTCATTCTTGTTGGGCATCGCCTTGCCTCCATCAATTCAAGGATGATCCGATGGTGACCAATTTCCCTGCAAATTGCGTTGATGAATAGCAATCCACCATGCCTTTCAACAACGAAACCGCCGCACCTGGGCACGCAGGGTGGCCAGTGCCCTCCCCTGGGGATTGGGTCCATAGCGCAGGTCGATATACTTATGAACAATGGCCTGAATATCGTTGGCTCGCGTCGGGAAGCGGCGCATGGCGAGCCTGCCGAGGTCTTCCGGGCCCAGGGAGGGAGGAATCTTCAGCCCCCCCTTTTCCAGTTTGCGGAGGAACCGCCGGTAAGCCTGAAGCGAGAGATCATCCGCGGCCCGTTTCCGTCGCCACTGAGCCACCGCAAAGATGAGCCCGGCCAGCCCCAGGGCGCTCAGGATGGCCAGAACGCCAAGACCATAGCCGGGCAGCGCGGGCAGACCCAGTTTATGCAACAGACGCTGTTGTCGCTGACTGTTGAAACCCACCACCCAGTAATGCCACTTGAGCTGCATGTTGTCACGCAGCCAGCGCATGTTGTGCAGGATGTCGGCCACGAACCCGCCAGCCTGTCCCAGGTCGAAGTTGACGGGAGCGCCGTCGGCGTAGTCGGCGGGGACAATGGAATGCTCGATGCGTTCCGGCGCGACCGCGGAGGTGGGATCGACGCGGGTCCAGCCTCTTTCCTCCAGCCAGACTTCCGCCCAGGCATGGGCGTCCGACTGCCGCACTACCAGATGCCCCCCCATGGGGTTGATCTGCCCCCCCTGGTAGCCGATCACCACCCGCGCCGGTATGTCCGCCAGGCGCATGAGCACCACGAAGCTGGTGGCGTAGTGCTCGCAGAACCCCTGGCGGGTCTCGAACAGGAACTGGTCCACGGGGTTCTGTTCCAGTATCGGCGGCTGCAGGGTATAAACGAAGGGCTGCTGGTTGAAATAACGCAAGGCGGCGCGGACTACCCCTTCGTCGCTGCGTCCCTTGCCGCGCAGGGTGGCGGCAAACTGCTGGATGCGCGGGGTGAGGTTGTCGGGCAGTTGCAGCCCAAGCTGCCATTCCCGGCTGCTCAGGTGTTTTCCCTGTACGCGCAGGGCACTATTCCCTTGCCAGGTGAAGCGCCGCTTGATGGGCCGGGGAGTTCCCAGCTCGCCATCCGAATTCATCACCATGCCCTTGCCTGGATGCAATACATGATCCAGGGGGAACAACCAGTGCTGGCCGGTGGGTTCCATGGTGACTTCGTAGGCAATGGGTGGGGTTTCCGCCTGGAAGGTCATTCCGGGCGCGTGGGATTCACCCCGGGTCCAGTTCCTGCCATCCGTGTGCCACAGTACCATGCCTCGCCAGTAGCGCTGGGCGGGCGGTGGCATCTCGCCGTGGAAACGTACCCGGAAGGCCACCTCCCGGGACTGGCTCAGGTCGCTGATGCTGCCCAGGCTGATCTGATCCGACATGCCCGTGACGCCGCTGCCGGCGCCCAGGCTGAGGGACCAGAGGGGGCCGTCCAGACGGGGAAAAAGAATGAACAGCAACATCATCACGGGAATGCTGGTGATCATCATGAGCAGGGACTTTCCGCCAAGCATCTTCAGGGGGAGCCGGTCTCCCGTCAGGTTGTTGCCCACGAGCAGGGCGGTAAAGCCGGTGCCGATGAGCAGCACGTAAGCGGTCAGCGCCGCGGTCTGATAGAAAAGGAACAGGGTGACCAGAACGAAATATCCGAGGAAGATGAATATGTACAGGTCCCGCCGGGTCTTCATTTCCAGCAGCTTCATGCCCGCCATGAGCACCAGCAGGGTGACGCCGAACTGGCGGCCCTCGCTGAGATCAGCCTGGTAGATCACCAGCATCATGCTGGTGGCCAGCAGGAGCGCCATGAGCCAGGACGGCGCGGAGGTTTCCGGGTTGGGCCAGAACAGGAAGCGAATCAGCACGAACAGGACAAAGCCACCACTGACACCGGGGTGGAGGTTCCAGAAATGAGGCAGGACGGCCAGCGCCATGAGCAGGCTGCCGGCGCGAAACAGGGTGGGCGACAGGGGACGCGGAACCAGCATGTCTCTCATGGCGATTCACCGTGCAGGGCCAGGCTGTCCAGGCATTTCACGCGGTGGGCTTCTCCCCTGTCGGGGGAGATTTCCCGATCCGGCAGGCGCAGGCCGTAGTGTACCGGCTGCCCGGAAAGCTCCTGAACGGCCCCGGCCAGTATGCCCAGGCGGATTTCCGTGTTCTTTTCCTCCAGGGCGTCGAAATCCAGCCAAAGCCGGTTGACCCGGTCGCCGCCGAACTGCTTTACCAGCAGGCCCTTCTCTCCCGCCAGGGCTTTCCAGTGGATGTGGCCGAGGGGATCTCCGGCCCGGTAGTCCCGGTGGCCGACGAAATCATCCGTGCCGACTCCCCGGTCGCCGTCGCTACTGCCTTCGTAGGCGGGGTCGGTCTGGTCCAGGCTGCTCTCCAGGGGCCGGGGCCAGACGATGGCTTCCATGTCCGTGTCCAGGTAACACCAGGCGCGCAACAGCCCCAGGGGAAAACGGGTCTCCACCGTCAGGCGGCCCGGTCGCAGCCGTCCCCGCCGCCTGGTCTGAAAAGGCACGCGGACTTCCGTCCCTCCTCCAGCCGGACAGTCGGCGAGGATGCTTTCCTGACCGGGAAATCCAAGCTGCAGGGTGTGGCGCGCCCTGCCCCCGACATCATGAAGCCGGAAATGAAAAAAGGTGGTTTCCCCCGCGAATACCGGGTCGGCATGCAGGCTGCGCAGTCGCAGGTCCAGGAGGTTGTACCAGGTATGAAAAATGGCCTGCAAGAAGATGCCGGTAAGCAGAAAGGTGAGAATGAAGGCCGGGTTGTTGGCGTAGTTGATGGAAGCAATCAGCAGGGTGATGAGCAGCCCGCCGAACATGACCCCGTAGCGGGTGGGAAGAATATATATCTTGCGTCCGTTAACAACCGCCTCGCCGCTTCCGGCGGGACGCACCACACGCAACAGCGAGATCAGGCGAGCTTGCATGATGCTCCCGCCGGTTTCATGAAGGTGGCACTCCGGAAGTCGTCAAGGCACGATCACCGACTGCAGGATCTGCGTGGCGTGGGTGTCGCCCTCCGTTCCCGGCCCCAGGCGGTGACCGGCCACGCTGGACCACACGGCCTGCACATCTTCCGGTAAAACCTTCTCCCGTCCCCGCAGCCAGGCCCAGGCCCTGGCCGCGTGCAGCAGACCCATTCCCGCCCGCGGTGAAAGCCCGGTGAATTGGCTGGTTTCCCGGCTGTTGCCCACCAGGGCCTGTACATAATCCAGCAGGGCATCGGAGATGAACACCTGCTGCGACGCCTCCTGCCAGCGCTTAAGGTTGTCCAGGGTGGCAACGGGTTGCAGGCCTTCGAGTTGCACTCGGCCGCCCTGCCCCTGTAACAGGCGCCTTTCCGTGGCCTCGTCGGGATAACCCAGGCTGATGCGCATGAGAAACCGGTCCAGTTGGGATTCGGGCAGGGGAAAGGTGCCGGTCTGGTGGGCCGGGTTCTGGGTGGCGATGACGAAGAACGGATGCGGCAGGGGGCGGGTTTCGCCCTCGGCCGTGATCTGCCGTTCTTCCATGGCTTCGAGCAGGGCGCTCTGGGTCTTGGGCGTGGCCCGGTTGATCTCGTCCGCCAGCAGCAACTGGGCAAAGATGGGGCCGGGATGGAAGTGGAACTGTTCCGTGCGGCGGTCATATACGGAGACACCGATGACATCCGCCGGCAGCAGATCGCTGGTGAACTGGATGCGCTGGTAGTCCAGCCCCATGAGGGTCGCCAACAGGTGGGCCAGGGTGGTCTTACCCATGCCCGGCAGATCCTCGATGAGCAGATGGCCGCGCGCCAGCAGGCAGGTCATGGCCAGGCGCAGGGCCCGGGGTTTGCCCAGGATGATGCCGTTTGCCTGGTCGAACAGGGACTGGAGTACAGGGTCGTTACGCAGAGGAAGCAAGTTTCTCGTCCGTGGCCCCGTCGCACGGGAACCGATGAATACAGGTGTCCTGATAATACCAACTCAGACAGGTTAAAATAGCGAGATGTTTCACCCCAGAGCCTATCAGGTCATTGTTGTTGGCGGCGGTCACGCGGGCACCGAAGCGGCCCTGGCGGCGGCGCGCATGGGCGCGCGCACCCTACTGCTCACCCACAACATCGACACCCTTGGCGCCATGAGCTGCAACCCGGCTATCGGTGGCATAGGCAAGGGGCACCTGGTAAAGGAAGTGGATGCCCTGGGGGGGATCATGGCCCATGCGGCCGACAAGGCGGGCATCCACTTCCGCACGCTCAACTCCCGCAAGGGCCCGGCGGTGCGCGCGACCCGCTGCCAGGCGGACCGTATCCTGTACAAGGCGGCAGTGCGTCAGGCCCTGGAGAACCAGCCCAATCTGGACATCTTCCAGCAGGCCGTGGATGATCTGGTCATGGACGGCGACCGGGTCACCGGTGTGCTTACCCAGATGGGCCTGAGGTTCCACGCCGAGGCCGTGGTGCTCACCGTGGGCACCTTCCTGGGCGGGCGTATCCACATAGGCTTGGAGAACTATGAAGGCGGCCGGGCCGGGGATCCGCCGTCCAACGCCCTGTCCCGTCGCCTGCGTGAACGGCCCTTTCCCGTGGAACGCCTGAAAACCGGTACCCCGCCGCGCATTGACAGGCGCACGGTGGATTTCTCTGTGCTGGAAGAACAGCCCGGCGATGAGCCCCGCCCGGTGTTCTCCTTCATGGGCAGCCGTGAAGACCACCCGGCCCAGACAAGCTGCTACATCACCCGCACCAACGAAAAGACCCACGAGATTATCCGCGGCGGTCTGTCCCGCTCGCCCATGTATGCCGGGGTCATTGAAGGCGTGGGGCCACGCTACTGCCCGTCCATAGAGGACAAGGTGGTGCGCTTCGCCGAGCGCGATTCCCACCAGATTTTCATCGAGCCCGAAGGCCTGACTAGCAACGAGCTCTATCCCAACGGCATCTCCACCTCCCTGCCCTTCGATGTGCAATGGGAGCTGGTGCGCTCCATGCGGGGCTTCGAAGAAGCGCGCATCACCCGCCCCGGCTATGCCATCGAGTACGATTTCTTCAATCCCCAGGAACTGCACCACTCCCTGGAAACCCGCCATGTGCGGAACCTGTTCTTCGCCGGGCAGATCAACGGCACCACGGGTTACGAAGAAGCCGCCGCCCAGGGCCTGCTGGCGGCGGTGAACGCCGTGCTGAAGATTCGTGGCGAAAACCCCTGGTGCCCGCGGCGGGACGAAGCCTACCTGGGCGTGCTGGTGGATGACCTCATCACCCTGGGCACCCGGGAACCCTACCGCATGTTCACCTCCCGGGCCGAACACCGCCTGCTGCTGCGCGAGGACAACGCCGATCTGCGTCTCACGGAAAAGGGCCGGGAACTGGGCCTGGTGGATGACCAACGCTGGCGGGCTTTCTGTAACAAGCGCGAAGCCATCGAGCGGGAGCAGCAGCGCCTGCGCGACATCATCATCCGCCCCGGCGACCTGCCCGCGGAAACCGGGCAGCGCATTCTCGGCGATACCCTGCGCCGGGAAACCCGGGCCGCCGAGCTGCTCACTCGTCCCGTGGTCACCTATGAAACCCTCATGGAACTGCCGGGCATAGGCCCCGGTGTGGAAGACCCCAAGGTGGCCGAGCAGGTGGAGATCCAGGCCAAGTATGCCGGCTACATCGAGCGCCAGAAGGATGAAGTGGAACGCGCCCGCCAGGCCGAAGCCGTCGCCTTGCCGGAAGACCTGGATTACGACAAGGTCAAGGGCCTGTCATCCGAAGTGCGGGAAAAGCTGTCCCGGCACCGCCCCGCCACCCTGGGCCAGGCCGGGCGCATACCCGGCGTCACCCCGGCGGCAGTGTCCCTGCTGCTCATTCATCTGAAGAAACGCAGCGCCTGAAAGGCTGTCAGTCGCCATCAGCCATGGAGAGCGAAGTAAAGGCTGATAGTCCCCCGTAGCCGCGAGGCCGAAGATACGTTTGCTGGAGAAAGGTGTGAATCAGCGGCACCTTGCGGGACTCGATACAGATAGCCGCGAATTCAGAGAAGGGGTTCATGTCGTGCCCCCGGATCTGCTAGAGTTGGACAAGGGTCGGGCAATCAGTTTCTGTGAAGGCATTATAGGAAGGCATTGGCGGCGTTCCCTGAATGTTCGTTATCGAAACAAACGGCACTTGCCGGAGTGGCGGTATGTTAGTAAGCATCAGGTGCATGGCGCCCCATAGTCATCCCTAGCGGGTGCCTGTCCTACTTGAACAGCTTAGGACAAATAGGTGTGAACGGGTGGGATGGACTATCTATAAATCGCATCAACCCGGAAGGTAAACCTCTGCTCCTTCGTCGCTACGCATTTTGCTGCTGACGTTATGCTCATGGAGGAATTATGAGAAAACTCCTACTATTTTGGCTGATGGTTGTTTTATCTGGTTGCGATTTGGAAAGCCAAGAAGTATCTATGGCCTGTAGCTGGGTTCTGTATGGAACTCAAGAGGAGTCCTTCGTTTTCAATTTAGGAAAAAAAGAAGTTTATTGGGTAAATGAAAATAAACGCATCCCATTGCTAGAAGTAAACGAAGGGCGAATTGTTTTTGAAGGAATACGTTCAATTCTTCGGATTGACGATAAAACTACGAACAGAGATGTACCTATAAAGTTTATAATTGATAGGGTTACGGGAAAATTAGATATTCAAAATATTAAATTACCATCTGGCTACAAGAACATGTGCATTGCCCAAGAAAAAATAATATGATCATAATAAAGAAAATTCACCTGGATGGTAAAAAGCGCCGCTCCTTCGTCGTCCTGCTTTTTACCGCCGGTGATTTGCAGCGTTAGCCATAATAATTATGATACGTGCTGGAACAATAGACGAAATTACTCCCGCATCTGGCAAGTGGGTATACCTTGATATTGGCTTTTCAAATAATACAAAAAGTTGCGGCTTGTTAATTGATGAGAGCACTCCTGAAGAAGTCACGTTCAGTGATGCAGTCGCAATCATTTGCAACTACATTAATAATAGCATCCATCCGGTTAATCTGGTAATTGAGGCGCCATTATCTGTGGCTTTTGACGCAAAAGGCAACCCAAAGGGAAGAAGTATTGAAAAACGAAATAGTAAAACACGGTATTGGTACGTATCGCTAGGTACAGCTGTAATGGTGGCTGCCTTATATCTTATGAAGGCGATTATGGATTCGCGTCCGTCCACAGAGGTTCGGTTGTTCGAGGGATTTGTTTCTTTCAAAAAAAGCAAAAAAAGCAACCATTCACAGGATGTGCTGCTGCTTAGGGATATTGTTAAAAACGGCCTAGATAAAGCTATTATAATGCCGGAATCAATAAAGTTGGATCCGAGCGATCATATTCAAAGTGCATTCTTGGTTACTGGGATAGACTTGGGTGTTCCGCCAATTCTAGTGGGAAATGGCTAATACACGCCCTGAGGTAGTCCGTTAAACCTTCTCCAAAAAAGTAGACAGTGACGGCCGTGCGGCTGAGTCATCTTACCGGGGGATCAGGTCAAGAACGTGGCCGGGGAACTGGACATCCCCCCTTCATGATGGTGTAAGGAGTATCTGAAGTGACCCCTGCTACCCGCAACCATCTCCATCCGGTAGTTGGTGCTGCGCCGGTTGTCGTGGCACCATGATGCCATGAGCAGTGAGACCAGGGAAAAGGAAGACCGCTACCGGCAGAGCAGGATGCTGGCCTCGGGCCTGTTACTCTGTGCCGTTGCGGTCGGGCTGTTTGCGCGGGAGTATCCGGCATACGGCAGCCTGTTGCCGCGGAATACGGGAGCGGCCCTGTTCTTCTACCTGTTTTCCCTGTTCACTATCACCGCCGGCTATTCCAACCGATCCTTCGGCTACGTGTCCATGGACCGGGTCGGGCAGATTTCCAGTCTGCTGGTTTTCGGCCCTTTCCATGGCGCCCTGATCAATGGCGCGGCTTCCTTCACCTTCGCCTGGTTCAGACTCTGGCGGGGCGTTTCCTTGAACCAGACCATCAGCGCCGTGCTCATCAATACCGGCATGATGAGCATCATGAGCCTGGCAGGCGGCCATGCCTACCTGGCCGCGGGCGGAGTATTGCCGGTGGATGCGCTTTCCCCGGGAATGCTGATGCCCCTGGCGGTGACCCTGGTCACCATGCAGGTGATCAATGAACTGCTTATTGCCGCCCTGGCCTGGCTGCGGGGTGATCGCCCGGGAGCGGGCTTCGTCTGGTCCGCCACGGGTATAGAATTGTTGTCCGGCGTCATCGGTGTTCTGGTGGCGGTGATGTTCCGGCAGCAGGATCTTCCCCTGTTTTCTCTGTTCGTGGTGGTGTTGGTGCTGGGGATGCTGGTGCAGCGCCAGTACGCCCTGATCCGCCAGAATCTGGAGACGCTGGTGGAGCAGCGCACCGCGGAACTGGAAGCCACCAGCCGTGAACTGGAGCGCCAGGCGGTGCACGATGAGCTTACAGGTCTGTTCAACCGCCGCCATGCCAACAGCTACCTGGAGCAGGAAATCCTGCGCTGCCAGCGATACGGTCACACCTTGTCAATCGCCATGCTGGACATCGATCACTTCAAGCAGATCAATGACCGGTATCTGCATGAGACCGGGGATCGGGTGTTGCAGCGGCTGGCGGAGATTCTTCAGGGTCACGTGCGCCAGACGGACCTGGTGGCGCGTTACGGTGGCGAGGAGTTCCTGCTGTGTTTTCCGGAAACCGATGCCGCCTCGGCCTGCGTATGCGCCGAATCCTTG
>CAZWRE010000014.1:0-7286 GCA_964636335.1 uncultured Sedimenticola sp. | reverse complement strand
CTGGATCTTGCCGTTGATCTCCGGCACCACCCGGTAACGGTTGTAGATCTCGCCCTGGTCCAGGCCCAGGGTCTCGATGCAATGCTGGTAGGTCCAGGTATGCAGGGCCTCCTCGTAGACCTGGCGGGCCTGGTAGATCTGCAGCTCGGGGGCGGACATTTTCTCCATCACCGCCAGGCCGATGTTGCGCATGGCCAGCACGTCGGAGGTGGTGAGGTAGGAGAGCACGTTCTCGTACACGTGACGTTCTTCCAGGGTGAGCTTGTGCTGGTAGTCCTGCACGTCCTGGGCCATGTTGATGTCCAGGGGCGTCCAGTGGTTTTTGTTGGCGTTGAGGAAGTAGTCCCAGGCCCAGGGATATTTGAAGGGCGCCAACTGGTTCACGTCCGTCATGCCGTTGATGACGCGCTTGTCTTCGGGGTTCACGGGCTTGAGATCAACGGGAGCGGGCGCCTCCAGGGCCGTGTCCGTGGCGGGCTCCGGTGGTGGCATCCTGGTTCCGGGCTCGGCAGCGACCGGCTGCGCGGGCGCGGCACCGACGGGTTCCGGTTTGGCTTCTTTGGCGGGGGTGAGGGGGTCGTCCCAGTTCAGCATGATTCGTTCTCCCGTGTTTCCGAAGGTTTTTGTGGGTTGGTGCGGAACAGTTCGTTCGGCTCGGGCGGGCCTCCTACTGGCAGGCTTCGCATTCGGGGTCCAGGATGGAGCAGGCCTTGGGGGCCGCGCCGGTGGAACCGCCGAGCATGTTCACGGCAGCGCCGCCGGCCGGGGTAGTGGTGGTCTTCTCAACGCCGGTGGCGCCCATGGAGCGCAGATAGTAGGTGGTCTTGAGGCCACGCACCCAGGCCAGCTTGTACAGGTTGTCCAGTTTCTTGCCGGAAGGCTCGGCCATGTACAGGTTCAGGCTCTGGGCCTGGTCTATCCACTTCTGGCGGCGGGAGCCGGCTTCCACCAGCCAGCGCGGGTCCACCTCAAAGGCCGTGGCGTACAGGGCCTTGAGATCCTCGGGCACCCGGTCGATGGGGGCCACCGAGCCGTCGTAGTACTTCAGGTCGTTGACCATCACCTCGTCCCACAGGCCCAGCTTCTTCAGGTCGTGCACCAGGTAGGGATTGACCACGGTGAACTCGCCGGACAGGTTGGATTTGACGAACAGGTTCTGGTAGGTGGGCTCGATGGACTGGCTCACCCCGCAGATGTTGGAGATGGTGGCCGTGGGGGCGATGGCCATGGTGTTGGAGTTGCGCATGCCCACGGTCTTCACCCGCTCGCGCAGGCTGTCCCAGTCCAGGGTGATGCTCTCGTCCACCTGCAGGTAGCCGCCGCGCTGTTTCGCCAGTTCCGCCAGGGAATCGTAGGGCAGGATGCCCTGGCTCCACAGGGAGCCTTCGAAGCTGGAGTACCTGCCGCGTTCCTCGGCCAGGTCGGTGCTGGCCTTGATGGCGAAGTAGCTCACGGCTTCCATGGAACGGTCGGCGAACTCCAGGGCCTGTTCGCTGGCATAGACGATGCGCTGCTTGTACAGGGCATCCTGGAAGCCCATGATGCCCAGCCCCACGGGACGGTGGCGCAGGTTGGAGTTGCGCGCCTGAGGCACGGAGTAGTAGTTGTACTCGATGACGTTGTCCAGCATGCGCATGGCGGTGGAGACCGTCTTCTCCAGCTTCTCCATGTCCAGGCCGTCCTCGGTGACGTGGCGCACCAGGTTCACCGAGCCCAGGTTGCATACGGCGATCTCGTTCTGGTTGGTATGCAGGGTGATCTCGGTGCACAGGTTGGAGGAATGCACCACGCCCTGGTGCTGGTTGGTGTAACGCACGTTGCAGGGATCCTTGAAGGCCACCCAGGGATGGCCGGTCTCGAACAGCATGCCCAGCATCTTGCGCCACAGGTCTACGGCCTTCATGGTCTTGTGGATGTTCAGCTCACCGCGGCGGGCCTTCTCCTCGTAAGCCTCGTAGGCTTCCTCGAAGGCCTTGCCCGTGAGGTCGTGGAGGTCCGGGGTCTCGTCGGGGGAGAACAGGGTCCATTCACCTTCTTCCGCCACCCGCTTCATGAACAGGTCGGGAATCCAGTTGGCGGTGTTCATGTCATGGGTGCGGCGGCGCTCGTCGCCGGTGTTCTTGCGCAGGTCCAGGAATTCCTCGATGTCGATGTGCCAGGTCTCCAGGTAGGCGCAGACGGCGCCCTTGCGCTTGCCGCCCTGGTTCACGGCCACGGCGGTGTCGTTGGCCACCTTGAGGAAGGGCACCACGCCCTGGCTCTTGCCGTTGGTGCCTTTGATGTGGGAGCCCAGGCCGCGCACGGGAGTCCAGTCATTGCCCAGGCCGCCGGCGAACTTGGACAGCAGGGCGTTGTCGCGGATGGCGCCGAAGATGCCGTCCAGGTTGTCGGGCACCGTGGTCAGGTAGCAACTGGAGAGCTGGGGACGCAGGGTGCCCGAGTTGAACAGGGTGGGCGTGGAGCTCATGAAGTCGAAGCTGGACAGCAGGTTGTAGAACTCGATGGCCTTGCCTTCGCGGTCGATCTCGTTGATGGCCAGGCCCATGGCCACGCGCATGAAGAAGGCCTGGGGCAGCTCGAAACGGGTGCCCTTGTCGTCATGGATGAAGTAGCGGTCATACAGGGTCTGCAGGCCCAGGTAGGTGAAGTTCAGGTCGCGTTCCGGCCGCAGGGCCGCGGTGAGGCGCTCCATGTCGTACTGCTCCAGGCGCGGGTCCAGCAGCTCCAGCTCCACGGCGCGTCTGATGTAGTTGCGGAAGTAGTCGCCATAGACGTCGGCCAGTTCTTCCTGGGTGTCCACCCTGGGCATGTCCAGGAAGTCCAGGGCCTCCTTGCGCAGGATGTCCATGAGCAGGCGCGCCGCGGCGTAGGAATAGTTGGGTTCCTTTTCGATGAGGGTGCGGGCGCTCATCACCAGGGTCTGGGAAACGTCCTCTTCCTTCACGCCGTCGAACAGGTTGCGGCAGGAATCCTCCAGGATGACCTTGGGGTCGGTTTCCTCCAGGCCGCGGCAGGCTTCTTCCACCAGGGTGCGCAGGCGCTGCACGTTGAGGGGCTGCACGCTGCCGTCGGCCAGGGTGATGTTGACCAGGTGTTCCTCCTCGCCGGCTTCCTTGCGCGCCTGCTCGCGCTCCTGGGCGCGGGCTTCGCGGTAGAGAACATAGTCCCGGGCCACCTTGTGCTCGCCGGCGCGCATCAGGGCCAGTTCCACCTGGTCCTGGATATCTTCTATATGTACGGTGCCGCCGTCAGGGTTGCGGCGCACCAGGGCCTCGGTTACCTGTCGGGTGATGTTGCGCACCACGTCGTGCACCCGGGCGGAAGCGGCGGCGCTGCCGCCTTCCACGGCCAGGAAAGCCTTGGTCACGGCAATGGTGATCTTGTTGGCGTCGAAGCTGGTGACCTTGCCGTTGCGGCGGATGACGCGCAGCTCGCCCCAGCCGTTGTCCTCGGCGGGAGGTGGCGCGGGAATGTCGTCGGCGGTGGGGGGTATGGCAATGCTGTCGTTGCTTACGGGTGTCTCGGTGGTGGCCATGCGATGTCTTCTCCCTGAGTTTTTGCGGTGTTGCCTGAACCCGGAAGTCCAGGGGCGGTGAAAGGAATTTCCGAGGGAACCGCGCTTGTTGGTATTTTTCCGCGGGCCGGGTTGCGATATTCCTTTCGACCGTGCTGGGCATCATATATGGGCAAATTTTTTCAGTCAACCACAATATATTGTGTATAACTCGGTGGGAAAGCCTTGGTTTGCTGTGCAAAGGCTGTGGATAAAAATGGGGGAAAAGGGAATTGCCCCGGGAATTCAGCCACTTGTATTTTTTTCAGAATATCAGGGAATTCTCATGTGTCTTGGGTCCAGGCCCGGAGGGTGAATCCATAATTCCTTGCCGGCACTTGTCGGCGAACAGTCCGGGGAAGGAATCCAGTGCGGGATCAGGGGTACAATGAGGAGATTCGGCAGCCTTTACGGAAAATATCTTGTCTGAAACAAGCTACCTGCCCGGCCAGCGCTGGCTGAGCGACACGGATCCGGATCTGGGCCTGGGCCTGGTTACCGAGGTCGAACACCGCCGCCTGAAACTGTTGTTCCCGGCCATCGGTGAAAGCCGGGTCTATGCCCTCCCGGATGCTCCCCTGACGCGCCTGTTGCTGGAACCCGGCGACAGCTTGCGGGATACACAGGAAATGCCTCTCACCGTGCTGGAGGTGGAGGAAAGGGACGGGCTGTACATCTACCTGTGCCGGGACCAGGCGGGCGGTCAGCGCCGCCTGGCGGAGAGGGATATCAGCCCCCATCTGCAGCTCAACCGTCCCCGGGAGAAGCTGCTGGCGGGGCGCCTGGACAGCAACAGCTGGTTCGACCTGCGCCAGCAGTCCTGGCAGCAGTTGGCCGCCGAGGCCCTGTCTCCCGTGCAGGGCCTGGTGGGGCCGCGTATCAGCCTCATACCCCACCAGCTGTACATCGCCTGGCAGACGGCGCGGCGCTTTCTGCCCCGGGTGCTGCTGGCGGACGAGGTGGGTCTGGGCAAGACCATAGAGGCCGGTCTCATCCTGCACCGCATGCTGCTGGCGGGCCGTGCCCGGCGGGTGCTGATCCTGGCGCCCGAACCCCTGCTTCACCAGTGGCTGGTGGAGATGCTGCGCCGCTTCAACCTGCGCTTTGCCCTGTTCGACAGGGAGCGTTTCGAGGCCTCGGATTCGGACAATCCCTTTGCCGACGAGCAGCAGGTGCTGTGCAGCCTGGATTTCCTCCTGTCCGCGCCGAGGATCGCCCGCGCCGCCCTGGAGGAGGAGTGGGATCTGCTGGTGGTGGATGAGGCCCATCACCTGCACTGGAGCGAGGAGGACTCCAGCCTGGAATACGACCTGGTGGAAGCCCTGGCGGAACAGGCCCTGGGTGTGTTGCTCCTCAGCGCCACCCCGGAACAACTGGGCAGGGCCGGGCATTTCGGCCGCCTGCGCCTTCTCGACCCTCATCGCTACCCCGACTACCAGAGTTTCCTGGAGGAGGAGGCCCGCTACCAGCAGGTGGCGGATATTGCCGCCCATCTGCTCGATGGTGAACCACTGGCGGCATCCCAGCGGAAGATGCTGGTGGAACTGTTGGGTGACGTGCGGGACCTGGAACCCCAGCGCGTGGTGCGTCGCCTGGTGGATCGTTTTGGCACCGGCCGGGTCATGTTTCGCAATACCCGCCACACGGTGAAGGGATTTCCCCAGCGGGTGCTGCATGTGAACGAACTGGACTGGCCAACGGCCTATGCCGCCATCGAGGATCCGGTGCGGGCGCTGACGCCCGAGCGTCATGCCCGTGGCTGGCAGGACTTTGACCCCCGGCTGGAATGGCTGGCGGGCCTGCTGAGTGTGCTGGAACCCCGGAAAGTGCTGCTCATCTGCGCCCGCAAGGAAACCGTGCTGGAGCTCCAGGAGTGGTTGCGTCAGCGCCACGCCATCCATGCCGCCGTGTTCCACGAGGACATGGAGATCGTGGAGCGCGACCGGGCGGCGGCCTTCTTTGCCGATACGGAGGAAGGCAGCCAGATCCTGTTGTGTTCCGAGATCGGCAGCGAGGGACGCAACTTCCAGTTCGCCCGCCACCTGGTGCTCTTCGATCTGCCCCTGGAGCCGGATCTGCTGGAGCAGCGCATCGGCCGCCTGGACCGTATTGGCCAGGGCCAGGTCATCGATCTGCACCTGCCTCTCATGCGGGGCAGCCCCATGGAAGGCCTGTACCGCTGGTATCGGGAAGGGGTGAACGCCTTCGAGCAGCCTTCCGCCGTGGCTGGCGCTCTGTACGAGGAGTTTTCCGACCTGTTGCACGAGATGCTCGAAGAGCCCGCCCTGGCGGACGCCCTGCTGGAAAAAGTGGCGCGGCGGCGGGAGGAACTGGAGGAGCGGCTGGCGGCTGGCCGGGACAGGTTGCTGGAGCTGCAATCCTGTGACACGGAAAGGGCGGCGGAACTGGTGGCGCGGATCGAAGCTCAGGAAAGGGACTCCGGCGTGGCGGACTACATGCTGCGTTACTGGGACGCCTTTGGCGTGGAGCATGAGCCCGGGCCGGGAAAATCCCTGGTGCTGCGTCCCGGCGAGCACATGCGCCAGGAACAGTTTCCCGGCCTGCCGGGAGAGGGCGCCACGGTGACCTTCGAACGCAATGACGCCCTGGTGCACGAGGATCGCCTGTTCCTCACCTGGGAGCACCCCATGGTGCGCGGCGCCCTGGATGAACTGGTGAGCAGCGACCTGGGCAGCGCTGCCTTCCTGGTACTGGAGGAAGGTCCCCTGCCGTCCGGCACCCTGCTGCTGGAGTTGGTCTTTGTCCTCAACTGCACGGCGCCCCGGGAGCTGGAAGCCAGCCGCTACCTGCCGCCAACCACCTTGCGTCTGGTGCTGGACCGCCAGGGCAAGGACTATGCTTCCCTGCTGCCGCCGGGCGGGCTGCGTGGCAAATCCATGCACCGTGACCGCCAGACCGCGGCCAGGGTCATCAAGTCCCAGGCGGAACTGCTGCGCGGCCTCATGGCCCGGGGTGAGCGGCAGGTGGCGGATCAGGCCAGGGAGGTGGTGGATCAGGCTCTGGCGCGCATGCGCCGGGAGCTGGAAGAGGAACAGCACCGCCTGCACAGCCTCAGCGACGGCTCCGCCATGGAGGAGCTGCAACTCCTCGAAGACCACCAGGCCCTGCTGGAGGAATACCTGCCCCGTACCCGCCTGCGCCTGGATGCCGTGCGCCTGTTCGTGCGTGTGTGACTTGGTTATAGTTGCCGCCATGAAGGGTTTTCTGTTCCGGATTTTGCTGATTTCACTGCTGTTCCCGCCGCTTCTGGCGGCTGCCGCGGAGCGCCCACGGATCGGCCTGGTGCTGTCCGGTGGCGGCGCCCGGGGGGCGGCCCATATCGGCGTGTTGCGGGTTATCGAGGCGCAGGGCATTCCCATTGATTTCATTGCCGGAACCAGCATGGGCGCCATCATCGGCGGCTTGTACGCCTCGGGCATGTCCCTGGATGAAATCGAAAAACGCCTGGCGGAGATCGACTGGGCGGACATGCTCACCGACAGCCCGAAGCGGGAGGATCTGAGCTATCGCAGAAAGCGTGAGGACGAGGAATTCCTGGTGCGTCACGCCGTGGGTTTCAGCGATGGCCGCTTGAAGCTTCCCCAGGGGCTTCTCCAGGGGCAGAAACTGTTGCTGTTCCTGCGTAAGCTGACCCTGCCCGTGGCGAATATCGGCAACTTTGATGATCTACCCATCCCCTTCCGCGCCGTGGCCACGGATATCAGCACCGGGG
>CAZWRE010000013.1:0-30535 GCA_964636335.1 uncultured Sedimenticola sp. | reverse complement strand
GCTTCGTTGGCGGCATAGGGATCGGGACCGGAGTTGGGCACCATGCCCAGATCCAGAACAACCAGGTCAACCTTCACCTCGGCGTCTTCGTCGAGGATCTTGTCGTGCATCTTCACGGTAAGGCTGTCGCCGGGAACGACTTCCTTCACCTCGCTCTTGGTGAAGATCACGCCATTCTTCTGGCCGCTGCGGTAGAAATCCTCGCCGGGAGCGCCGGGAGTACGCAGGTTGTTGAAGCAGATGGTGGTGTCACAGCCTTCGTTGTGGTGCTTGAAGTACAGGGCCTGCTTGATGGACACCAGATCACCGATGCCGGAATCATAGGGCAGGCGATCCTCGTCGCTGGAGTTCTGGCCGGCATCCTGCACGAACAGCACGGAAGTGACTTCCTTGCCGTCGGAAGGCCGCTTGATGGGGCCGTCGCCGGCGGCGTTGGCCAGTTCTTCCATCTCCAGGTTGGTGATGATGTCCGGGGAGCCCGCGTAATTGAATTCCGGCAGGTTCTCGGGATCGTACAGCTTGAAGCCGGTGGCCTGGACGATGGAACCGATGTTCTCGGTGGTGGTGTCACCGGACTCGGTGCTGATGTCCACGCTGAAGCGGCCCGGCGCGCCGGAAGTCTTGGTGATGGTGCTGTTCAGGTACACCTTGATGTTGTCGTTGGCCTCCACGGCGCTGATCATCTCGTCGATGCCGGTATCTTCCGGCATGGGCAGATTGGCGTCGGGAGAATTGGGCGTGCCCACGGGCGCGGCCTTGAAGGGTACGCGCTTGTGCAGTTTGGCCACATGGCCGCCCAGGGCGCCGGTCTTTTCCACCAGATGCACGGTGTAGCCCGCCTCGGCCGCTTCCAGGGCGGCGGTCATGCCGGTCACGCCGCCGCCAACCACCAGTACGTTGGGGTTGCGCCCCTGCTGGCCGGAGGGGGAGGGCTTGTTCATCTGCTTGATTTCGCCGCAGGACATGCGAATGTAGTCGTTCGCCATTTCCTGGGTGGTTTCCTTGTTCTCGTCGGTATCGGGACGCGCCCAGATGACACCCTCGCGGATGTTGCAGCGGGTCATGGCGATATCGTTGAAATCGAAGGCTTCGACCTTGGCGCGGCGGGAACAGCCGATGATGACCGCGTGGGTCACGCCGTCGTTGGCGATGTCGTCACGGATCATCTGCACGCCTTCCTGGTTGCACAGCATTTCGTGGGTCTTGACCACGTTCATGCGACCGTCACGGGAAGCGGTCTGCTCCAGTTCCCCGGTATCCAGCCGGTCACCGATGCCGCAGCCGGTGCAGATATAGGCCGCGTATTTCTTTTCAACTTGCTCTTCAGACATTTTTTCAGCCCTCCGCACGTGCTACACGATTGACGACCTGAATGGCCTTCAGGGCCGCGCCGGTGGCGCTTTGCACCGCCCGGTTCACGTCCAGGGCATCCGAGGCGCAGCCCGCCGCGAACACACCGCCATTCTTCTCCGCGGGTTCGATGAAGCCTTCACGGTTGATTTCCACGTCAACGGGGAAGCTGTCGATGGAAACGGAAGGCTCCATGCCGGTGGCCAGCACCACCAGGTCATGCTCGTTGGCATAGCGGTGATAGCCCTCGGTGTCCACGCCGTTGAGGCAGGGGTTGTCGTTCTCGCCCTTGGTGATGGAGGCCACCTTGGACTTGATGAACTTGACGTTGTCCATGGCCTGGACTTCGGCGTAGAAGTCCTCGAAACGGTCGATGGCCCGGATGTCGATGTAGTAGATGCTCACCTGGGCATCGTCACCATAGGCGTCCACCACGTAGTGGGTCTGTTTGAGAGATGCCATGCAGCAGATGCGTGAGCAATGGTAGAGGTGGTTGCGGTCCCGGGAGCCGGCGCACTGGATGAAGGCCACGTTCTTGGCCTCCTTGCCGTCGGAGGGACGCACGATCTTGCCTCCAGTGGGGCCCTTGGGGTCGGCCATGCGCTCGAATTCGACATTGGTGATGACGTTTTCGAAGCGGTCATAGCCATAAGGCTGGATTTTCGCCGCGTCGTAAGGTTTCCAGCCCGTGGCCCAGATGATGGCGCCGGCGGGGAACTGGATCTCCTTCTCGGTGTCGTCCAGATCGATGGCGTCGTACTTGCAGGCATCTTTCGCCTTCTGGGCGTCATCGGTGCCGATGATGCGTGGATCCAGCACATACTTCATGGGGTGGGCCATGACGTGGGGGAGGTAGGCGCCCTTGCGTTTGCTCAGGCCGTAGTTGAATTCATCGTCGAATTCCGCTTCCACGGCCTTGGCACATTCGCCACAGGCGGTACAGTTGTCGTTCACGTAGGTAGGCGTGAGCTTGACGGTCGCCGTGTAATTGCCGGCTTCGCCTTCCACCTTGCTGACTTCTGCACCCGTGATGATGGTGAGATTGGGGTTCATCTTGGCGCGGCGCTGGTTGATTTCCAGGCCACAGGTTGGGTGGCACAGCTTGGGGAAATACTTGTAGAGCTGGCTCACGCGACCGCCCAGATAGGGACGTTTCTCGACCAGGACGACCTGGGCGCCGGTCTCGGCGGCCTCCAGCGCGGCTGTCATGCCGCTGATGCCGCCACCGACGACCAGAATGGTCTGGTTTGTGGCTACTACCTCCGTCATGGAATTACCTCCGTTGCGGATTACATTTCAAGGATGTCTGGTTTTCCGGCCAGGGTCGAAAAACCGGGAATCTGTCTGCCGGACAGGCCCTTTCCGAAGGCAGGGCCGCCCTTGCGGGCGCAAGCCCGCATTCAAGCCCGTAACGATACTCCCGTTCGCGCTGATGCGCCATGCTTCTACAATCGAATTTTCCAATATGCTGATAGATGGGCCGTATGTAGAGGGGTTGATCCAAGGGTTTTCCCTGACTGCCGGAGGCTGAAAAAGTAGAAACAGTTTCCGGATGCCGGAAGGTTTCCCTGTTATCATTGATGCCCGTATTCCTCCCCGCCAGGATCCGGAAAGAAGATCCACGGGGGGCGAGCATTCCTGATTTGGCAGCCATGGAGACAAGGTGAACAGGGTTTTGTTGATGTTGGCCGGGGTGCTGGTTGGCCTGGCGCTTTTTTTTCAGTGGAAAATCGCGGATGACGCCCTGCGTTATTCCCGCCAGCAGATGCAGTATCAGCAGGCGCTGGAAGCGTATCGTGAGAGCAACATTTATTATTCTCCGGCCGATACCGTGCGCTGGATCGTCTTGCGCCAGAATCCGGCGGGCTATTTTGTTTCCAATCCCGACATGCTGTTCGAGCCTTCGCAACTCAATGAAGGCACTCTGCGGGGCACCCGTTACGCCATCAGCACCCTCAGAGACCTGGATGCCTTGTCGGCCATCAACCGGCGGGCAGTGGCCGAATACGTGCTGAAGCTCTACCGGCCACGCCTGGACCGGGAATATCCTGACGCGACGGGGAACCGGGAGGCTGCCGGCGCTTTTGCGGGTTTCGCCAACCTGCCGGGAGCCGATCCAGGTGTGCGTCCCACCATGGACGCCCTCATCATCCTGGATGCCCTGGATCTTCTGGATGATTCCCGGCTGGATCTCCCGGCCATCCGGAATTTCATCATGGCCCACCAGAATGCCGATGGCGGGTTCTGGGATGAGCATTACCCGAAATATGGCCGGGCTTCCAGCATGAAGGTAACCTCGTTCGCGGCGCGGGCCTTGGGCATTCTGCATCGCCGTCTGGAAAAACCCTTTTCCCGGGATTTCAGTGAGCGTGTGCGTGCTTATATCCAGTCCCTGGCCGATCCGGAGAAGGGGTGCTTTCGGGGCATGGCGGGCAAACCGGCCAACGATGCCTACAATGCCTTTCGCGCCTTCATTTCCATTTTTGAAACCACCAATGGCGGGGAAGCGGAAAAACGCCGGGCGGTGGAGGACAGTATCGATCTCGATGCGCTGATGGCCCATCTGAAGACGACGCATTATCTGAGTGGGGCCGGCGCCTTTTCCCGTTTTCCCGTGACCGAGCGGCAGCAGCCATCCCTGAAAGCCACGCATCTGGTGGTCTGGCTGGCCCGGGACATGGGCCGGTTGTCCAGCCTGGATACGCGCGCCATCAGCAAGTATGTCACCCTCTTGCAGTCCGCCCAGGGACAGTATGGTGGCGATATCTACACCACCTACTCCGCCATCGGGGTGTTGCAGAAGTTGGGGGTGCCATCCCATCCCCTGCCGCCACCCGAGAAGCCGGAGAAGCTGGATACCATTCCGGGTTATGTGCCAGCGGTGTTCTTTCTGGCGGCCTTGCTGGTTCTGCTTGTCGGGCACCAGGCCAAGAAACTGGAACTGCAGAATATCAACCGGGCCCTGAGCCTGCAGGCAAGCATCGACAACCTCACGGGGATCTTCAACCGTCAGAAATTCGAAGCCCTGCTTCGGGAAGAGCGGGAAAGGCATGCGCGCTACGGCCATCCCCTTTCCCTGGTCATGTTCGACGTGGACAACTTCAAATCCATCAATGACGAAAAAGGTCATCTGGTGGGCGACCAGATATTGCGGGAGGTGACCGCGGTGATCCAGGGTGCCCTGAGGCATGCGGATGTGTTCGCCCGCTGGGGGGGTGAGGAGTTCATCATCATGCTGCCGGAGACGGAGCGGGCCGGCGCCTATCAACTGGCGGAAAAACTGAGAAAGCTGTTGGAAGACAGCCGGTTTTCCGAAGATCTGCGGGTAACCGCCAGCTTCGGGGTGACGGAGCTGCTGCGGGACGATGATCTGGATGACCTGGTGGAGCGCGCCGACATGGCCATGCTGTTTGCCAAGGCCCAGGGCAAGAACCGGGTGTATAGCGTGGTGTCCGATGTACAGGCGGAACTCATGTCCACCAGTTGCGCCTGAGTTGATATTGATGATTTTTTCCAGGGCCAATCCGGATCGAAAAAGGCTACACTAGCAGGATGTTGAAAAAATCCTTTCATGGTCATTGAAAATGGCCGCATATCCCCGTGCGGCCACAGGCTGCTGAAAAACAGGTATTTTTCAACAACTGATGCCTTGTTCAACCGAGTGACAGAGAAGATTCCGTGCCCCATCATCATGCCCGCGTCCTGACGCCTGAAGAGTACGTCTTTTCCGAAGAGCCTTACTACGAGCCCGTGGGAGAGGAGATCGCCGTGTTCGAGGCGGCCTACCACAATGGCCTTCCCGTGCTGCTCAAGGGTCCCACCGGGTGCGGCAAGACACGCTTCATGGAGCACATGGCCTGGCGTCTGCGGCTGCCCCTCATCACCGTATCCTGCCATGATGACTTGACCGCCTCCGACCTGGTGGGACGCTTCCTGGTGCGCGGTGGTGAAACCGTCTGGGTGGACGGCCCCCTGGCCCGTGCGGTGCGTAACGGCAGCATCTGCTATCTTGATGAGGTGGTGGAAGCGCGCAAGGACACCACCGTGGTCATCCATCCCCTGGCGGACGACCGCCGGGTGTTGCCCATGGAAAAGGTAGGGGAGTTGCTGGAAGCGCCGCCTGAATTCTGCCTGGCCATGTCCTACAATCCGGGTTACCAGTCGGTGCTCAAGGACCTCAAGCAGTCCACCCGCCAGCGCTTCGTGGCCCTGGAGTTCGATTATCCCGAAGCCTCTCTCGAACAGAAGATCGTGGAGAAGGAATCCGGCATTGACAGCCGGATGGCCCGCCAACTGGTGAAATTTGCCCAGATGACCCGCAATCTCAAGGGGCAGGGACTGGACGAGGGTGCTTCCACCCGCCTGCTGGTGCATGCCGCCAAGCTCATGGCCGCGGATGTGTCGCCGGTCATCGCCTGCCGCAGCGCCATCGCCCAGGCGCTGACAGACGATCCGGACATGCTGTCCGCCGTCAATGAACTGAGTGCTTCACTGTTCTGAGGTTTCCCCATGCACAAGTACATCAGCATCCAGACCGAGGTTTTTGATTCCGCCGAGGAAGAGCGAATGCTGCGCCGGGGAAATCCCCGCATCGGCGCCGTGGTAAGCTTCCTGGGACTGATGCGCGACATCAACGACGGTGACCAGGTGAACACCATGACCCTGGAGCATTACCCGGGGATGACGGAAAAGGCCCTCGCGGCCATCGTCGATGAGGCGGAGCGGCGTTGGGATCTCGAAGGTGTGCGGGTCGTGCATCGGGTGGGCGAGCTGCGACCGGAAGAGCCCATTGTGCTGGTTCTGGCGGCCAGCCGTCACCGGGGCGAGGCGTTTCGCGCCTGCGAGTTCGTTATCGACTACCTGAAGACCCGGGCGCCCTTCTGGAAGAAGGAGAGCACTCCCGAAGGCGAGCGCTGGGTGAGCGCCCGGCACAGTGACAGTGAAGCGGAGGCCCGGTGGCGGGAGGAGCCGGGTTCCGGCGTAAAAAATGTAATACGAGTGACGAAGGAATAGATCATGGCGATTGACGCGATAAAGATACTGGGCAGTCTGCTCAACAGTGGTGTGCTTTCCCGGGGCTCGGGCTCCAACGTGCTGGGTTCGGTGCTGGGTTCTGTTCTGGGCGGCAGCAGTGGTGCAGCGCCTTCCGGCGGTGGCCTGGGTGATATGCTTGGCGGATTGCTTGGCGGTGGCTCATCGTCCGGCTCCGGCGGTATGGCGGACATGCTGGGTGGTTTGCTCGGTGGTAGCGGAAAATCTGTTGCAGGCGGCGGGCTGGGAGCGCTCCTTGGCATGGCCATGAAACAGTTTGGCGGTTCCTCTGGTGGTGGTAGTGGCATAGGGCTGGCGGACTTCGAATCGCAAATCGAGCCGGAACAGGCCAATGAACAGGCTACCCTGATGATTCGCGCCATGATCTATGCAGCCAAGGCGGATGGCTGGGTGGATGATGACGAGCAGCGTCATATCATCGAAGGCCTGGGTGAAGACATCACTCCCGAGGAAATGGCCTTCGTGCAGGATGAACTGGCTGCACCGGTAGACGTGCAGGCCTTTGCCGGCAGCGTTCCCGTAGGAATGGAAGCCCAGATCTATCTTGCCTCGCTGATGGCCATCGATCTGGATACCAACCCGGAAGCACAATACCTGCACCGGCTTGCCCAGGGGCTGGGGTTGGATTCGGCGGCTGTGAACGCCATCCACGACCAGCTTCGGGTGCCCCGGCTGTATTCCTGAACAGGGCTTACCGGCCAGCCAGCGCGATCCGGGCCGCCCCCGTGCGCCGGTCGATTCGAACCTGGATTTCGCAGTATTCGTTTTCCCTGTCCATGGGGGCAGGGTCATCGGCACAGTTGCAGCCGGCGATCACGCCGGTGTAGAACAGGCCGGCATGCACCCGGATCATGTCGTCGTCTTCCGTTGTGGAAAGAACGACCACCTGCAGTTCGTCGTCCAGGGCCACGCTGCTGGCGGACAATCCCTGTTGCAGGGGCAGTTCCTCCAGGCCCAGCCGTTCCAGTTCCGACTTCAGGATTCGCGGGAAAGCCGCTGTCCGCCAGGCCCGGGCGCTTTCCGGCAGGGACAGGATGGTTGTCATGGCGGGCAGGCCTGGTCCAGGTCTTTCGGGTTGTCGAGAATTCTCAGGGCCTGGGGCAAGCCGAGGTGCGCCGCCTTGCAATACCAGGTTCTGGCGGTCTTCAGATCCTTGGTCACGCCGTAGCCATTGGCGTAGAGGTTGCCGATGGCGTACATGGCCATGGGATGGTTCTGCGCCGCGGCCTTGAGATACCACTGCATGGCCTTTCCGAAGTCCTGCTGCGTTCCGCTGCCCAGATCATACATGACGCCCAGGGCGTATTGCGCATCCGCGAAACCGGCTTGCGCGGCTTGTTCCTGAAGCTGAAGGGCCCGGGTTTCGTCCTTTTTCACCCCCCTCCCTTCCTGGTAGAGCAGGCCGAGCTGATACTGGGCGCGGGCGTAGCCATGACGGGCGGCTTCCTGGTACCAGTGGATGGCGGCCTTCAGATCCCGTGCTGTTCCCGTGCCGGTCTCGTATGCCCATCCCAGGTCGAATTCCGCCCGGGGGTAGTGCTGGGTGGCGGCTTTCTTCAGCCAGGACAGGCCGGTTTCCGGATCCGCCGTCAGTCCCAGGGCGCCGGTCATGTAGGCGGATCCAAGATCATACTGGGCCGGCGCGTAGCCTCCCTGTGCCGCTGCCCGCATGGCTCCCAGCCAGGTCTTTTCGTCGTCTTTCCTGGTGAGCCGCCCCAGCTCGTAGATGGCCTGGAGGTCGCCTTTTCTGGCTGCCTTTTCCAGCCACTGGGCCGCCTTGTCCTGATCCCGGGGCAGCCCCTGTCCTTCCAGGTACATCATCCCCAGGGCGTAGGCGGCCGGCGCATGTCCCTGACTGGCGGCTTGCTCGATGAGCGTCACCGCCTGTTCCGGGTTCCGGTCGATGCCATACCCCTGGAGTTTCATCATGCCGAGGAGATATTGGGCGGGCGCATGGTTCCGGTCGGCGGCCCGTTGCAGCCATTTTGCCGCGGCGGCGGGATTCTTGTCCACGCCATCGCCGCCCAGAAGCGCCCGCCCCACGAGAAACTGGCTGGGCGCGTGTCCCATCTCGGCGGCCTTCAGGAACCACCGGTAGGCCAGTTCCGGATCCCGGGGCAGGCCCTGGCCATTGGCGAACAACAGGCCCAGGCGGTACTGGGCTTCCGGGTTGCCCTGTGTGGCCAGAGGCCGCCAGGCGCGCAAGGCTTCCTGGTAGTCGCCTTTGTTGTAGGCGTCCAGGCCGGGCAACCGATCCCCGCAGAATGCCGGGAGGGCCAATGGCAGGAGCAGGAACAAGAATGGAAGTGATCGGATCAATGGAATACTTTCGAGCCAGGAAGGCTTGGCAAGGGAATGGATACACCACCCCGGAAAGCGGTCGGCCAAAGCGAGCGGTTTCCGGGGTGGTCAGGCCGGTATTAGATGTCCCAGTGCAGGCCAAGGGCTCTGGCCAGGAATACGGCCATCTGCGCGCGGGTAAGGGTGTCGTCCGGGCAGAAATTGCTGGCATCACAACCTGAAGTGATGCCGCTGCTGGCCATGGCCTCGATGGACTGGAACGCCCAGTGGCCTGTCGGCACGTCATTGAACGTGGCCGCGGCCGGGGCCGGGCTGATGGTGCGGGTCCATTGCACGGCGGCGCCGAAGAAGCGGATATCGGTATCGGCGGCAGCCGCGTCCCGTGTAGCTAAGAGTCTTATGTAAAAGAAGGTGTTTCCTGAGCCGTCCCCATTGAAATCGGTGAATTCATGTATGACCAGCGGTTCCGTTGGTGTAACGTAGAGGTTGGTGTACCCTGGCGTCTCGGTGGAGCCGGAGGAGGCGCTGCCAAATAACGCGATCTCCGGGGAGCTATCTAACCCGCTGTAGGCTTGGGCGCCATGTAAATGGATTTGTACGTAGCCGTTTGCGTCATTGTCATAGACCGGCATGTACATGGATTTCACTTCGGCGCCATTGGGCAGGTCGAGTTGCGCCCAGTAAAGGGCCGAACCGTCGTCTGCGGGATCAGGATACACATAGCCATCCCAATGAAAGGAAGGAGGGCTGGTTTCGTTCCGGGGCATGAACTGAGGCCCGCCTATGGAGGTCCATACGCTATTCGGGCCAAAGGCGAGGTTCATTTCCGGCGGGTTGTTCAGGCTCATGACCCCCTGTTGGGGTACCACTTCCTGTGTGGCCGGTTCTTCGGCCGCCAAGGAGGCTCCCATACCTCCGATGGTCAGGGTGGCCAGTATTGCGGTGGTGAGTATCTGTCTTTTCATGGTACTGCTCCTCTATCTTACGGGGGGATCCGAGGGATGGTGTAAGGAATGATTCACCCCCCTTGTCATTGATGAGCATAGCGGGAACATGGGGACTGTCAAGCCCCGGCCGGCCATGCGGCAATCTCTATTGACCAGAAGCAACAATATGTGAATTTCCCCATTGGCCACGAGGAAGGGGTGTGTTGCCGCCACAAAAAACCCCGGCACGAAGCCGGGGCTGCTTTTCGCCATGGCAGGCCTGGAAGGGCCTCCCCGCGACAGGCATTACAGGCTGTAATACATGTCGAATTCCACCGGATGGGTGGTCATGCGCAGGCGGGTGACCTCTTCCATCTTCAGGTCGATGTAGCCGTCGATCAGATCGTCGGTGAACACGCCGCCGGCGGTGAGGAAACCGCGATCCGCGTTCAGAGCCTCCAGGGCCTGATCCAGGCTGTGGCAGACGGTGGGAATGGCGGCCGCTTCTTCCGCGGGCAGGTCGTACAGGTCCTTGTCCATGGCATCGCCGGGATGGATCTTGTTCTGGATGCCGTCCAGGCCGGCCATCATCATGGCGGAGAAGGCCAGGTAGGGGTTGGCGGTGGGATCCGGGAAGCGAACCTCGATGCGGCGCGCCTTGGGGCTGGCCACCCAGGGAATACGGATGGAAGCGGAGCGGTTGCGGGCGGAGTAGGCCAGCATCACGGGCGCTTCGAAGCCGGGCACCAGGCGCTTGTAGCTGTTGGTGGAGGCGTTGGTGAAGGCGTTCAGGGCGCGGGCGTGCTTGATGATGCCGCCGATGTAGTAGAGGGCGGTTTCGCTCAGGCCGCCGTACTGATCACCGGCAAAGATGTTCTCGCCGTCCTTCGCCAGGGACTGGTGCACGTGCATGCCGGAACCGTTGTCGCCCACCAGGGGCTTGGGCATGAAGGTCACGGTCTTGCCGTAGGCGTGGCCCACGTTCTGGATGACGTACTTCATGATCTGGTTCTGGTCGGCGCGCTTGACCAGGGTGTCGAACATGGTGCCGATCTCGCACTGGCCGCCGGTGGCCACCTCGTGGTGGTGCACCTCGACCTTGACGCCCATTTCTTCCAGGGCCAGGCACATGGCGGCGCGCAGGTCGTGCAGGGAGTCCACCGGGGGTACAGGGAAGTAGCCGCCTTTCAGGCCGGGGCGGTGACCGATGTTGCCGTCCTCATAGACGCGCTCGGAGTTCCACTCGGCTTCCTCGGAATCCACCTTGTAGAAGGCGCCGGACATGTCCGCGCCCCAGCGGGCGTCGTCGAGGATGAAGAACTCGGGCTCGGGACCGAAGTAGGCGGTGTCGGCAATGCCGGTACTCTTCAGGTAGGCTTCAGCGCGTTTGGCCACGGAACGGGGGTCGCGCTCGTAGCCTTCCATGGTGGAGGGCTCGAGGATGTCGCAACGCAGGTTGAGCATGGTCTCGTCGGCGAAGGGGTCGATGACCGCGGTGTCGGGGTCGGGCATGAGGATCATGTCGGACTCGTTGATGCCCTTCCAGCCGGCTATGGAAGAACCGTCGAACATCTTGCCTTCGGTAAACAGGTCTTCATCGATGATGGATGCGGGCACGGAAACATGCTGTTCCTTGCCGCGGGTATCGGTGAAACGGAAATCAACGAACTTCACGTCGTTGTCTTTGATCATCTTGAGGACGTCTTTTGCGGACATTTGCCCCTCCGGTTGGTTATCAAAAATACATAATGGACCCCCGGAAAAGTCGGTTTTCCGGCCCGGGTCTCATCAAAGTCCCGATTTTTAGTGCATGAACCATGCCACTCATGGGGTAGGCAGGTCAAGGAAAAATACTTGATTGATACATATATGTTTTATGTTCGCGGTGACGAAGGGGGGCTTTGATGACGGGAAGATCATGCACCAAAATTGTGCGCTTGTCCCTGCCGATGCACCAGCAGGGTGCGTGGCTCAACCGAAATACAGGCGTACTTCGCCGAAATCCGGGTAGTCGCGCAGGGCTTCCTGCATCTTCTTCCGCAGTGCCGTGGCGGCCTCCTGGCCCTGGTAGCAGGCCAGGGGGAAGAACACCTCCAGGTTTATCCGCCCCCTCAGGTAGTGCAGCAGGATGCGATCTTCCCTGCCCAGGCACTTGAGTTCCCCCCAGGCCTCCCGCAGCCGGGCGTTCACCTCGTCGCGCAGGGGCAGGCCCTTGCATGTGGGCATGGTTTCGTCGTCTTCCGGGTCGATATGGACGGTAACGTCGGAAATCTCCTCGATTTCCGCCTTGATCTGCTCTTCCACGGCAATGGCGATCATGTGTCCCTCGGAAACCGAGATCATGGGATCCACCTGGACATGGACATCGGCCATGGCCTCGTGGCCCTGGCGGCGGGTGCGCAGCATGTGCAGGGAGCTGACACCGGGAATATCGCGGATGATGCGGCGGATCTGTTCCACCTTGTCTTCTTCCAGGGATTCGTCCACCAGCTCGCGCATGGCGCTCCAGCCCAGATCCCAGCCGATCTTGGCCACCATGCCGCCGACGATCAGCGCGGCGGCCAGATCCAGCCAGCCGTGACCGAGCATGGCGCCGGCAACGCCGATGAGCACCACGATGGAGGAGATGGCGTCCGAGCGGTGGTGCCAGGCGTTGGCGCGCAGCAGCTCCGAGTTGATGCGGCGGGCCACGATGAGGGTGTACCAGTACAGGGCCTCGTTGGCCAGGATGGAGAACAGGGCGGCGTAGAGGGCGATGGCTCTCGGCGTCTCCGCGTCCCCGGCATGGGAGAGGCGTTCGATGGAGTCCCACATGATGCCTCCGGCCACCAGTACCAGGAAAGCGCCCAGAGCCAGGGTGGCGGCGGTCTCGAAACGGCCGTGGCCGTAGGGGTGGTTCTCGTCCGGGCCATGGGAGGCGTGGTGGGAGGCCAGCAGCACCAGGACATCCGTCATCAGGTCGGACAGGGAGTGGATGCCGTCGATGATCAGGGCCTGGGAGTTGCCGATGATTCCCACCACCACCTTGATAGCGCTGAGGATGAGATTGACCACCGCGCCCACCACGGCTACCCGGCCGGATTCCTCCTTGCGCAGATCCCTGTGCTCCTGGGAGCCGATCTGTGGTGTCTCGCTCATCAACCAGGCTCCTGGACGCGGATGAGCAGGATGTACTCGTCGTCCTCGACCTTCTGTTCCAGCACCTGGTGGCCGTTGATGCGGCACCAGGCGGGAATGTCCTGCATCACGCCGGGGTCCGTGCACACCGCTTCCAGTTCATCACCGGGTTGCAATTCGGCAATGCGGTCCTGTACCCGGATCACCGGCATGGGGCAGAGCAGGCGGCGGCAGTCCAGTTGATGGCGGCTCATGGGCGGTTCTCCCGTTTGCCGTATTCGCTCCGCGGGGTGCAATGAGCCCCGTGAATCGCACCATTGCCGGGTGCGCGGCCATCTTCAAGACGGATTCGCACTGCTGTCATACCACCCACTCCTTCTTCAGTTCGTGGGGAGGCAGTGGCGCCACCTTCAGCAGCCGGGTATTGCCTTCCGTATCCCGGAATTCCAGCTCCACTTCGTCGGCATTCTTGCCCTGGCTGTAGCGGGCCACGATGCGCGCCGCCTGTTCGATCTGTTCCTCGGCGAAGTCGCCGTCGATGAGACACAGGGGGCCGGGGTGGCTGGTGGTCTTGAGGCTGGGATACTGTTTGCGGTAGCCCTGCAGGAATTTGCCCTCGCCTTCTTCCCGGGAAATGATGAGCTTGTATTCCGGAGCCGGGCGGATATGGCGGCCCACCTTGAGGAGCATGATGTCGTCCATTTCATAACGCTTTTCGCCCCGGGCCTTCCACAGGTCCTGGAGCTTGACGGAATACTGCTCGTCGGTGAGAAAACAGCAGCCGCCGGCGGGCTGGGCATAGTCCTCGAAGCCGAACTGCCTGGCCAGGGCCATCTGGGGCTTGCGGCTGCGCCCGGCAAAATCGTACAGCTTCTCCCTGTCCACCCAGCCTTCGCGCTCGGGCAGGGTGGGGGGCAGGTTCTTTGCGCACAGGGGGCGGAGCAGGCGATCCTCGATGCCCGAGTCCCGCTGCACCACGGGCATGGTGTCCTTGCGCTGGGACTTGGGCCGCTGGCCCACCACCTCGCCGGTGATGATGAAGTCGAAGTCATGGGCTTCCATCCACTCCTTCGCTTTTTTCACCATGAAGATCTTGCAGTCCAGGCAGGGGTTGAGATTGGCGCCATAGCCGTATTTCGGGTTGAACACCACGTCCTTGTACTCTTCCACGATATCGATGATGTGCAGCTTGATGCCGAGCTGCTCGGCACACCACAAGGCGTTGTTGCGCTTCGGTTTTTTCTGATCCTTCTTGCGGATGGCGTGGGTGTGGCCCTCCACGCAGAAGCCGGTGAAGAAGTTGATGCCCTCCACGTAGATGCCCTGTTCCTGCATGACGCGCACGGCCAGCAGGGAATCCAGGCCGCCGGAAATCAGGGCTACTGCTTTGCGTTGCATGACTGTCTCGGGTTGTCTGCTCGAAGGGGTCGGGAGGAGAATTATACCGGGAAAACAGGGCTCCATACTTAGCGGTATTTTTTTGGGTTTTTTCCCCTGAAGCATGATTGGGGGATTGATTTTGCGATAATATGTGACGTGGTCGGCACTTGTCCGTGTAGGGGGTCGGCCTGTTTTTTTGCGTCCGGAGGGGGCGCGGTTGTAACTGCCAGGGGCCGGGAAGGTCGGGAGATTTCATGTTTTCGCTGGTTTTACGCTCATGCCTGCTGATGTTGTTTTGCAGCCAGGCGGTCGCTGCGCGGGCGGAAACCAGGATAAATGTCGGTATCTACCAGAATGAGCCGAAGATATTCCTGAACGGGCGGGGGCAGCCCGACGGCTTTTTCGCCGAACTGCTGGACAAGGTGGCGGACCGGGAAGGCTGGACGCTGAACTATGTTGCCTGCGAGTGGGAGGAATGCCTGAAGAAGCTCCAGCAGGGAGACCTGGACCTGATGCCGGACGTCGCCTATTCGGAGCAGCGGGCCCAGCGGTTCCTGCTGGGCAGCGAGGTCGTGCTGTCAAGCTGGTCGGTGGTCTATGTACAGCAGGGCGGAAACATCCCCAGCCTGAAGGAGCTGGATGGCAAGGGGCTGGCGGTGGTCAAGGGTAGTATCCAGTACCGGGCCCTGGCGGAGCAGTCGCGGCGACTGGGAGTGAAGCCCAACTTTCATGAAGTGGATGCCTTCAGCGACGTGTTCCGCCTGGTGAGCATCGGTTGGGTGGATGCCGGCCTGGTGAATACCTACTACGGCCGACGCCATGCAGGGGAGTTCAAGCTCCGGCCCACCCGCATCCTGGTCAACCCCTCCCTGCTGGTATTCGCCGCCGCGCCCGGCAAGCAGGCCCTGCTGGATACCCTGGACGCCTATATACGCAAATGGAAGGCCGACAAGAACTCGGTCTATTACCGTGCCATGGAACGCTGGTTCAAGCCCTTGGAAGAAGGGCGAGCCGTGCCGGACTGGGTCAGATGGGTGCTGGTTCTGGCCGCCGTGGTGGGGCTGGCTCTTTTTGCCCTGACGCTGTTGTTCCGCGCCCTGGTCAGGCGCAAGACCCTGGAGCTGGAGGAGAAGACCCGCAACCTGGAGCACCTGGCCAATCATGATCTGCTCACGGGCCTGCCGAACAGGAAGCTGTTCTTCGACCGTCTCAAGCAGTCCCTGCGCCGTGTCAGCCGCAGCGGGGAGCTGCTTGCGGTGCTCTATATAGACCTCGATCAATTCAAGCAGATCAACGACAGTTTCGGTCATGCCGTGGGCGACGAGGTGTTGAAGGAGGTCACCAAGCGGTTGCGAAGCGCGGTACGGGAACAGGATACCCTTGCCCGCCTTGGCGGTGATGAATTTGCCGTGGTGATGGAGACCCTGAAGGAGCCGGAAAGCACCATGCACGGCGTGAAGCGTCTGCAGGAGGCATTGCGGGAACCGTTGCATGTACAGCAGCTCCAGTTCACGCTCAGTATCAGCATAGGCATCAGCCTCTATCCCCAGGATGGCCATGACGCCCATACCCTGTTGCGCAATGCCGATACCGCCATGTTCAAGGCCAAGGAAGCGGGACGGGGCACTTTCCAGTACTACGTGGAGGAAATGACCCGTACGGCCATCGAGCGCACCAAGATGGAAGCGGACATGCGCCGGGCCCTGCGGGAAAACCAGTTCGAGGTCTGTTACCAGCCCCAGATCAGCCTGGAAACAGGAAAGGTGGTGGGTTTCGAGGCCCTGGTCCGCTGGCATCATCCGGAGCACGGCATGATTCCGCCGGGCCAGTTCATCCCCATGGCCGAGGAGACCGGGCTCATCCTGAGCCTGGGTGAGTGGGTGTTGCGCACGGCCTGCAGGCAGATCGCCCTGTGGCAAAAGGCGGGCCTGAGCCCCGGCGTGGTTTCGGTGAACATATCCGCCCGGCAGTTGCGTGGCTATGCGCTTCTGGACGTGGTGCGGAAGGTAGTGCGGGAAACCGGCTGCCGCACCGACTGGCTGGAGCTGGAGCTTACCGAGAGCTTCATCATGAGCCACACCAAGCAGGCCATTTCAGTGATGACGGAGTTGCGGGAACTGGGCGTGTCCCTGGCCGTGGATGATTTTGGCACGGGATATTCTTCCCTGGCCTATCTGAAACAACTGCCCTTGTCCAAGCTGAAGATCGACCGCTCCTTCATCATGGGCATTCCCGACGATGAGGACGATGTGGCCATCATGCGCGCCGTCATTGCCCTGGGCAAGACCCTGAAGCTGAAAGTCATCGCCGAGGGGGTGGAAACCGAGGAGCAGCAAAAGCTGTTGCGGCAGGAAGGCTGCGACGAGGTGCAGGGCTATTACTACGCGCCCGCGCTCAATGCCGCGGAGGCCAGGGAATTCCTGCTGGCGGCGGATCAGGGGGCCGGGTTGGTGTAGCGGGCGTGAATGTCGTCGATGGCCTCCAGGAGTTCTTGTGGAAGCCGGGTGTTCAGGCTGGCCAGGTTGTCGCGTAGCTGCGCCATGGTGGTGGCGCCAATGATGTTGCTGGTCACGAAAGGCCGGCTGGTGACGAAGGCCAGGGCCATCCGCGCCGGATCCAGTCCGGCTTCCCGGGCCAGCGCCACATAGGCCTCGGTTGCCGCTTCGGCCTGGGGATTGCTGTAGCGGGTATAGTCCGGAAAGCGGGTCAGGCGCGCGCCCGGCGGGCGGTGGCCATGGAGATACTTGCCGCTGAGCACGCCAAAGCCCAGGGGTGAATAGGCCAGCAGCCCCACCTGTTCCCGGTGGCTGATCTCCGCCAGTCCCACCTCGAAGCTGCGGTTTAGCAGGCTGTAGGGGTTCTGTATGCCCTGAATGCGTGGCAGTCCCCGGGTCTGTTCCAGGCAGAGGCAGCGCATTACGCCCCAGGGGGTTTCGTTGGAGACGCCCACCTCGCGCACCTTTCCCGCCCGCACCAGATCGGCGAGCACTTCCAGGGTGTCTTCCAGGGGAATGCTGTCGTCCTTCTCCGGCCAGGGATAGCCCAGTCTGCCGAAAAAGTTGGTCTGCCGGTCCGGCCAGTGCAACTGGTAATAATCAATGTAATCGGTCCGCAGGCGGCGTAAACTTTCCTCCACGGCGGTTTCGATGTTCCAGCGGTCCAGGCGGTTGTTGCCGCCGCGGAAATGGGTCAGCCAGTCGCGGCCGGGGCCGGCAACCTTGGTGGCAATGATTACCTTGTCGCGGCAGCCGCGCTTTTTCAGCCAGTTGCCGATGATGGATTCCGTGGCGCCCTGGGTTTCCGGCCTGGCGGGAACAGGGTACATCTCCGCGGTGTCCAGGAAGTTGATACCCTGGTCGATGGCGTAGTCCAGTTGCTCGTGGGCTTCGGCTTCGCTGTTCTGCTCGCCCCAGGTCATGGTGCCCAGGCAGAGGGCGCTGACGCGGATGCCGCTGTTCCCCAGTGGTCTGTATTCCATGGCAAGTCAGGTAGAAGTGTATGGAGTTGTCCGGTAGTTTATTCCATCCATTCTGGCAGGTGTTGTTCGCCGGCCTGTTTTTTTTCGTTTTATGGTTTGCCCTGCGCTGGGCGAACTGGCGCCGTCTGCGGGACAGGTGGCAGCAGCACGTATTCCTGGGGGCCGTGGTGTTCCTGTTCTTCCTGTGGAACATGCGGGTGGAAATGCTGCCCGGATTTTACTGGCACCTGTCGGGCATGGTCATCGTTACCCTGATGTTTGGCTGGTCCCTGGCCATGGTGGCCGGCAGCCTGGCCCTGGCGGGCGTGATGCTTGCCGGGCTCAATGACTGGGGCGGCTGGTTTCCTTCCGTGGTTCTCTCTGTGCTCATGCCGGCTTCCATCACCCAGGTGGTGCTGGGCATAACCCGTGTCTATGCGCCCAAGCATTTCTTCGTCTACGTGCTGGTAAATGCCTTTCTCGCCGGGGGGCTGGTATTCGTCATCATGGCCAGCCTGATTACCGGTGGCCTGCTGCTCATGGATGCCTATCCCTGGTGGGATCTGCAGCAGAAGTTTCTCAGGCTGACACCCATGATGTTCTTTCCCGAATGCATGCTCAACGGGTGGATCATCGCCATGCTGGTGGGTTTCAAGCCAAACTGGGTGGGCTCCTTCAGCGACGAGGAATACCTGCACGGGAAGTGAGGGATCTTGCCAGCCGGAGCAGGGGTCACTACTATCTGTGTAACCATCCTGGGAGGGCAAGATGACCACATCCATCGATCCGGTAGTGCTCAACGTACTCTACGCCTGCATGGGCGGCCTGCTCACGCTGCTGTTCATGTGGCTGGGCTGCAAGGTTTTCAGTCATATCGTGAACTTCAGCATTCCGGAGCAACTGGCGAAAGGCAACCAGGCCGTGGGTCTGATGATCATGGGGATGTTCATCGGCATCGGCACGGCCATGGGGCTGGTCATCGGCCTGGGCCTGAACTGAATGAAGCTGCCTCCCTGGTCATGGCTGTTGCTGGTGCTGCCGGCCATCGCCTGGGCGGCTGACTTCAAGCATGTGGATCACAAGTACTGGGTGGACAAGTATGACCGTCACTTCCGCAAGAACGGGAAGCACTATTTCGGACCACTGGTGGACTGGCGCTGGTTCAAGGCCCAGGCCATTGCCGAGGCGGGACTGAACCCCGAAGCCCGCAGCAAGGTCGGGGCGGTGGGCATCATGCAGATCATGCCCGCCACCTTCGAATATATCCGCAAGAAGAATTCCTCCCTGAAAAGCCTGGAAGACCCCAAATGGAATATTGCCGCCGGCATCTACTATGACCGTTACCTGTACGACAAATGGGATTTCCTGGACACGAACCCCCGGCAGCGACTGTTCTTCGCCTTCGGCAGCTACAATGCGGGCTACCGCCGCGTGCGCCAGGCCTACAACAGGAGCCGGGAGCAGCACGAAGCGGTCAATGAGTGGGAACAGGTGCACAGCTTCGTGCCCGGCGCCACCCGCCATTATGTCAAACGCATCCGCAAACTGATGCGCGCCATTCAGTGATGACGGCCGGACTCGGGTGGCTGGCGTTTTCCTGGCTGGCCTACTTTTTCATCCATTCCCTGCTTGCCTCCCTGAAGGTAAAGTACCTGGTGGCCCGGAAATGGCCGGGATTCATGCCCTGGTACCGCCTGTTTTTCAACATGGTCGCCACGGTGCTGCTGGTGATCCCCCTGTGGCTGACCTGGCGCCTGGGAGGCGAGACCGTGTTTGCCTGGAAGGGCGCCTGGTGGTGGCTGGGAAATGGCCTGGCCCTGGCTGCCGTGGCGGGGTTTCTGTATTCCCTGAAGCACTATGACGGTTCCGAGTTCCTGGGCCTGCGCCAGTTGCGGGAGCGTGAAAGGCGGGTGGAGGATCAGGAGCGCTTTCGCGTTTCACCCCTGCATCGCCATGTGCGTCATCCCTGGTATTTTCTCGGCATCATTCTCATCTGGACCCGGGACATGACGGCGCCCATGTTGCTTTCCTCGGTGATGATGACCCTCTATTTCATCATCGGATCCCTGCTGGAGGAGCGCAAGCTGCTGGCCTACCATGGCGAGGCTTACGCAGAGTATCGTCGGCGGGTGCCGGGCCTGTTTCCCCTGCCTTGGAAAAGGCTGGACAGGGAGCAGGCCCGCGGCCTGGAGTGCAAGGGAAACGAAAACCGGTAACCGGGAAGGCAGGAGCCTTCCCGGAATGGTTCGATCAGCGTACCGGGTAGACGGGCCTTTCCGGATAGCCATAAGGGGCATAGGCGCCATACGGCCTGTAGGCAGGAAAATAGTAGGGTGCGGGCGGCCGGCCGATACCGTTGATGGCATTGTTTATGCGGGCCTCCATGGCCTTGCGGCGAGCTTCCATTTCCTCCCGGTGGGCCAGCATTTCTTCTTCGTGCTGCTTCTGCCGGGCCGCTATTTCAGCCTGGCGCTGCTCCTCCATTTCCGAGGCAGGTGTGGACCCATGCCTCCGGGCCATCTCCTCGCGCCGCTTGCGCATCTGTTCACGCAGGGCATCCCGGCGGGCCTTCATGGATTTCAGCAGTTCTTCGTGAGACCGGCGGATGCCCTGATACTGGCCGGCGTAGGTTGCCGCCGGAGGCTCGGCGACAGGCTGGGCCTCAGCGTCTGGCTGTGCTGCCGCGTTTGCCGTTTCGGCCGCCGTTTCGGTTGCCGGGGAGGTCTTCTCTTCCGTGGTCGCAGGGGGCTCGGCTGCCTGCCGTGCCTCCGTTTCCGCTCTGGGCGCCGGGGCCGGGGTGGGTGGTGCCGGTGGAGCAGGTTCCGCCTCGGGTGCCGCCGGCGGCGCGGCCGGTGCTGGAGCAGGAGGAGGCTCCACGGGGGTCACCGGCACCGGAGGCACGGGCGCGGAACGCACCGGGTCTGTTGCTGCCGTGTCGGCCTTTGCCAGGGGAGGCACGGTATAGCCGGCTTCTTGGGCGCGTTGTTTGAGCCGGTTATATTCGGCCTGGCGCAGGGCTTCCCGCTCGGCGCCTTCCAGGCTGCCGAGTTTCTCTTTCAGGGCAGATGCCTCTTCCTGGGTAAGCAGACGGAAATCGCTGTTCTGCTGCGGCGCGGACGCTGCCAGGCTGGCGCCGGTGAGCATCAGACCGAGGGTCATCATCAGGGGCTTGTGTAGGGTCATAACCGGATCCTCCATAGTTATTATGTGTTGAACCCTGTGCGGGTTCAGGGCGGGTTCGCGGGACTGCTTCGGTCGCCTGCCGGCAGCCTGGTGATCCCCGAACGTCCGCTGTGCTGGTAACCCGTTGTTGTCTGACGGCAAGGGGCCGGGAGGCCGCTGTTCATGCCGAAAGTCTGTCCGGGTTTTCTGATACAGTAGTTGCTGCGGCATATCCACGCGGACAATCCTGTCCCCTGAGCATGGCTACATGGAGCAAATATGTCAACTTCTGTACTGGACGAGGTGCTGGAACAGGTGCGGTCGGCGCCGCATGGCGCGACTTCCCTGATCCTGTATGCCCTGGTGAATACCCTGGAGCACGAAGCGGCGGGCTGCCTGTTCAAGCTCACCAAGCTGCGTGACCTGGATGCCGGAGGTCGGCGCCTGGCCTACGGACTCATGGAGCTCATGGCGGAAGGCGGCAACCGGGGAGAGGCCTGGGACGAGGCCAGGTCGCGCATGGACGAGCTGATTCGCCGGGGCTGAGCAGGATATTTCATGTAAATCATGGTGTTATGATTGGCTTTCAGCGTTCTTGTGAAATATTCTGGGTAAGGGAGCGGGAAAAAATGATACGTACATTGTTGTTGCTTGTTCCGTTGATACTGGGTGGCTGCGCCAGTTGGCTTCCGGACTATTCCGGAGAAGACAGCGGCTGGCGGCTGGTGTTGCGCAAGCCCCTCACCGTTGCGCCGGAAAACGCCCGGGTGTTTCTCCAGGACGGGCGGATGCTCCCCTCCCTGGCCTTCAACCAGTACAAGCCCAGTTGCAGCCTGGAAGTGCGGAATCTTTCTCCCCAACCCCAGACCATAGAGCCGGATACTTTCGTGGTGAACCGTATTCAGCTCCTGCGGGAGGAAGTGGCGTCCTGGCGGCCGGTAATGCTCGCATCCCTGCGCCTGGCCGGCGCGGACGTGGACAGCGGTCCGGCGGACATCTTTCTGGGCTATCACTTCTGGCTGGGCTCGGAAAAGCAGCCGGATGTGCTGCGCATGACCTGCCGTGGTGTCTTTGCCACGCCCTGGGAGGCGGAATATCCCACCCTGGAGGAAATCGCCCATGCCCTGGGGGATTACGCGGAGCTGGTATCCGGGGTCACGCGCCTGCTGCCCGGACGCTACTGACAGCCCGGGCACAGGTAGCAGCCCTGGCCGCCCTGTCTGACCTGGACGATGGTCGTGCCGCAGCGGTAGCACGGCAGGCCGGCGCGGCGGAAGACATGGAATCGGGCGTCCTCGAAACCGGCGCCGGCTTCCATGAGCCGGCGGGCGCGGTTCAGGTCGTTGGTGATGCCGCCGGTGTTGTAGGACTGACGCGCCAGGCGCGAGATTTCTCCCGCCAGCAGATCGAGCCCGGCGGTGTCCAGTTCTCGGGGGCGGACGGCCGGGTGCAGGCCGCTGCAGTGGAGGATTTCGCAGCGCAGGTAGTTGCCCAGCCCGGCAAGGAAACCCTGGTCCGTCAGTATGCCGCCCAGGCTGCGTCCGGAGAAGCGAGGATTTCGTAAGCGTTCCCGTATGGTCTCCGCCGTGGTGGTGTCGGCCAGCACGTCCGGTCCCAGCCTTTTCAGGAAAGGATGTTCCGGCAGCTTTTCCCTGGGCCATACCTCGATGTCCGAGGCGCTGTAGAGCAAGGCCCAGCTTTCATCGCAGTGGATGGCCAGGCGCAACTGGCGGCCGGTTTCCGGCGGCTTGCCGGCGGGAACCATGAGCCAGCGGCCGTAGAGCTGGTTGTGGCTGTAGATGCTCAGGCCGTTGTCGAAATGGGTGAGCATGGCCTTGCCGCGGCACTCCACCTCCAGGACGCGCCTGCCGTCCAGCCGTCCGTTCCAGCGCGCCAGCGCGGGCAGGTGGAACAGAACCCGCCGGGCGATGCGGCCTTCGATGGCGGCGGCCAGCTCATCGCGGGCCCGGCGTATCTCCGGCCCCTCGGGCATCAGTCCACGAAGTTGGACAGGAACTGGGCGGTGACGTTATCCATGCTGTTCACGTGCATCTGGAACCACTGGGGCCATGTGTTGAACACGTAGCTGCCCAGGGCGTCCAGGTCGTGGTTTTCATGCCATTGCCGCTGAAGCTGGTGCAGGTTGTCCAGGGTGCTGGCATGTTCCTGGGCGTGGACAGGAAAGGGAGGAAAGCCATGATCCTGCATGAGGCGGTTTTCCCGCTCGAAATGGGCTTCCGTGTGGCTGATCCAGTTGTCCAGGGCGTTGCCGATGGCTTCCTCGTCGGCATTGCCTTCGCGGGCTTGCAGCAACAGGGCGCCCAGGGTGTTGACCAGGCTGACTTCCTCGTGATGGGTGTCGTTCATGGAGCCCACGGCGATGGCCGGAATGTCGTCGGGTGCCATGACGGGATGTTCTTTTGACATGATGTGTTCTTCCAGATTGTTCTCGTTGTGGAACCGTTGACTGAAGCGGTACGTGGCGAGTCGTGACGCGGAATTCGGCAGCAGGCCCAAACCCGGTATTTCAATCAGGCGTCCTGCGGGAAAGGTCTGCGCCACGCATTCAGCTTCCTGAAAACGGGACAGGCCGATATAAATGTTCTCTCGGAATGAATTAGACTCCCGTTTGCCGTTTTTGGCTTTGAGGAAAGTCAAACCCTATTCCCGGATCAGGACGACTGACCCGTTTCCAGGGCGCTCAGCCAGTTCATGACCGCTTCACGTAACGAGGCGAGCGCGGCTTTCTTGCCCGGCAGACCCAGGGCGGTGGCGGTTTCCCGCCAGTTTCTGCCCTGCAACACCTTGAGGATCAATACCGGATGGCATTCGGGGCAGGCGCGGGCTAGCCGATGCAGGGCTGCCAGCGCGTCCACATATTGCCGTTGTCCCCGGGCAAAGGCTGCCAGGCTCTGCCGGCAGCGCGGGTCCGGCCGCCACCTCTTGTCGCTCGGCAGCAGGCGGCTGACCAGTTGTGGAGAAAGATCGCGGAAGGGTTCGGCCAGTTGCAGGGGAAACTGCTCCGCGAAGCCGGCTTCCCCTCGGGCCTGCAAGTCGGTTCCGGCGGAGCTAACGCCTTGCAGCATGATTACGGCATGGGCGCCGCTGCTGGCTTCCCGGCGCTGTCCCAGACGCACCGGAGCGTAGCCGTTGCGGCGCCAGAAATCCACCAGCCGGGGGGTGGCGCCAAAACTGGTTCCCAGCATGTCCACGCCGCGTTTCCCGGCGCCTTCCGCCAGCCGGGCCAGCAGGCGGCTGCCGATGCCCCGTCCCTGAAGTTCGGGATGCACGGCAATGCGCATGATGCGTTCCCAGCCCAGATCCAGGGCCTGGGGAAAGCCGCAGTGGGCCGCCAGGGCTGTGGGCAGCAACTGCCCCCTGGGACGCCGCCGGCCGGCCAGCACGTCGGCATGAAGATCCGCCGGCAGCCTGCCCTCGGCGGCCACCAGCAGGGCGCCGGTGATGCTGTCCCTGCTTCGGGCCAGGTGAATCCGCAGCCCGGGCGCGTCCAGGAGATGCTTCAGGTCTGTTGGCGTGGTGCGGTAATGGGCGTCCACCAGCAGGCCGAAGAGCTGGCTCAGCCGGGTATCGTCCGTGGCCAGTTCATCCCGATCCGCGGGGGCGATTTCAAGGGCGTTGATGTCGATGTCTTCCGCGGGCCCGGGTTCAGCATCCAGTAACAGGGCCTGGAAGATGAAGGCCTCCAGGGGATCGCCGGGAGCCCAGCGCACGGGTTCGTGCATCTCCAGCTTCTTCCAGCGGGGGCTGAGCTCGTCCAGCACCCGGGCGAAGCGCAGACTGAAACCCCGGCCGCTGCCCTCGTAGCCATGTACCGTGGTGGTGAAGGCAATGCGCCGGTAGCGGCGGAGCAGCCCTTCCAGCATGGGCAGGGGGATGCCGGCGGCCTCGTCCACCAGCAGCAGGTTGGTAGCGGGCTGCTTTTCCAGCAATTCATCCGGGGCCATGAAGCGGATGCCGTGGTCGCCCAGGCGCACATGAGCCTTGCCGCAATCGGCGTCGGGCAGCTCCCTCGCGGCGTGCTCGAACAGGGTGCGGACGGCATCCAGGCGGGGAGCGGTCACCAGGATGTCCTCCAGCCCTTCGGCGAGCAACCGGGCGGCGCCGACGCCGAAGGCCGAGGACTTGCCCCTGCCCCGGTCGGCGATCACCACCAGGGGGCGGTTGCGATGGCCCCGTGCCGTGCTGTGCAGGGCCTGGATCACCTGCTCCTGTTCCGAGGTGAAGCCGTGGGTGGCTTCCGTTTCGGGTGGAGTCTGTCCCGGGGGCTGTTGCGCGCAGAGCCGGGCCAGGCGCTGGAGGAAGCGGCTATTCGGTTGCCTGCCCCAGCGCTCCAGTTCCGGTGTGAGCAGCAGGAAGCGGCCGCCGCCGTGCACCAGCCCGGCGGCGACGGCCAGGGCATCCGGGTCGAGATCGTCCAGGGCATCGAATACCAGGTGGTCCACGTCCTGTCCCAGGTATTCCTTCAGCTTTCCGGGATGTACGCCGGGTGCCTCGCCCGGGGGGTGTTCACTGGCCCAGAGGGCTGTCTGCCCTGCCAGCAGCTCCCGGGCCTGCCGGCGGCAGTGGGCTGCCGGGCCGCTGATGATATGGAAGTCCCGCCACAAGCGGCGGGGAGAGATGGTCATGGCTTTGGAACTGCTGCGGGGGGCTTTTCCGTTCCCGGGCTGTTCTTCATCAGCACCTTGTCGATGAGGGATTCGCCGCCCAGGTAATGTTGCTCCACATACTTGAGGGAGAACCAGGCGCCGCCCAGGATCAGGCCCATGGCCAGCAGGGGCCCCAGCAGCTCCGCGGTCCAGAGAATGCGCAGGCTTCGGCGGGTCTTCTTCAGTTCCTTTTGCAGTTCGAGCAACTGGGCCGCTGTCTGTTCCGTGTTCTGGCGGATGGCCTTGAGCTGTTGCTCCAGGGCATTGCTCTTCTGCAGCTGCAGCAGGGCTGCATCCTTGAGTAACTTCTCGTTGTCGTTGCGGCTTTCCATGAGACAGTTCTTTCCGTTCCGCGCGAATCATGACGTCTGGCAACATCATGTCTAGAATATGCGGCCTGATGTTCCCGCAGTTGATGCGAATCATATCAAAGGACGGGGATTTTGTTTCTGCAAACATGAGGAGATGACCATGCTGAATGACGATTGCCAGTCGCTGTTCGAACAGTTTGTTCCCATGGCCAGGCGGTACCTGGATTCTCCGGGTGTCATGGCCGCCCTGGAACTGGACCAGTTGTGCATGAAACTCTACCCAGCGGTTGCCCGGGAAAAGCAGGACCAGGAGCTGTCCAACATGATCCGGGATTTTGGTCGGGGACTGCCGCGCAAGGAAGCCGATGAGCTGGCGGCCATGTTCGATGGAATTGTCGAACGGGCCAGGGCGGCCGGGTTGAATCCGCCGGCCTGAGGAGGGTGGTGCGTTTCGCGAGCTCAACGCACCCTACGCGGAGACATGCAACTCATGCCCGCCATGGCCTTTTCGTAGGGTGCAATGAGCGCATGCGAATTGCACCATCAGGCGGTCATTATTACGCTCCCGCCTGGATATCCACGTCCACACCCCAATCCATCGGATAAACACCCTTTTGCACCCATCGATGAAAGGTGGACCAGGGCCAATCGGCCACCTGCTTGACCCAGCCGTGCTTCACCGGATTGTAATGCAGGTAATCCAGATGAGCCTGATAGTCGGCTTCATTCCGGATCAGGTGTTCCCAGAACCTGCGCTGCCAGATGCCGCGTTCCCCCCGGCGTCGCCTCGATGGAGTGCGTGTTTCCCCGGCGGGCAGACGGCGTGAAAAGCCTGCCTTGATCAACCGCCAGCGCAGGCTGTAGTCATCGTCGTCGGGTGGCAGTTCGATGATGGCATGCATGTGTTCCGGCAATACCACCCAGGCGTGAATCCGGAATGGATGGCGTGTCCGAATTTCCTGAACGGTGGCGCGCAGAATATCAATGTGCCGAGTCAGCAGATCGTTGTTCCGCCTTGAGTGCAGATTGAGTGTGAAAAACCAGGTGCCGCCGGGCACCCGGAGACGGCGGTATTTCGACATGGCGATAACCTCCTTGTATTGATGTCACGTCCTGTGAGCCTGGTATTCTTTCGGAGTATTCCAAATTTTGCAAACGAGGAAGGTTGGTGTGGAATTCCGGTGCGTTTCGCAGGCTCAACGCACCCTACGGTGGGGTTGTTTCGGGCTTTGGAGGATTATCAAGGGCGTGGGGCAATTCATGCGTTTATTGCATCCTGCGGGTGGCGCGGGACTGGTGCGTTTTGCGGGCTCAACGCACCCTACGATGGGATTGGTTTGGGCGTTGAAGGACTTTCAAGGGCATAGGGTAATTCGCATGCGTTCATAGCATCCTGCAGGTGGCGTGGGTCTGGTGCGTTTCGCAGGCTCAACGCACCCTACGGTGGGGTTGTTTCGGGCTTTGAGGGATTATCAAGGGCGTGGGGCAATTTATGCGTTTATTGCATCCTGCGGGTGGCGCGGGCCTGGTGCGTTTCGCGGGCTCAACGCACCCTACGGTGGGATTGTCGGGCGTTGGAGGACTTTTAAGGGCGTGGGGCCTGGTGCGTTTCGCGGGCTCGACGCATCCTGCCGGTAGCGTAGGGTGGGTTGAGGAACGAAACCCACCAAAAACCCGCCAGGTCTATTCCTCCGGCTCGTAGGCCAGGTTCTGCCCCAGCCATTTCTCCAGCACCCGCGGCTCCATGCCCTTGCGCCGGGCGTAGTCCTCGATCTGATCCCTGCCCACCCGGCCCACCGCAAAGTAGCGGGAATCCGGGTGGGAGAAATACAGGCCGCTCACCGCCGCCGTGGGCACCATGGCCTTGCTCTCGGTGAGCCAGATGCCGGTATTGGCCTCGGCGTCCAGCAATTCCCAGAGAATGTCCTTCTCCGTGTGATCCGGGCTGGCGGGGTAGCCCATGGCCGGGCGTATGCCCTGGTAGCCTTCCGCGATGAGCTCGTCGTTGGTGAGTGCTTCCTCGCGCGCATAACCCCACAATTCCCTGCGCACCCGTTGGTGAAGCCACTCGGCCAGGGCCTCGGCCAGGCGGTCGGCCAGGGCCTTGAGCATCAGGCTGGAGTAGTCGTCGTGGTCCTTGTCGAACTCGGCGATCTTGTCGTCTATGCCTTCTCCCGCGGTGCAGGCAAAGGCCCCCAGCCAGTCGGCCTTGCCACTGTCTTTTGGGGCGATGAAGTCCGCCAGGCATTCGTTGTACTTGCCGGCAGGCTGTTTGCCCTGCTTGCGCAGGTTGTGGAAGGTGGTGAGTACTTGCTCACGCCCTTCGTCTTCGTACAGTTCGATGTCGTCGCCCGTGGCATTGGCGGGGAACAGGCCCACCACGGCCCGGGCGCGCAGCCATTTTTCCTCGCGGATCTTGTCCAGCATGTCTTGGGCGTCGTGGAACAGCTTGCGGGCTTCCTCGCCCTTTTCCGCATCGTCCAGAATCTTCGGATAACGCCCTTTGAGCTGCCAGGCGTGGAAAAAGAAGGTCCAGTCGATATAGGGAATCAGCTCGTCCAGGGGAATGTCATCGTACACCGCCAGCAGACCGGCGCCCTTGCGGATGATCTTCACGTTGTCGGGTGTTGCCTGCAGTGCTTTGGGTCGGGTGGGCTGCCAGTCGCTCCAGTCTATGGGCGTGGCATTGGCGCGCGCTTCTTCCAGGGTGGCCAGCTTGCGGGCCTGCCCGGCCTTTTCCCGGCCCTGGCGTACCGCCGCGTATTCTTCCTTGAGCGCGGCCAGGAAATCGGCTTTCTGGTCGGCGGAGAGCAGGGCGGACGCCACGCCCACGGCCCGGGAAGCGTCGGCCACATAGACCGCGCCATGTTCGTATTCGGGTTCGATCTTCACCGCCGTGTGGGCCTTGGAGGTGGTGGCCCCGCCGATCATCAGGGGAATGGTGAAGCCCTGGCGTTTCATCTCCCTGGCGACATGAACCATCTCGTCCAGGGACGGGGTGATGAGGCCGGACAGGCCGATGATGTCCACCTGCTCCTTGCGCGCCGTCTCCAGAATGGTGTCGGCGGGCACCATCACCCCCAGGTCGATGACTTCGTAGCTGTTGCATTGCAGCACGATGCCGACGATGTTCTTGCCGATGTCGTGTACATCGCCCTTCACCGTGGCCATGAGGATGCGGCCGGCGTTCTCCGCCGGGCACTCGGCCTTTTCCGCTTCCAGGTAGGGCTCCAGCCAGGCCACGGATTTCTTCATCACCCGGGCGGACTTGACCACCTGGGGCAGGAACATCTTGCCCGCGCCGAAAAGGTCGCCCACTACGTTCATGCCATCCATGAGGGGGCCTTCGATGACGTTGATGGGGCGGCCCAGTTTTTCCAGGGCTTCTTTGGTGTCCTGGTCGATGAACTCGGTGATGCCTTTTACCAGGGAATGCTCCAAGCGTTTTTCCACCGGCCAGGAACGCCATTCCAGGTCTTCCTTCTTCTCCGTGGCGCTGCCGTCGCCGGCATATTTCGGGGCCAGCTCCACCAGGCGCTCGCCGGCTTCCGGATCCTTGTTGAGGATCACGTCTTCCACGGCCTTGCGCAATTCTTCCGGCACCTCGTCATAGACCACCAGTTGCCCGGCGTTGACGATGCCCATGTCCATGCCCGCCTGGATGGCGTGATAGAGGAACACGGCGTGGATGGCCTCGCGCACGGGGTTGTTGCCGCGGAAGGAGAAGGACACGTTGGACACGCCGCCGGAGACCTTGGCGCCGGGCAGGTTTTCCTTGATCCAGCGGGTGGCTTCGATGAAGTCCACGGCATAGTTGTTGTGTTCCTCTATGCCCGTGGCCACGGCGAAGATATTGGGGTCGAAGATGATGTCCTCGGCGGGAAAGTCCAGCTCGTCCACCAGAATCCGGTAGGCGCGCTCGCAGATCTCGATCTTGCGTTTGAAGGTGTCTGCCTGGCCGGCCTCGTCGAAGGCCATGACGATGACCGCCGCGCCATAGCGGCGGCACAGGCGCGCCTGCTCGCGGAACTTCTCCTCGCCTTCCTTCATGGAGATGGAGTTGACGATGGGTTTGCCCTGCACGCATTGCAGGCCGGCCTCGATGATCTCCCACTTGGAGGAATCGATCATGAAGGGCACCTTGGCGATGTCCGGCTCGGCGGCGCAGAGGTTGAGGAAGCGCACCATGGCCGCCTTGCCGTCCAGCATGCCCTCGTCCATGTTCACATCGACGACCTGAGCGCCTTCCTCCACCTGGGTGCGGCATACGTCCAGGGCTTCCTCGTATTCCTCGTTGAGGATGAGCCGCTTGAAACGCGCCGAGCCGGTGACGTTGGCGCGCTCGCCCACGTTCACGAACAGGGAGTCCTCGGTGATATTCAATGGCTCCAGTCCGGACAGGCGGCAGGCGGGTTCGATATCCGGCAAGCTGCGCGGCGTCTTGTCCTTCACTTGTTCGTGGATGGCGGCGATATGTTCCGGCGTGGAGCCGCAGCAGCCGCCGACGATGTTGATGAAGCCGGACTCGGCCCATTCACCCACTTCCGCTGCCATCTGCTCGGGGGTCATGTCGTATTCGCCGAACTCGTTGGGCAGGCCGGCGTTGGGGTGGGCGGAGACGAAGGTTTCCGATACCCGGGACAACTCTTCCACGTACTGGCGCAGCAGGTCCGGCCCCAGGGCGCAGTTCAGGCCGATGGACAGGGGTTTGGCATGGCGCAGGCTGTTGTAGAAGGCCTCGGTGACCTGGCCGGACAGGGTGCGGCCGGACTGGTCGGTGATGGTGCCGGAGATCATGATGGGCAGCGCGGC
>CAZWRE010000012.1:0-3168 GCA_964636335.1 uncultured Sedimenticola sp. | reverse complement strand
CAGGAAACCCGCGCCCATGCCCAGAAGCCGGTATTTCCAGGGAGCGGGCATGGCCAGCATGGCCGCCACCAGCACGATGGTCGCCTCCACGCCATTGCAGCCGGCTTCTATGGCCACGGCAAAGCCGCTTTCCTGGTCACGGATGATGTTGCTGTAGGCGATCACACCGTCATCGAACAACTGCACCAGCCAGGCGCTGAGGGAGGCGATGGACTGGGTGAAGGGAATCACGATGGCCTGCTGTATGGGGCGGGTCAGTTCCGCCGTGAACAGCGCTCCTTGTATGACCAGGAAGAGAATGAAGAATCGGAGCATGGAAAACGGCATTGCGCAGCTGTTTGTCGTTGCCCGATGGTAAACCAATCCCTGTTTTCCGGCCAATACCTGATGAGGAGGTCACCTGGTTTCAGTGGTGGGAGTGTATTTGGGTTGCAATCATCTGTATTGGTGTTATAGTTATGTATAACGCTAGACCAAAGGGGTGTTTCAGGAGAAGGCAGATGATTGGAGACAGATTGAAAGGATGGATGTTTGGGGGGGTGATGGCCTGCGTATTGCCCTTGTCCGTGCAGGCCCAGGATATCCAGGAAGAACTGCGCCACTGGCAACAGGATATGTCGGAAGCAGTGCTCAAGAGCGGAGCCAGGGCCGCAGAGCAGATGCTGACAGATACAAGACGGCGGTTGAAATTTCAGTTGGCGCAGGAAGCCAGGGAGATCCTGTTGTTCCAAGAGGCTCGTTTTTGGCAATACGCCCGGCAATCCGTGCCAGGCCCACGATCAGCGGAACGGGTGGATCATGGTGACTCTCTGGTGGGTGATATACCATAGCAGATCGCTTTTTGATCATGGTGAATGACTCTTGGATACCCAGTGGCGTGACGACCAGCCGATCTACCTGCAATTGCAGGAGCGGATCAAGCGCATGATTCTCGATGGCAGCCTGGCGGAAGGCGAGGCCCTGCCGTCGGTGCGCAAGGTGGCGGCCCAGTTCCAGGTCAACCCCATGACAGTGATGAAATCCTACCAGGCCCTGGTGGACGACGGCTTGGTGGAAAAGCGCCGTGGGCGGGGCATGTTCTGCACGGAAGGCGCCCGCGCCCGGCTGCTGGAACAGGAAAAACTGCATTTCATATCGGAAGAATGGCCCCGCATCGTCGATCAGATGCGGCGCCTGGGTATCGACCCCGAGCAGCTCCTCGCTGCCCTGTCGAAGGAGAAGAAGGAATGACCCCAGTCATTGAAGCACAAGGGTTGACCAAGCGCTATGGCGGAAAGCTGGCGGTGGATGATGTCAGCTTCTCGGTCGGTGAAGGCCGCATCGTCGGCCTGGTCGGTCCCAATGGCGCGGGCAAGTCCAGCACCCTGAAGGCCATTCTCGGGCTGACCCCCCATGAAGGGCGGCTGCGGGTTCTGGGCCGAGATCCCGTGCGGCATCATACCCGGCTCATGGAACAGGTGAGCTATATCGCCGACGTATCCTCCCTGCCGCCCTGGATCCGGGTGGAACAGCTCATCGTGCTCATGCGCGGACTGCATCCGGCATTCCGGGAAGAGATTACCCGGGATTTCCTGTCCCGCACGGAGATCGGCCTGAAGCGCCAGGTGAAGGAATTGTCCCGGGGCATGAAGACCCAGCTGCACCTGGCCCTGGTCATGGGCGTGGACGCCCGCCTGCTGGTACTGGACGAGCCCACCCTGGGCCTGGACATCCTGTACCGCCGGAAATTCTACGCCCAGCTGCTGGAGGAGTATTTCAACGAGCAGCGCAGCATCCTGGTGACTACTCACCAGATTGGCGAGATCGAGCATATCCTCACGGATGTGCTGTTCATGTACCGGGGGAGGCTGATACTGGACATGGCTGTCGATGACATCCCTGCGCACTTCACGCAACTTATTGTGAATGTGCAGGGACTGGCGGCTGCCCGTGCCTTCCATCCCCTGAGTGAAAGGGAGCTGCTGAATCAGCACCAGCTCATTTTCCGGGGCGTGGACCGGGCGCGCCTGGAAGCCCTTGGAGAAACCTCGGTGCCTTCCCTGGAGGATCTGTTCGTGGCCTGTGTGGAGGCGGAAGACAATGCAACACAAGCGGGAGAGGAGGAAAGATCATGACCAAAGCGCCCCGGACAGCCATGTCTTCCCGTTTCAGGCCCGGCCAGCCGGTTCAATTGGTCACCCTGCTGCGCCGGGAATACTGGCAGCATCGGCGGGAAACCCGCAGTTTCGGCCTGTGGGTGTTGTTCGTCCTGATCGTCTGTGTGCTTGTTCTGGTAACCGCCAGGCTGGGATATCTGGATGCAGATCAGACCACGGTGGAAATAGCCGCCGGGAAGCTGACGCAAATCCTCCTGCCGGCCATGGCCTTGCTGATAGACATGACCCTGTTGTTTCTCATGATCATGCTGGCGGTGAACAGCCTGGTGGACGAGCGCAAGGACGGCAGTATCCTGTTTTGGCGCTCCCTGCCGGTGAGTGACGAACTGTCCTTGTCGGCCAAGCTGCTGTTCATCATTCTGGTTGCGCCCTTCATGGCCCTTGTTGCCATTCTGCTGGTGCAGGTCCTCCTTGTAGTTACGGCCAGTCTCCTGTTCAGCCAGCCCCTGGATGCCTTTGTCGGCCTGTGGCGGCAGGTGGACATGACGGGCATGAGCCAACGCCTGGCCGCCATGTTCGTGGGCCAGTCCCTGTGGTATCTGCCTGCCCTGGCCTGGCTCATGCTCTGTGCCGCCTGGGGAGGACGTTTCTCGCCCTTCCTGCCGGCGCTGCTGCTGCCCTTGGGTATCATGGTGGTGGAGACGTTACTGAAGCTGCCCACGGACATGACCCGCATCCTGCTGGAGCGCACGCCCCTGCGTTCTCCCGTGGGCCTGAACCTGGACGCCCTGAAAGCCCTAGACAAGAATGCGCAGATTTCCCTGCTTCCCCTGCTGGATACGGATTTCGGCGCCTTGGTGATGAATCCCGAATTCTGGCTGGGATTGCTGGTGACAGCGGTGCTTGTGCTGGTGGCGGCCCGGGTCCGCCGCTGGCGCGGGGATGCGTGCTGAAAGAGCCGTCAGCGCTGTTCCGGCGTGCGCGCAATGGCCCATATCTCCACCTTTTCCACTCCCGCCGCTTTCATGGCCCGGGCCGCTTCCCGGGCCGTGGCGCCGGTGGTGACGATGTC
>CAZWRE010000011.1:0-15848 GCA_964636335.1 uncultured Sedimenticola sp. | reverse complement strand
GCACGGTGAAAATCAAGAAACTCAACACACCAAAACTCGTGGGTGTAAAAGGCAATCCGGGAATTGCCGGCTGATACTACCGTTTTTCCCTCCCTCCCATTGGGATCAGGCGCCTTCGGGCGCCTTTTTTTATGTCCATGGGTGGACTGTATGCCGCGAGAGGCCATGGATGGCCGTAGCGGCGGTCCAATGGATGGACTGTATGCCGCGAGAGGCCATGGACAGCCGTAGCGGCGAGTCCACAGGGATGTGCTTATGCTGCAAAGGCAGGGATGCCAGAGCAGCATTTGTCGATACAGCACCAATCTACATATATATCAGTCATGGGGAAGCAATGAGCAGGAAGGGACATGCGGTATGCCACGCCACCTGGTGGCGTTTCGCCATGCTCAACGTACCCTGGGGCACAAAGCAGGTATTCCGTAGGGTGCAATGAGCTTGTGAATTGCACCATTCACCACAACAAACCCCGCATTTTGCCGCTGTTCCCGAATACCTGCCTGGGGGATAATGAAAGCCATCATCAAACCACGGCTTCGATCATGCGCCTGTTCGTCAACCAACTCACCGTCATGGACTTTTCCTACTTGCACCCGACCCGGGGACTGGTGGGCGAAAGCTGGCATGTGGACATCGAACTGGAAGGCGGTCTTGACGATCAGGGCATGGTGCTGGATTTCGGTGATGTGAAGCGCCAGGTAAAACAACTCATCGACGAGCGTTTCGATCACCGGCTGCTGGTCCCTGCCGACCATCGCGGCCTGGCAACAGAAGGCCAGCGCCTCAGCTTCATTGCGGACAATGGCCAACGCATCCGTCACACGGGCCCGGCAGAAGCCGTGCAGTTCATTCCCGGAAGGGAAATCACGCCGGAAACCGTGGCCAGGGCCATCCAGCAGGCCCTGGAGCCCCACTTGCCGGACAATGTCCATGGCATGGAACTGCGCCTCTACCCGGAGCCGGAAAAAGGCGCCTGGTACCAGTACAGCCATGGCCTGAAATTGCATTGCGGAAACTGCCAGCGCATTGCCCACGGCCACCGCTCCCGCATCCACATCTGGCGCGATGGGATGCGTGATGCAATGCTGGAGAAACTGTGGGCGGAACGGCTGCGGGACATCTACATCGGCACCGAGGCGGACATGGTGGCCATCACTTCCTGGAAAGACCAGACCTGTTTCCGCTTTGCCTATACCGCGGAACAGGGCGCCTTCGAACTGGAGCTGCCGGCAGACCGCTGCTATCTCATCGATACCGAATCCACTGTGGAAAACATTGCCCGCCATATCCGTGAACGGCTGGAAGAGGAATACCCGAACCAGCATTTCCGGGTGCAGGCTTTTGAAGGCATCGGCAAGGGCGCCATCAGCGAAAGCGGTCGATCCCCGTCAGAACATCAGTCATAGTCCCCGTCTTTCCAGTCCCGCAAGGCATGAAAGACCTCGCGGTGTCCGTCCAGGGAACGACCCGCCCATTTTTCCGCCGCGGCAATTACCGCGGGCTCGCCGGTACGCAAAAAGGGATTGGTCTCCAGTTCCAGCCCCAGGGACGAGGGTACCGTGGGCCGCTCCTGAAGCCGCTTTGTTTCTTCTGCTTCCCTGCGCGCCACGATGGCGGCATTGTCCGGCTCCACCCACAGGGCGAAGCCCAGGTTGGCCAGGGTGTATTCGTGGGCGCAGTACACCAGGGTTTCCGGCGGCAGGGCGGCAATGCGCCGCAGGGAATCACTGAGCTGATCGTGGGTGCCGCTGAATACCCGCCCGCAACCGCCGGCAAACAGGGTGTCCCCGCAGAACAGGGCGTTACCCAGCCGGTAGGCGACATGCCCGCTGGTGTGCCCGGGCACTTCCATGACCCGGCAGCGGACGCCAAGGTCGGCAAGGGAAAGATCATCCCCTTCCCCCAGGTGCTGTTCCACCACGGGAACCCTTTCATGGGACGGGCCGTAAACCACAGCCTCCGGCCATTGCTGCTTCAGTCCCCGCACGCCGCCGGTATGATCGCCATGGCCGTGCGTGATCAGAATGGCGGACAATGCCAGTCCCTGGGATCGCAGGTAATCGAGCACGGGATCCTCGTCACCGGGATCCACCACCACGCAGCTGTTGCCACCGGTTTGCCGAACCACCCAGATGTAATTGTCCTCGAAAGCCGGCAAGGGATGGATCCGTAGCATGCTCATTTCCCGTACAGGCTGGCGGGATCGATGAGCACGGGCTTGTCCACCACCAGGCGATCTCCCTGCACCAGGTTGTAGAAACAACCCCGGCGCCCCGTATGGCAGGCCGGACCGGTCTGATCCACCAGCAGCAACAGGGTATCCCCATCACAGTCCAGGCGTGCTTCCCTGAGTTCCTGCACTTGTCCGGACGACTCCCCCTTGCGCCACAACTGCTGGCGGGAGCGCGACCAGTAACACACCCGGCCTTTTTCCAGTGTTTCCTGGAGGGCCTCCCGGTTCATCCAGGCCAGCATGAGCACCTCCCCCGTGTCGAACTGCTGGGCGATGGCGGGAATCAGGCCATCGGCATTCCAGGGAATCTCGGCCAATGCCCGCTCCAGGGAAACGGATTCTCCCACTTCCCCGCCTTCGAGCTGTTGCCAGAATCCGCTGCCACTCATTGGATGAGCCCCGATTTCTTCATGTCGGATACCACTATGTCAGCCAGTTCACGAATGATCTCGCCTGACGAGGACGGGTTGAAACTCTCGGTGACGCCGGCCCAGACCATCTTCCTGTCCTTGACGGAAAACACCCGGGTCTCCAGTTGCACCACCTTGTTGCTGCGTGTGTAGCCCGGCGTGTAGATGGGGGTCATGGTCTGCATGTAGAAGCCGTAGTAACCATGATAACCATGCATGGTGGGCGCATATTCCACCCTGGGCGGCACATGGGTCTTGCGGTCTTCCACATCCTTCAGGTGGGTGATGAGCACGGCGTCCGCGCCCACCTTCTTCACCACGGCTTCAAGCTTCTTCTCCTCCTTGTAGGCCTGCAGGTCAGGCATGTACACATAGCTGGCCTCCGCCTGCCGGCCCTTGCCAATGAGGGCGGTAATGAACTCGTCCTCGAAATGGCGGCGCATGAGATTGTCCTTGAACAGACCGATGACCAGCACCTTGCTCAATTTTCCTCCCTGGGCGGCGGGATCCGACCAGCGGGTCACCAGTTTGGTGGAAGAACAGGCCTGCAACACAAGCAGCACCAGCAACAGGGAAGTCACCCGGATAATCATTTTCATTCCATACCTCGATATCGTCGTTGATCCCGGAATTCTACCCCAAAGCACGAGAAAACCCGTCGCGCACTGGTATAATTGCTGGCCAATGTCATCAAGCCGTAACGGAACATGCGTATCTTCCGCGTCACATTCTACAACCAGGGCAAGGTTTACCAGCTCCATGCCGAACAGGTAAGCCAGGGAGATCTCTACGGTTTCATCGAGATCAGCGGTCTGCTGTTCAACGAGCACACTACCGTGGTCATCGACCCGGCGGAAGAACGCCTGAAGGACGAGTTCGCCGGCACCAGCCGCATCCTGGTGCCCATGCATGCGGTGGTGCGTATCGACGAAGTGGAGAAACGTGGTCAGAACATGATTTTCGATGTGGGCGACAGCAGCAACGTTACTCCCTTCCCCCATTTCGGCCCCGGCCCGGAGAAGTAAGGAAGTTGCCGCCAAACAACACAGCCCTGCAGGAGCATATCCACCGCCAGCGGGACATGCTCTACAACATGCTGCTGGACCCAATGAAGCGGGCCGCGCGCCGCTGTGCCCGGGTCTGGGACAAGCGGGAAAAACTGGATCAGGCCCTGATGAAGAGCCTGGGGCAGATGCCCTACTGCAGCTATCTGTATGCCATGAACCTGGATGGCCGGCAGATCAGCGCCAACGCCTCCCAGGACGGGCTCATCGAGGCCGACTTCGGTCGCGACCGCTCCCAACGTCCCTACATGCGGGAACTGGATCCGGCGCGGGACATGATCCTGTCCAGCGCCTACATCAGCCTGCGCGCCAGCCGTCCTTCCCTCACCGCGGTACGCAAGGTGCATGTGGATGGCGAACTGGTGGGCTACCTGGGGGCCGACTTCGACCTGCGCGACCTGCCCCTGACCAAGTCCCATTACGCCGAACCCGGCCGCTGGCGGCAGATCAAGGGGGACCCGGCCATCCGCGCCCAGGTGTTCCAGCAATGCCGCATCCAGAGCACCCTGGACGACAAGCTGGATCTGGTGCTGCCCGTGCTGGAAGAACTGGTCACGGAACATGGCGCCTTCCAGATGGAGATCCACTTTTCCAGCAGCCGCGCCACCCTGTGGTTCATGCACGATCCCTACCGCTATCATCTGGTGGAGATCGACGCCCTCACGGATCCGGACATCTGCCTGGTGTATCCCCATCATTCCTACCCGGAAGACGCGGTCATACCCCGAAGCAGTATCCGCCCCATACTGCAAACCTTCCGCCACCTGCGTTTCGCCGACGACACCATCTACCTGCGCGCCGGCTCCATCAACCTGTTCAACGGTATCGTGGGACTGAATTTCTCCTGCGACGGTTCCCACTACATTCCCCACGACCAGTTCCTGGCAAGGGATTCGGAATTCTGGAACGGCATCTGATCCATTTGCCCACATTTTGCCTGTTGATTCCCCCCCAAGGCGCGGGGAAGATGGCGTCATGAACAGAAAAGACATCATCGAACAGAAACTCCAGGCCGCCCTCCTGCCCATGCACCTGGAAATCATGGACGAAACACACATGCACAGCGTACCCGAGGACGCCCAATCACATTACAAGGTCATCGCCGTATCCGAAGCTTTCGAGGGCAAGCCCCTGGTGCAGCGGCACCGTCTCGTCAACAGGATCCTGGAAGAAGAACTGGCTGCCGGCATCCACGCCCTGGCCCTGCATACCATGACGCCACAGGAATGGCTCGACAAGGGCGGCGAGGCGCCCCAGTCTCCCCCCTGCCTGGGCGGAGGCAAGAAACAATGAGTTCCATTCGCCGGCTGCTGGGCAGGCTGATTCTGTTCTTCGACCATCTCACCCGCCCCGGACGCCCCGCCCACAGCCCCGAGCGCCAGGCCGAACTGGATCGCCAGACCGCAAACCTGGCCCTGTACCAATACGCCGCCTGTCCCTTCTGCGTAAAGACCCGGCGCGCCATCCGCCGCCTGGGCCTGAACATCGAACTGCGGGATGCGAAGAACAACCCCGGGTTCCGCCGGGAGCTTGAGCAGCAGGGCGGCAAACAGCAGGTGCCCTGCCTGCGCATCGAAAACCAGGACGGCAGCGTCACCTGGATGTACGAGTCCAACGACATCATCACCTGGCTGCGACAACGTTTTTCCTGACAAGCCCTGCCGCCGGGACGGCATCGTGGTAAAATTTCGTTCATCGAATTCATCACTGGACGGCAGCATGACCACGCCTCACCGACTTCTTGCCCGGGCCGAAGCCCAGGTGCATCAAAACCTGTTCACCATGACCACGCGCGCCCGTCAGGGCCTGGAACAGGCGCTGGAAGCCCTCAAGACCCAGAACGCCGAGCTGGCCCAGCAAGTGGTGAACGAAGATCTGCAACAAAATCATCTGTTGCGCATCATCGAGAAGGAATGCTTGCAGATACTCGCCACCCTGGAACCCAGGGCCGGTGACCTGCGTGAAGTAGTGGCCAGCCTGCAGATCGCCGCCGAGCTGGAACGCATCGCCGACCACGCCAAGGATATCGCCAATATCGTACTGGGCATGGATCCCAGCGACTTTTCCGGGCCTATGGACCGCATCGCCGCCATGGGCGACCTCTGCCAGAACATGCTGACGCAGGTCATGGAGGCCTACGAAAACCTGGACACAACCCTGGCCGAGCATGTGGCCGCGAATGACAAGCAAGTGGACGAACTGGACGAGGAAGCCAGCTCCAGCCTGATGATGACACTGATGACCAGCGCGGACACCAGCATGCATTGCACCCACCTGCTGTGGATAGCCTATCACCTGGAGCGCATTGGCGACCGCGTCACCAATATCGCCGAGCGGGTGGTGTTCATGGTCACCGCCGAAACACCCGATCTGGGATGATTGCCCCCACCAGTCTCGGTGCCCTGAGCACCATTCACGAACTGCTCACCCAACTCATCGAAGACCTGCCCGCCACGGACGTGAATCGCCGCTGGCACCCGGATCTTCCCTCCATGGGCTGGCTGTTGGGACGCAGCGTCTATCTGGAACTGTACTGGCTGCGCGAGCGCCTCCAGGGCGACGACGATCTGAGCCGGCGGGTAAGGCACATTTTCGCCAGCGCCTCTTCCACCACCCCGGAACCGGATCAGGCCTTGCCACCAAAGGAACACCTGCTCAACTGGGCGCTGGAGGTTCAGGACCAGCATCTGACCCTGTTGGCCAACCCCGGCAGGTTGCCGGATCACCCCTGGCTGAAAGACGGCTGGCTTGTGGACTACATGCTGCAAGTACACGGCAGGATCTATGAACAGATGCTCTCGGTACGCCAGGCCCGGGCAGTCGTTCAGGGCGGCCAATACCAGGTTCATACCCCCCTGCGCCCCCGCGCCCCGTCCGCCGAAAGCACGGAAATCTCCCAGGGCCATTACCGTATCGGCGCCCGGGATGGTGTGGTGTTCGACAACGAACAGCCCATGCAGATGGTTGAAATGCGCAATTTCCGCATCTGCAATCATCCCGTGGACAATGCCGCATGGTTGGCCTTCATGGAAGATGGTGGTTACGAAGACGACGGCTTCTGGAGTGACCAGGGCGCCGACTGGAAAACCAGGACCGACGCTTCACACCCCTGGCACTGGCGCCGTGACCATCAGGGAAACTGGTATGCCCTGGGCCTGAACGGCCCGGCGGAACTGATCCATGACATGCCTGTAAGCGGCATTTGCTGGTATGAGGCGGAAGCCTTCGCCAACTGGGCCTCGGCCAGACTGGCCGATTTCAGGGGCGCCGTGCTGCCCCATGAATACCACTGGGAAGCCGCCGCCCGTATCGGCGGCCTGCAGAACGCCGGAAGGGTATGGGAATGGTGCGGAAATCCACTCCACCCCTACAAGGACCATGAACCGCCCGTGGACGTGGAAATGCGCACCCGGGAATTCGATGATCGCCATCCCGCCCTGCGCGGCGGCTGCATTCACACCCAGCCGTCACTGCGGCGCATCAGCATTCGCCACGCCGGCCTGCCGGATGCGGGCTACCTGTTCAGCGGCCTGCGCCTTGTGCTGCCGCCCGCTCTGGAAGAGGAAGCCCTGTACATCGAGCAGTGGCAGAAATTCCTCACCACCTCGTAGGGTGCGATGAGCACGGCAAATTGCGCCACAAACCGCGAACAATGTGGCCCCCATATTCCCATGCGGCAGCTAACGCTGCTTCCGCAAGACGGAAATATCAGATGGCGTCAGCGTCTTCCTCACCGGTACGAATGCGAATGACCCGCTCCACGGCGGAAACGAAGATCTTGCCGTCGCCGATCTTGCCCGTTCGCGCGGCGCCGATGATCGTTTCCACGCATTGATCAAGCTGCTCCTCCTTGACCACCAGCTCCAGCTTCACCTTGGGCAGGAAATCCACCACGTATTCCGCTCCGCGGTAAAGCTCGGTGTGCCCCTTCTGGCGACCAAAACCCTTGACCTCGGTAACCGTCATGCCGGTGATGCCGATCTCGGAAAGCGCCTCGCGCACGTCATCCAGCTTGAAAGGCTTGAGTATGACTTCGACTTTTTTCATGATTTCCCCCAAAAGGTCGTATAACCGTTGACGATAGGATAACGCCTGTCGCGCCCATACGCACGCCGGGTTACCTTGACGCCCGGAGGCGCCTGACGGCGCTTGTATTCATTGATGTCCACCAGCCTGGTGATACGCCGGACGGTATCGGTATCGAAACCCGCCTCGATAATTTCCCGGGCGCCCTGGTCTTCCTCCACGTAACGCCGCAGGATTTCATCCAGGATGTCATAGGGCGGCAGACTGTCCGTGTCCCGCTGATCCGGCCGCAGTTCCGCCGATGGCGGCCGGGTAATGACCCGCTCCGGGATCACCTCGCCATCCCGGTTGCGCCAGCGGGCCAGGCGGTAAACCATGGTCTTGAACACATCCTTGAGGGGCGCGAAACCACCCGCCATGTCACCATACAGGGTGGCATAGCCCACGGACATTTCGCTCTTGTTGCCCGTGGTGAGCAGCATGCGCCCGCTCTTGTTGCTGATGGCCATGAGAATGATACCCCGGCAGCGGGCCTGGATATTCTCCTCGGTGACATCCATGGGCTGGCCGGCAAATTCTTCTTCCAGCATGCCAAGGAAAGCCTGGAAAGCCGGCTCGATGGGAATGATGCTGTGTTTCACCCCCATGCGTCTCGCCTGCTTCAGGGCATCCTCGTTGCTCATGTCCGCCGTGTAGCGTGATGGCATGAGCACCACTTCCACCTGATCCGCTCCCAGGGCATCCACGGCAACGGCCAGGGTAAGGGCCGAATCAATGCCGCCGGAAAGGCCCAGCACAACGCCATGGAACCCTGCCTTGCGGACATAGTCTCGCACGCCCAGCACCAGGGCCTGATAGATCATTTCCTCCTCGCCCGGGCATTCAGCCACCTCGGCCCGCACCGGCGTCACGCCATCATCCAGGGACACCAGATCCAGGGCCTCGGCAAAGAACGCGCTGCGCTGTCGCATTCCACCGCCGGCATCCACGCAGAAGGAACCACCATCGAATACCAGCTCGTCCTGACCTCCAACCAGATTGACATAGACCACGGGCAAGCCTGTTTCTCCGGCACGCTGGGCCACCACCAGCTCCCGTTCCCTGCCCTTTCCCGCCTGATAGGGAGAGGCATTCAGGTTCAGGATCAACCGGGCCCCGGCGGCGGCCGCCCGGCCGGCCGGTTCCGAATACCAGATGTCCTCGCAGATCGTCAGGCCCGCGGGAATACCGGCAACCTCCACCACGCAGGGCCGGTCGCCCGGGGTGAAATAACGTTTCTCGTCGAATACGCTGTAATTGGGCAGTTCCGCCTTGAAATACTCGGCCACGATGCGCCCGTTACGTATCACGCCGGCGGCATTGTAAAGACGCCCATCCTTCCTTCGGGGATAGCCCAGCACCAGATCTATGCCCTCCAGGCGGGCGCGTATGGAATCAAGAGACTGTTCCACATCATCGAGAAATTCGGGGCGCAGCAACAGATCCTCCGGAGGATAGCCGCAGATGCACAGCTCGGGAAAGACAATGGCTCCCGCCCCCTGCTCATCCCGGGCCCGCGCCGCGATTTCCAGTATCATGCGGGTATTGCCTTCTATATCCCCCACCTTGAAATTGGCTTGCCCCAGGGCAATGGCAGCAGGCATGATCAGAATGTCTCCCGTTTTTGCAAAGGGTGGTAAAGTATCACAATATACGCCGATATCCAGTCATTATAGGCCCTCAGCACCGAGAATCACCTTCCCATGAAGATCATTTTCCTGATCGCCGTCATCCTGCTCATCTTGTGGATACTCAAAACCCTGAACCGCGGTCGGGTCGAGGATAGAAAACCGCGCATCAGAAACATGCTGGCCTGTGCCCACTGTGGCCTGCACATCCCCGAAGATGAAGCCATCAGGCGCCATGGAAAGGCCTATTGCTGCAGGGAGCACGCGGAAAGGGACGGACACTGATGCGCGCCAATCGCCTGGCCGAGCGGCTGGTCGTCATGCCCGAAGCCTACAGCCGCCACAAGCGGCTCATGCACCTGTACTTCACTTATCGCGTCATGCTGGCGGTGGGCCTGGTTGTGTTCGCCGCCACGGGAATCGGTCCCTCCTTCCTTGGCATCGTCGCTCCCAAACTGCACATCATCACGGTACTGGTCTATCTCATACTCACCATCGCTTCCCTGGGGCTGAGCTTCTTCGACCTGGGGGCCGTGGAACTGGAATACAGCTTCGCGATGATCGTGGACAGCATCGTCATCGCCATTCTGTTGTTCACATCCGGCGGCCCGGCATCGGGGCTGGGAATCCTGCTGGGTATTTCCATCGCCTTTGGCGCCCAGGGCATGCCATCACGCACCGCCATGTTCTCGGCAGCCATTGCCACAATCGCCATCTTCATCGAATCCTGGGTGGCCGCAACGATCAACAATACCCCCGTCAGGCATTTCTCCCTCCTGGCCATGCTCGGCGTCTCCTATTTCATTCTCGCCTACCTGTCCCGGGAGCTGTCCACCAGAACCCTGCTCAGTGAAAGGCTGGTCAAGCAACAGGGCCGGGACATTGCCAACCTTACCGAGCTCAACGAACAAGTCATACATCACATGCAGACCGGGGTGGTGATACTGGATGCCGACAATCGAATCAAGATGCTGAACGACGCCGCCTGGCAGTTTCTGGACCGTCCCATCAGCACCATTGGCTATACCATACGGCAGATCAGCCCGGAACTGGACAAGGCCCTGCTGGAATGGAAGCAACAACCCTCTCCCCGGCAGCGGCATCTGCACACACAAGCAGAAGGCCACGACCTGATGGTGAAATTCCAGCGCCTGGGTGACAGTGACAACTCGGGAACCCTGGTATTCCTGGACGACGCCTCCCGCGCCGCCGAAGCAGCACAGCAGCTCAAACTGGCGTCACTGGGCACGCTGGTGGCCAGTATCGCCCATGAGATACGCAACCCCCTGGGCGCCATTGGCCACGCCAGCCAGCTATTACAGGAATCCGAGGAACTTCAGGGGACGGACCGGCGCATGGCGGAAATCATTGACAAGAACACGGCCCGGCTCAATGAAGTTATCGAGAATATTCTTTCCCTGTCCCGTCAACGCTCCGTGAAGCCGGAAAAGATCCGGCTGGAACTATGGCTGGCAAAGCTGAGCCGGGAACTGGTGCACAACCATCAGTTACAGGAAAACCAGATCATTTACTACCTGTCTCCTCAGGATACCAGTCTGGTCTTCGACCCCCAGCAACTCTCCCAGGTCATCAATGCCCTGGTGGACAACGCCGTGAAGCACCAGCCGGAAAAAGGGGAAAAACTGGTCATCACCATCACCGGCGGCATGGACACCAGCACGAGAGACGGCTATATCGAGGTAATCGACAACGGCCGAACCATCCCGTCCGACATTGTTGACAAACTGTTCGACCCCTTTTTCACCACCAGCAACGAAGGTACCGGCCTCGGATTGTATGTAGTCAAGGAACTGTGTGATGCCAACAACATCCGTATCAGCTATATTCCGGTTTCCACCGGGGGCAACTGCTTCAAGCTCAAGTTTCCCCGGCAATGACCAGTCAAAGGATGGCAAGCCATGGATAAGCCCACAGCCCTGATCGTCGATGATGAACCAGACATCCGGGAATTGCTCGAACTGACATTACTGCGCATGAACGTCGATACCGTCAGCGCCGCCAACCTCGCCGAAGCCCGGAAGGCCCTGGCGAACCGGGATTTCCAGCTTTGCCTGGCCGACATGCGGCTCCCGGACGGTGATGGCATCGACCTGGTTCGGGAAATTCACGAAGGATATCCCGGCACCCCCGTAGCCATGATTACCGCGCACGGCAATATGGAAACCGCCATAGAGGCCTTGAAGGCGGGCGCCTTCGATTTTGTCTCCAAACCGGTGGATCTCCCCGTGTTGCGCAATCTGGTGAGCACCGCACTGAAGCTTCACGAACCGGATGGAGGACGGGGTTGCGACAAGGATCGGGAAGACCCGGAGTGCCCCCTGCGCGGCCAATCCCCCACCATGGCAAAGGTGCGGGAGCTCATTGGAAAACTGGCGCGCAGCCAGGCACCGGTGCACATTACCGGCGAATCGGGCACCGGCAAGGAGCTGGCCGCGCGTCTCATCCATCAAATGGGGCCCAGGAAAGACGGGCCTTTCGTGGCGGTGAACTGCGGCGCCATCCCCCATGAACTCATGGAAAGCGAGCTTTTCGGATACCGAAAGGGCGCCTTCACCGGCGCGGTAAACGACAAGACCGGCCTGTTTGTCGAAGCCAGCGGCGGCACCCTGTTTCTGGATGAAGTGGCCGACCTGCCCCTGTCCATGCAGGTCAAGCTGCTGCGCGTCATCCAGGAGAAAATGGTTCGCCCGGTGGGGGCCACGGAAGAAACCCGCATCGACGTGCGCATCATCAGCGCCACCCACCAGAACCTCGCGCAAAAGGTGCAGGAAGGAGAATTCCGCCAGGACCTGTATTACCGGTTGAATGTCATCGAACTGCACATGCCCGCCCTGCGTGAAAGAGCGGAAGACATCCCCGAACTCGTCCAGCATCTGCTGGACAACATCGCCAGCAATTATCAGCAAGCCGTGCCCAAACTGGAGCAAGAGGCCATGGATGCCCTCAGGGCTCACCACTTTCCAGGCAACGTGCGTGAACTGGAGAACATCCTGGAACGCGCCTTCGCACTGTGCGAAAACGGCGTGATAACCCTGGACGACCTGGGCATTCTGGAATTTTCCGGCAGCCGGGAACAAGGCGAAGCGCTCCAGGATCGATTACCGGGAGAAAGCCTGGAAGACTATCTGGCCAGAGTGGAGAAAGACATTCTGCTCAAGGCGCTGGACGAGGCCGGCGGCAACAAGACCTCGGCCGCCAACCGGCTGGGCATCAGTTTCCGTTCTTTCCGCTATCGACTGAACAAGCTGGGCATCGGCGGCAAGGACGAAGAAAAATAGCCCGCGGGATACAGACCACTTCCCGCGGGCTGCTGCATCAGAAATCGACCTTGATACCGAGGTTAACGAACTGGTGATCGTTGTCGCCCTCACCATTCCTCAGGGAGTAATCGATCCCCAGCATCACGCCCTGACTCATGCTCAGGCTGTACCCCAGATCCAGTTTCCAGTAATAGTCGGACGCTTCGATATCATACAGCCGGAAATGGCTGCCCGGCAGGCTGTTCAGGCCCGCCGTGACACTGCGGCCATCATCTTCCAGTTCCGCCTCATAAGACAGGGCCCCGTGCAGGCTGCCGGTTCCGAGACGGTAATCCGCGAACAGGCCGCCTTCCAGCAACAACGAATCGCGGTCCTGTGAACCGAAGTTCATGGAGGTGGAGCGGGCACCCTGCTCCCGGTAGGCATCCACATCCACGGACTGGTAATTGACGCTGACAAAGGGACCGGCGTGGAGATTCTCCCCGCTGATCAGGGCCACGCCCGCCATCAGCCTGGCGGCCCAGGCATCCGCACCGGAACTGCCCTGTTCGATCCGGGTGGCATTGCCCAGGGCGATGACGCGTTCAATGTCATCCAGGTCGGAATTCAGGCTCACGCTGAACATGGCATTGGCAAACCAGGCATCACGGCGATAATCGGCAAAGGCGGACAGCAGGGCGCTGCTGGCCTCGAAGCTGCCCATACCGCGGGAGAAATCCACATCACTGTATGTCCCTTCAAGAGCACCACCGAAAACCCAGTTCCGATCCATGCGCCAGGCCGCACCAACCATCAGGCTGGCGTCATCCGTACTCGTATCCCAGGCCTGGCCGGCCTGCAGGTTCTGGCTTCCCATGCCTCCATTGACAAAGAAAGACCAGCCTTCGCCAAAGCCCATGGCCAGTTGCGACTGAAGCTGCCGCTGACCGGTACGCAACTGGCCGAGCACGACTTCGGGCAGATTGGCAATCAACGCCGGCGCCGTAATCACGGAAATGGCATAGTCGGCGATGATCTGGTGACCAATGGCCGTGGGGTGTACGGAATCGGCGAAAAAGAACAGCCCCGGCGCCCGCGGATCAACCAGCGTATCGGAGGTACACTGCAAGCTCAGGGGAGTGGCACAGGCCATGCCAGTGACATTGAGCAGCCCCAGAGAACCCGGATCGGCCATGGCCTCATTGAACAGGGAATGGATGTCCAGACTGATGATATTGGCGTGGCTGGCGTTGATTCCCGCCAACAGCGTAGAATTGAATGCATCGGAAAGAGTCGTGGCCAGCGCCACGTTCTGCATGAAATAGGGCGTCAGGCTACCGGCAGGCATGCCCAGCACGGCTTCCGCCGCCGCCAGGGCATTGGCCTGCACCGTGGCCATATCGGCGCCTCCCATGGCCAGCACCGTGGCTGCCGCCACCAGCGCATCTCCCGCAGCCGGATTACCTTCACCGGCCCGCAGCACGGCATCCAGCAGCATGGCGGGAGTGGCGCCGATATCCGGCAGATTGGCCACCAGGATGTAGCGTGCGCCAGCATTGCTCAGGCGATCCACCTGGCCGAGCAGCTCCTGCGCGCTATTGGCCATGCTCAGCGCGGCTTCTCCCGGCGGCAGGCCCACGCCGACCAGCCCCATGTTGAAGAAAACATCGTTGGCGCCACCCCAGATGCTGTAGAGCGCGTTGCGATCGGCCTGATTCCGTTTACCCAGGTAATAGTCAACCTGCCCGGAAATGGGAGTGGCCCCCTGGGGAGAAGGGGTCTGTCCCACGCCAAAGGGGTTTGTGACCTGGGCGCCGCCCTGGGCATAGTTTGTGCCTTCAGGGTCGGTATTGTCCGGATTACCGGGATTGTTGGCGGCCGCCTCGTTGCCGAAGAAGTCGGCCAGGTGCTCTGCCCAGACCCTGGCAGGGCTGGTGGTGAACTTGGCGTCTCCACTGGCATCCGGGTTACCCTTGTAGGCGCCGCTGTCCGTGAGGCTGTCACCAAAGAAGTAAGTATCGGAAAATTCCAGGGCCTTGAGGCTCCCGGCGTTCAGTGCCAGGGCAATCCCGGCCGCCAGCATGCTGATCCTGCAGTTTTTCATTTCGCCCCCCTTTTGGTTTATGCTTGTTCGCCTGATGTTGGAAAAATGCGTGTATCTGCCGCAAACTCTAAGACATTCCTGAGAGGGGAGCAACAATGACCGCGAGCAGACTGGACTACCAGACTACCGGAACCGATTGCTGGCGACTGGACACCGGCCTCAACCGGCAGGAGCATACAGCCTGTTATCTCCTCCACGATGCCGGGGAACTGGCGCTCATCGACACCGGCACCAGCAACAACATCCCGGCCCTGCTGCAAACCCTGCGGGACCTCGGTTTCTGCGCCTCCCAGGTGCGCTGGATACTGCCCACCCATGTGCACCTGGATCACGCGGGAGGCGCCGGCGCGCTGCTGACTGCCTGCGACAACGCCACCCTGGCCACCCACCATCGCGGCCTGCCCCACATGATCGACCCGGAAAAACTCCAGAAGGGCGCTCTCGCCGTCTATGGCGAGGAATTCTTCTCCCGCTCCTTCGGCACCCTGGTTCCCGCCCCCGCCGCCCGTTGCCGGGCCCTGAATGACGGAGACCGCCTGCAGATCGGCCGACATGAACTCCTGTTTATCGACACCCCGGGTCACGCCAACCATCATGGCTGTTTCTTTCATGAACCCAAGGGCAACCTGTATACCGGCGACGCCTTCGGCCTGCGCTACCAAGTGCTGGACCATGACGGAAGACCCTGGCTCATGGCCACCACGACCCCCGTGGCCTTCGAACCAGACCTGTGGATGAAATCCCTGGACAGGATGATGAGCCTGAATCCCCGACGCGCCTGTCTCACCCATTTCGGCCCACTGGAAGACCCCCTTAAGTGGCAGGAACAGCTACGCCAGTCCATCCGGGATCACCAGGACATCGCCCTTGAAGAAGAACGCAACGGAACGCCGGAAGGAAGGGAAGAACGCCTGGCACAGGCACTGATGAAAAAAATGCTGTCCCGCCTTTCAGAACACAACCCACGAGTGGACAGGGATCTTGCCCGCGGCCTGCTGCAGGATGACATCCGGCTCAACAGCCAGGGGCTGGCCGTGTGGCTGGCGCGGCGAAAAAAAAGAAAAGACACTTGATTGGATAGTGC
>CAZWRE010000010.1:0-19237 GCA_964636335.1 uncultured Sedimenticola sp. | reverse complement strand
CCCACTTTTGCCCAATGCTGCCAACTGGTGCGGGCAGTCTCGGCCGAGCCCGCCCTCGATCTGCAGCACCTGCTGCGCTGGCAGATCTTCAACGTGCTCGCCGGCAACTCCGACGGCCATGCCAAGAATCTCGCCCTGCTCCATTCTCCGGAAGGTGGCATCCGGCTGGCGCCCTTCTATGACCTGGCCTGCACCCGAGCCATCGAGCGCATCGACGAACGCCTGGCCTTCGATATTGGAGGTGAACGCAACCCCAGCCTGGTGACACGAGCCCATTGGGAAGCGTTGGCCCGCGCCTGTGACGTACGGCCAAGGTTCCTGCTGGGGCTGGTGGACGAGATGGCGGGAGGCCTGCGCGAGGTGCTGGCGCCGGTACGCGAAGCCTTCGAAGCAGAAACCGGCGAATATCCCGCGCTGCAGCGCATCGAGCAGGTGATCGACAAACAGATCCGGAGGAGCACCCGGCCCTAGTTGCAGTGTTTCAACCAATAGCCAATTCGACAGACTTCGCTTTCTCGATACTGCGCGCGCCTCCACGGTCGAACCTGATGTTTTCAAATCTCGGGCTCGAATCCGCCTTTGCGAAATACAAAAAAGGGGCCCTACGGACCCCCTTTTTTGTATTTGGCGGAGAGGGAGGGATTCGAACCCTCGATACGGGATTACCGTATACACACTTTCCAGGCGTGCTCCTTCAGCCACTCGGACACCTCTCCAAATATGTGCTGTCCGCGCGTCACGCGCAAAACAGGGTGCGAAGATTAAACCACTTTGCGCCTCAGTGCAATGCCGCGCCGCATTTTCCTCCCGCCAGCACTGCTGATTCCCTTGAGGGCCGGGATTCAGTATAGTTCTCCCTTTCCCGCACGCTCTACAACCTGATGAAAAGAAAAGCAAAACCCTCCCTGGCGGAACAGGCGGACCGCCATGAGCTGTACGAGCTGTCCGTGCAGTGCTCCGAGGCGGAAGTGGATTTCGTTTCGGATACCTACCAGGAACTGCGCGGCAAGCCCGCCCGATTGCTGCGCGAGGATTTCTGCGGCACGGCCAATGTCTGCTGCGAATGGGTGAAGCGGGATCCGGCCAACCGGGCCATCGGGGTGGATCTGGACCAGGATGTGCTGGACTGGGGCCGGGCCAACAACCTGTCCCGGCTGTCCGAAGATCAGCAGTCACGCGTCAGCCTGATCAACGATGACGTGCTGACCGTGAAAACGGAACAGCCGGACATCCTTTCAGCCATGAACTTCAGCTACTGGCTGTTCAAGGACAGGCACACCCTGCGAAACTATTTCTCCCGCGTCCACCAGGCCCTGAAGGACGACGGCATCTTCTTCCTGGACATATACGGCGGTTACGAGAGTTTCCGCGAATGCGAGGAGGAGCGGGAAATCGAAACGCCCCAGGGCGATGTCACCTACATCTGGGAGCAGGCCAGCTTCAATCCCATTAACCACGACCTGACCTGCCACATCCATTTCCACTTCGAGGACGACTCGCGTCTGGACAGGGCCTTCAGCTATCACTGGCGCCTGTGGACCCTGCCGGAGATTCGCGAGCTGCTGGAAGACGCCGGTTTCAAGGTCACGGTGTACTGGCAGGGCTGGGACGAGGACGGCGAGCCGGATGGAGAATTCTACCCCGCGACAGAGGCGGACGCCGACGCTGGCTGGATCGCCTATGTGGTGGCCGAGAAGAACTTCTGAAGCAGCTTTCGTACCCAGCCCCTTCCCATTCCTGGATATCTCCACCCCCCCTCTTTCCGGTTTTGATCCACGGTTTCTTAAGAATGGAATGATCCTGCCGATGCATCCCGTAACTTCACGGGAACATAACCACGGGACATTCCATGTCAATGGATCTATCCGAATTTCTCGACGTCTTTCTCGAAGAGTGCTTCGAGGGGCTCGGGGTGATGGAGTCGGGCCTGCTGCATCTGGACGAGGGCACCGACCTGGAAGAGATCAACACCATCTTCCGCGCCGCCCATTCCATCAAGGGAGGGAGCGCAGCCTTCGGCTTCGACCACGTCTCCGAATTCACCCATGTGATGGAAACCCTCCTGGACCTGCTGCGCAGTGGAAAGCGCCAGGTGGACCGTCCTACCGTGGATCTGCTATTGGCTTCGGTGGACGTGCTTCGCGAGATGGTGGAGGGACTGGGAAACGACCAGCGACCGGACGAGGCGCGGGTGCAGGAACTCAAGACGCAACTGGAAGCGGCCGTCAACCAGCCGGCTGCCGGCGGGGCGGAAGAGCCCGCGGAAAGGGCGGCAGAGAAAGAGGAACCCCGCCGCTGGCACATCAGCCTGCGTCCCTCGCCGGAGCTGTTCCGCCAGGGAGACGACCCGGTACGGATCTTTCGGGAGCTGGCCAGGCTCGGCGATTTGCAGGTGGAGACCGGTACCGACGACCTCCCGTCTCTGGAGGAGCTGGATCCCACCGCCTGCCATCTGCACTGGCAGGCTTCCCTACTCACCACTACCGGAGAGGAGGAGATCCGCGAACTCCTGGGATGGGTGGACGACACCTGCCAGGTGGAGATCCATCCGGAGGAAAGCCCCTCCACCGGAACCGCCCCTGCCCCGGCAGAAGAAGGTGAAGAGCAGCAAGCCCAAACCGACGCCGCTTCCGGCGCGGAGCCTCCCACCGGCACCGATACCCCTCCAACGCCCACCTCAGCCGGGGACGCGCCGCCCGCCAAGCCGTCGTCCCCGGCACGCTCCGCGGGAGGACGGGAGAGTAACTCCATCCGCGTCTCCACAGAAAAGGTGGATCTGCTCATCAACCTGGTGGGGGAGCTGGTCATCACCCAGTCCATGCTCAACCAGGTGGGCTCCCTGCTGGCGCAACATGGCGGGCCGGAGGTGGAGGCGCTTTTCAACGGCCTGGCGCAGTTGGAGCGCAATACCCGAGAGCTCCAGGAGAACGTGCTGCAGATCCGCATGCTGCCCATCAGCTTCGCCTTCAACCGCTTCCCCCGCCTGGTGCGTGATCTGAGCAACAAGCTGGGCAAGAAGGTGGAGCTGGTCCTCACGGGCGAGCAGACCGAGGTGGACAAGACGGTTCTGGAGAAGATCGGCGACCCCCTGGTGCACCTGGTGCGAAACTCCCTGGACCATGGACTGGAGACTCCCGAGGCGCGCACCGCCGCCGGCAAGCCCGAACAGGGGCGGCTGGAGCTGAGTGCCCAGCACGAGAGCGGCAACATCGTGATCCGCATCAGCGACGACGGCGCGGGGCTCAATCGGGAAAAGATACTGCGCAAGGCCATCGAACGCGGCCTGGTGAGCGAAAAGGAAGAGCTCTCCGACGAACGGATCGACAACCTCATCTTCATGCCGGGCTTCTCCACCGCGGACCAGGTGAGCGACCTCTCCGGCCGCGGGGTGGGCATGGACGTGGTCAAACGCAACATCAACGACCTCGGCGGCACCGTCTCCATCCAGTCCGAGCCCGGCAAGGGCAGCACGGTGACCATCCGCCTGCCCCTGACGCTGGCGATCCTCGACGGCCAGCTCGCCAGGGTGGGAAAGGAGACCTACATCCTGCCCCTCATCTCCATCGTCGAATCCCTGCGCATGCAGCCCGGGAATCTCAAGCGCATCGCCGGAGTGACCGAGGTCTACCACTTCCGCAACCAGTACATCCCGGTGATCCGGCTCAACCGGCTGTTTGGCGTGGCGGAGGCGACCGAAGAACTGCTGGAAGGCTTGCTGGTGGTGGTGGAGACCGACGGCCAGCTCGCCGGTCTCTTCGTGGACCGGCTCCTGGGGCAGCAGCAGGTGGTGATCAAGAGCCTGGAGACCAACTTCCAGCAACTGCCGGGCATCTCCGGCGCCACCATCCTGGGGGATGGCCAGGTGGCGCTCATTCTCGACATCCCCGGCCTGGTACAGCTCAACAACCAACAATACGACCAGACGGCACCCCTGGTCGCCGTCTCGTAACGAGAGGAAGCGCCCGACCATGACACAAAGCAACGCCCAGACCATAGAACCCACCCAGTTCCAGGAGCAGGCCATGGCCCAGTACCTCACCTTCTGCCTGGCGGGAGAGGAGTACGGGATCAACATCCTGAAGGTCCAGGAGATCAAGGGCTGGAGCGAGGTCACCCCCATGCCCAACACGCCCGACTTCATTCTCGGAGTCATCAACCTGCGGGGTACCGTGGTCCCCATCGTGGATCTGCGCACCCATTTCGGCATGCCCGCTCAACCCCCCGGCCCCACCACCGTGGTCATCGTGGTGCGGACCCGGGACACCCAGGACACCCAGCGCACCATGGGCATCGTGGTGGACGCCGTTTCCGAGGTCCGAAACATCGCGGAGAGCGACGTGCAGCCTCCCCCGCCCATCGAGGAGAGCGGAGGCCGCAGGGCCGTGGCCGGGCTGGCCGCCCAGGAGGAACACATGATCATCATCCTCGATATCGACGATCTGATGATCAACGGCGTCCTCAGACAGATGGAACAGGACCTTCCCTCCTGATTCAGGCAAACATCAGAATCCAACGGAGAACAACAACATGAAGATCAACGAACCAGTCACCAACCACGAAGTGGTCATGCAGGACGGCCAGTTCATCGTCTCGACCACGGACCTGAAGGGAATCATCACCTCTGTCAACCGGGACTTCATCGAAATCAGCGGCTTCACCGAAGATGAACTCATCGGCCGCAGCCACAACATCGTGCGGCATCCGGACATGCCTCCCGAAGCCTTCGAAAACCTGTGGCAAACCATCAAGGCGGACCGTCCCTGGGTGGGACTGGTCAAGAATCGCTGCAAGAACGGCGACTATTACTGGGTGAAGGCCAACGTCACCCCCCTGCGGGAGCGGGGTGGCACCATCGGCTACATGTCGGTGCGAACCAAGCCCACTCGCCAGGAGATCGAACAGGCCGAGGCGCTCTACCGGGACATCCGCGCCGGCAAGGCCAGCCTTGCCCCCGGCTTTGCGCGACGCCTGCGGCAGAAGATGGCCGACCTGGGCATCGCCCGGTATTCCATGCTGCTGGGCGCCGTCTCCGTGGGAGGCATGGGTGCCCTGGCGTGGCTCGGGAAATCCGGCGCCTCCACCATGACCCTGGATCTCGTGCTCGCCACCTTCGCCGGCCTCGTGGGTCTGGGAGCATGGGCGCTTACCCGGTACGTCAGAAAACCGGTACAGAGGACAGTCACCGCCCTGCAGCAGATCGCTGACGGCGACTACCTCCAGTGGGTGGAGAGCGACCGCAACGACTGCATCGGCAACATGTTGCAGAACCTGCAATCCACCCAGATCCGTCTCGGTTATGAAGTGAACGAGATCCGCAACCAGTCCAAGGAACTGAGCCGCGTGAAAGAGGCCCTGGACACCGTCAACGCGGCCGTGATGATCACCGACGAGGATCACCGGATCATCTACCTGAACGCGGCACTGGGCAGACTCATGGCCGAGGCCGAGGAGGAGGTGCGTCACGAGCTCCCCGAATTCGACGCGCAACGTCTCGAAGGAGAGAACATCGACCTGTTCCGGGAGCACTCCTCCCTGGGACGCAAGTTCCTCGAAAATCTGGAACAGCCCTACACCGAAGAGTTCACCATCGGCAACCGCTTCTTCCGTATCACCGCCAGCCCGGTGAGGGATGAATCCGGCAACCGCATCGGCAGCGTCGTGGAATGGGCCGATCGCACGGAAGAGGTGGCCGTGGAGAAGGAGATCCAGGAGATCGTGGACGCCGCGCTCACCGGAAATCTCACCGAACGGATCGAGGTCGCCGGCAAACAGGGCTTCTTCGCCACCCTCAGCCAGAGCGTGAACCGCCTCATGGATGTACTCGAACAGGTGGTGGAAGACACGGCCAGCGCCATTGGCGCCCTGGCCCGGGGTGATCTCAGCCACACCATCGAAACCGACTATGAAGGCTCCTTCGCACGCCTGAAGGAGGATGTCAACGCCACCATCCGCAACCTCACCAACGTCATCGGCAGCATCCGCAGCAGCGCCGATGCCGTGGGGCAGGCCTCACGCGAGATCGCCGAGGGCAATGCCGATCTGGCCCGCCGCACGGAGATGCAGGCCTCCAACCTCGAAGAGACAGCCTCCTCCATGGAGGAGATCACCTCCACGGTCCGCCAGAACGCGGATAACTCCCAGAAGGCCAGCGGGCTCTCCCAGGAGACCCTGGAGCAGGCGATAGCCGGCGGCTCCGTGGTCTCCGAGACCATCGCCGCCATGGAGAAGATCACCGAATCGAGCAAGAAGATCGCCGCCATCATCGGCGTCATCGACGACATCGCCTTCCAGACCAACCTGCTGGCCCTCAACGCCGCTGTGGAAGCGGCACGTGCGGGCGAGCAGGGACGCGGTTTCGCCGTGGTGGCCACCGAGGTGCGCAACCTGGCCCAGCGCAGCGCCACCGCCGCCAAGGAGATCAAGGACCTCATCGAGAACAGCGTGGGCAATGTGGAGGAGGGCTCGAAGCTGGTGAACCAGTCCGGCAAGACCCTGGAAGAGATCGTGGAATCGGTGAAGAAGGTGAACGACTTCATCGCCGAGATCGCCGCCGCCAGCTCGGAACAGTACGCCGGCATCGACCAGGTAAACCAGGCCGTCTCGCAGATGGACGAGGTGACCCAGCAGAACGCCGCCCTGGTGGAGGAAGCGGCCCAGACCAGCCAGATGATGGACGAACAGGCCAGGGAATTGGGTGAGCTCATCTCCTTCTTCAAGACCGGAAACGAAGCCGCGGGCAACGGCGGCTGGGACGGAGTCGAAAGGCGTTCCCCCGACCGCCCCTGGTCCAATACCGGCAAGGGGCCGGTCACCCTCGATTTTGCTTCGGCCCGTGCCAAGCACAAGCTGTGGAAGACTCGTCTGCGCGCCTTCCTCGACGGAGAATCCTCCATGAGTGAAGACGAAGCGGTCTCCCATCACGACTGTGACCTGGGCAAATGGCTCTACGGCGTCGGCCTGCGGGACCATGGCGAGCTGCCCCAGATGCAGGAGCTGGAGAAGATCCATGCGGAGATGCACACCCTCATCAAGCAGGTGATCCGCGCGCGCAAGGAGGGAGACATGGCCAAGGCGGAATCGGCCTTTGCCAGGGTGGAACGCTATTCCGACCGGATCGTCTCCCTGCTGGAAGAACTGGAAAGGGAAGCCGCCCCCCGGGCCGAAGTGGTGCCCATACCCACCCGGAACGTCGCCTCCCAGGCGGTGGGGGCAGAGGAGCATTGGGAAGAGTTCTGATCCATGAGTGACGCGAGGATGAAACTGGAAGGGTCCCTAGACCTGCACCATGCCGCCGACGCGGCGCAGAGGTTTCGCGAGTGGCTGAACCGGGAAGGATCACTGGAACTCGACGGCTCCGGTTTGACGGCAATCGACGGCTGCGGCTTGCAACTGCTGCTGGCGGTGTTCGGGACGGCCCGCGAACAACACAGGGAAATCGTCTGGAGCGCCCCTTCCGAATCGCTGTCGGAAGCGGCAGACCTGATGGGGCTCTCCGGCCTACTGGGATTGAAGGAGCAGTCATGACCCGAACAAGCACAAGGAAACGCCAACAGGAATATCTCTTCACCGAACAGGACCTGGAACGGCTGCGTCATCTCATCCATCGGCACACCGGCATCCACATGCCCGATAACCGGCGCGATCTCATCTACGGCCGCCTGTCCCGGAGATTGCGGGCCCTCGGGCTCAGCAGCTTTGCCGACTACTGCCGTTTCCTGGAAGAAGGGGATCAGGAGGAGCTGGAGGCCTTCCGCAACGCGGTGACCACCAACCTCACCGCTTTCTTCCGGGAGGAACACCACTTCGACTACCTGGCCGATACCCTGCTGCCCCGGCTGGTGCAGGAGAAACGCAGTGACCGCCGCCTCCGGTTCTGGTCCGCGGGATGTTCAACCGGGGAGGAACCCTATTCGCTGGCCATGGTGCTCCACGAGCAACTTCCGGATCTGTCCGGCTGGGATACGCGCATCCTGGCCACGGACCTGGATTCCAGCGTACTGGCCCGGGCGGAGGCCGGCATCTACGAGATCGACAGCATCCGGCGAGGCCTGGGCCCCCGGCTGGAACGCTGGTTCCTGCGCGGGCGCGGCCCCTTCGAAGGCCAGGCCCGAATCCGGCCCGAACTTCAGGAGTTGGTGAGTTTCCGCATGATGAATCTCATGGAGAGCTGGCCCATGAAAGGCCCCTTCGACGCCATCTTCTGCCGTAACGTGCTCATCTATTTCGACAAACCGACGCAAAAGAAGCTCTTTGAACGTTTCGCCGGGATGCTGCCCCTGGAGGGCCATTTGTTCATCGGGCACTCCGAGAGCCCTCTGGATCTCACCGACCGTTTCGAGCTGATCGGAAAATCCATTTATCGTCGCGCAAGGTAAAGGGAACGGGAGGACGAATCCATGAGCATCAAGGTACTGATTATCGACGATTCCGCGCTGGTGCGAACCCTGCTGACACGAATCCTGGAGCAGGACGAGGAAATCCAGGTCGTGGGGACCGCCACCGATCCCTACATGGCGCGCGAGAAGATCAAGAAACTGAATCCCGACGTGCTCACCCTGGACGTGGAGATGCCCAAGATGGACGGCATCACCTTCCTCAAAAACCTCATGCGCCTGCGTCCCATGCCGGTGGTGATGGTCTCTTCCCGCACGGAAAAGGGTGCGGAAACGACTCTGCGGGCCCTGGAGCTCGGTGCCGTGGACTTCGTGAGCAAGCCCCGGGGAGAGCCGGTGGCGGCTCTGGAAAAGCTAGCGGACGAGATCGTGCGCAAGGTCAAGGTTGCGGCCGGCGCCAATATCCGCGGCCGGAAGACGAAAAGGCACGCCCCCCTCCGAGACCTGAAGGAAAAACACAGCGCGGACGTGATTATTCCGCCCGCCTCCCGTAAACCGGGCGGGGGAAACGGCTCCATCATCGCCATCGGCGCCTCCACCGGGGGCACGGAAGCCATCAAGGAGGTGCTCACCGCCCTGCCCGGCCGTTTCCCTCCCGTGGTCATCACCCAGCACATTCCGGCCGGTTTCAGCACCGCCTTCGCCCAACGGATGAATCGCCTCGCCGCCCTCGAAGTGTGCGAAGCGGAAGACGGCCAGGAAATCCTGCCGGGCCATGTCTACATCGCACCCGGCAGCCGGCATCTGTTGGTCACCTGCAACGGAAACGGGTACCGCTGCCGCATCGACGACGGACCGCGAGTGAACCGGCACAAGCCCTCGGTGGACGTTCTCTTCCGTTCCGTGGCCCAGTGCGCGGGGAAAAACGCCGTCGGCGTGATCCTCACCGGCATGGGGGACGATGGCGCCCGTTGCCTGCTGGAGATGCGTCAGACGGGGGCCGTCACCCTGGCACAGGATGAAGAAAGCAGCGTGGTCTGGGGCATGCCTGGATCGGCGGTCAAACTCGGGGCGGCGGAAGAAGTGCTGCCTTTGCGGAAGATCCCCGACCGGCTCCGCGAACTGATGGCCCGGCAGACCGCTGTTACGACAGAACCCAAGATTTCACGAACCCCTGTAATCAATTCATTGAACAAGAGGAGAATCCCATGAAAGTAATGGTAGTGGACGACAGCCTGGCCATGCGCCTGATTGTCATGAAGACCCTTCGGGAAGCCGGTTTCGACGGTCTGGACGTGACCCAGGCGGAAGACGGTGCCAAGGCGCTGGAGGCGATCAAGTCCGACGAGCCCGACCTGGTACTGTGTGACTGGAACATGCCCAACATGACTGGTCCCGAACTGCTGGAATCACTCAAGGATGAAGGCTTCAACATGAAGTTCGGTTTCGTCACCACCGAGGCCACCGAGGAGATGCGCAACAAGGCTTCCGAGCTGGGCGCCCGCTTCCTCATCGCCAAGCCCTTCACGCCGGACACCTTCCGCGAAAAGCTTGGGCCCTATATCAACTGACCATTCAGGAGAACCAACGATGGCGCAAATACCCCTGCCCAAACCGATTGAGCTACAGCAGATACTCTCCATGATGTACGGAAACGGGCTGAAGGCGGAACCGGGTGACCCGGTTCCCGCGGATCGCGGAAGCAAGTCACTGGTGGCCATCTATGTGGATGACGACAACCAACCCATTGCGGCCTGCACCGTGGACTATCCCTTCACCGCCTACGCCGGAGCCTCCCTGACCCGCATCCCCAAAGGAACAGCGGAAGAGTGCGCGGGAACCGGCGAATTCACCGAGATCATGTTGGGCAACGTGCACGAGATCATGAACATCTGTTCACGCCTGCTCATGGACAACAGCAGTCCGCACCTGCGGTTGCAAACGCTCTATGACACACCGGACAAGCTGCCTGAAGAGGTTCTCTCCCTGGTACGGGACGCAGCGGACAAAGTGGGCTTCAATGTCGCCTTCCCCGACTACGGCGATGGCCGGATCTCCTTCCGGGCGCTGGCAGCCTGAATGCATGGGGTTCAGGGAGGAACCCCGACCATCCGTCATTTCCCAAACAGCCCCTTCAACACGTCCTTGCCCAGCTTGTCCTGGATCTTTTCCTCGGCCTTCTGCATCAGTTCCTGTTTCTTTTTCTCGATCTGCTGCTCGGCGTTGGCCTTGAGGGCCGCCTCAATGTCCACCATGATGGAAGGATCCTTCATGTTGCCGCTGAGGCGCACGGGAATGGCCACGCCCTTGAGCTTGCTGGCGTCCGCCCCGCCCTGGCCTTCCAGGGATCCTACGATCTTGGTGGTCAGCAGGTAATCAATCTGCTCCCGCACCAGATCCACCTGCCCCGTACCCGTGACCCGCAATACCGGTGAAGCCAGGTAGAGATCCCTGTTCTCCACCACACCCTTGCGGATGGTGCCCGTGCCGCGCAACTCGGCGAAATCCGTCTCCTGAGGCTCATCGGACGTCGCCTGCCCCATGGCCTTGCGCACGGCCTGGGCCAGATTGAAGCCAATATAGGCGCCATCATGGAAATTGATGGCAAAACGTCCATGAAGATTACGGCGAATGGCGGCGTCATCCAGCCCCTGGCTCCGGATGTCCATCTCCACATTGCCCCTGCCCCGCAGCTGGGCATCACCCGTCAGGTCCTTCAGCAGGGGTTCGATCTGGATGTCGGCGAGTTTCTCCTTCGCACTGAACCTGGGCACATCCTTGCGCACATCCAGTTGCGCGCTGGCCTGGAGCTTTCCCTGATACAGGCTGGCAGTGAGCGGATCGAGATCCAGCACACCCTTGCGTGAACGAATCTTGAGAACGATGTTTTCCATCTTCATGCCGTTCACCTTGAGATGACCGACAGTGAAGTCCGCATCCAGATCCAGCTTGCGCAGGGCATCGAAATCAGGTGCTTCTCCGGTTGCGGATGCCGCCGGCTTTTCCTCCACCTGGGCCGCCTGTGCCTCATCTCCAGCCGGAGGAAGATAACGATCGAGGTCGATGCCATCCAGCTTGAAGCTGGCGCGCACCACGGGGCCGGTAAAGGACAACAGCCGGATTTCACCGTCAATCTTCGAATCGTCCATAACAACAGACAGGGGTTTGACCGTGAGGCCATCACCCTGCTGGGCGGCGAACAGGTTTACCGACAGATTTTTCAGTGCTTCCGGGTCGGCGGTTCGCAACTCCACCCCCGCAAGGGCCAGCAGCTTGCGCAAGTTGGTCTTCTGCAGGGCCAGCCGCGCTTCCACCCTGGGCTTGTCGCCGTTCAGCGACGATACGCTCATTTCACCCGTGACATCCACTTCCGGGCCGGAAAGGGAAAAATCACTCAGGGCGAGTACACCGGCCTTGCGATCCAGGCCGATGTTGCCGGCCAGGGCCAGCTTGACACCATCCGGCGGCAGACCTTCACCCGCGGCATCGATATCCAGGGACAGGGCCGACAGGTCCAGGCGCTGAAAGTCCGCGGCATACACCATGTCCGTGGACATCTTCAAGGTCATTTCCATTGCCGGCTTGGCATTCTTCACCTTGAACCCCAGATGCAGGGGCACGGGCTTGCCCGGCGCCAGTTCACCCAGGCTGAGATTCAGGTCATCAAGCTGGAAGCTGTTGCCTTCCAGCTCGTCAGTGTAATGAAAGCTGACATCTTCCAATTCGATGCCCTGAAGCCGCAGCTCGAAATCCTCCATATCGAATTCCGCGCTTTCGTCCTCGCGGGGCTTCGGCGTTTCATCGGCGCTCTCCCCACCCGCCCTGGCCAGACCTTCCCAATTCACCCGGCCATTCTTGTCCCGGCGCAGATCGAGGCGCACTCCCCGCAGCACAATGGTGTCCACGGCCACTTTTTTCTGAAACAGGGGCTTCAGCGCGACTTTCACATCCAGTTGTCTCACCACGGCGAGGGGATTGCCATCGAAACCGGGCGCGCTGCCTATGGTTACATCCCCCAGCTCCAACCCTACCCAGGGAAACACGGAAAAGTTCAGGGGACCGGAAATATTCAACTCCTGCCCGGTTTGTTCCTTGAAGGCCACGCTGGCCTTGGCTTTCAGGGTGTCTTCATCCACCAGCAGTTTCAGGGCCAGCAATACCAGGCCCGCGATAACCACGACGGCCACCACCAATCCAATCAGCCACTTGACAAGCTTCATCCTTTACCTCGCTCCTCGACAATCACCCGTTGCAATACCACAAATCCTGCCACAAATAGTAGCAGAACCGCCAGGATTCCCAGACGGGAATCCCCGCTGGCCGACGCCACCCAGCCCACCAGCAGCGGGCCGATGACAGCGGCGAACTTGCCCAGCATGTTGTATACGCCAAAGAACATGCCAGCCTTCTCCTGGGGAATCAGCCGGGCATACAGGGAACGGCTCAGGGATTGTATGCCCCCCTGCACCAGTCCAATGACCACCGCCAGGATGTAGAACTCCCAGGCGGAATCCATGCGCCAGGCCCAGAACACGATGACGATATATACAGTGAGGGCAATCATGATGCCCTTCTTTGGCCCATAACGGTCACCGATGCGGCCAAACACCAGGGCCGCGGGAAAACCCACGAACTGGGTAATGAGCAGGGCCGTGAGCAGATCCGAGGGCTCGAAACCAATGGCCAGGCCATAGTCCACCGCCATGCGCACAATGGTGTCCACGCCATCGATGTACAGCCAGTAAGCCAGCAGGAACAGGGCCACCATGCGGTAGCGCCCCACTTCCCGGAAATTGTCGCGAATCTCCCGCAGCGCACCACGCAGCGCATGGGGATTGGCGGGACGCGGATCGCGCTCGTGGACGAACAGCATCACCGGCAGGGAAAACAGGGCCCACCAGATACCTACCATGAGGAAGGACACCCGCACCGCCTGCCCCGCGTCGGCCAAACCGAACAACCCGGGTTTGAGCACCATGAGCACGTTAACGGCGAACAGCAGCCCCCCGCCCAGATACCCCATGGCATAGCCCAGGGCCGACACCTTGTCCAATTCATCCTCCTCCGCCACGTCCACCAGCAGGGCGTCATAGGGCACGATGCTGCCGGAAAAACCCACGATGCCCAGGGCATAGAACAACAGGGCAATCTGCCACATGCCCGCGGCCACCTGGAACAGGGAAGCGGTCATCAAGGCGCCGAGAAAGGCGAACAGCAACAGATAGCGCTTCTTGCTGCCGCCCTGATCCGCCAGGGCGCCGATGAGCGGCGCGAACAGCACCATGAGGGTACTGGCCGCGGAATTACCCACACCCAGCCAGAAGGTGCTGTCCGTGGCGGAAAGCCCGCCGGCCCAGTATTCCTTGAAGAACACGGGAAAGAAGCCCGCCATCACCGTGGTGGCGAAGGCCGAGTTGCCCCAGTCATACAAGGCCCAGCCGATGCGCGCCCGCCGCTCCATCAGTTCTTGATGCCCACACCCCTGTGCAGCAGCCACAAGGCCACGCCACCCAGCACGAAGATGAAGCCGAGAATAAGCAACAGGGCGGTTTCCGGACGGATGTCCGACACCCCGAGGATGCCGTAACGGAAGGCGTTGATCATGTACAGCACGGGATTGGCCAGAGAAACCTTCTGCCAGAATTCCGGCAGCAGGCTGATGGAATAGAATACCCCGCCCAGGTAGGTCAGGGGCGTGAGCACGAAAGTGGGTATCACCGCGATATCATCAAAGCTGTTGGCGAACACGGCATTGATGAAGCCGCCCAGGGCGAAGAGAATGGAGGTCAACACCACCACCAGCAGGGTGAGCAGCGGATGCGCCACACCCACGTTGGAAAAGAACATGGTCACCCCCGTGACCACGGCTCCCACCACCAGCCCCCGGGCCACCCCGCCGCTCACGTAACCGGCCAGGATGATCCAGTTGGGAACGGGAGAGATGATGAGTTCCTCGATATGCCGCTGGTACTTGGCCTGGAAGAAGCTGGACACGGTATTGGCGTAACTGTTGGTGATCACCGCCATGAGGATCAGGCCGGGCACGATGAAGGACTGGTAACTGTACCCATCCATCTCGCCGATGCGCTCGCCGATGAGGGTGCCGAAGATGAGAAAATACAGCCCCGTGGTGATCGCCGGCGGCAAAATGGTCTGCACCCAGATGCGCGCGAAGCGCAATACCTCCTTGATGACGATGGTGGTGTAGGCAATGCGGTAACGCTGCCAGTTGCTCATGCCGCCTCCGCCTTCTTCCGCACCCGGTCCAGAAAGAACTGCTCCAGGCGGTTCTGCTTGTTGCGCATGGACAGCACCTCCATGCCCTGCCCGTTCAGCCAGTCGAACAGGCTGTTCAGGGTCTGCTCCTGTTCCAGCACCGCTTCCAGGGTGTACTCGTCATGAAGACGCAGGCGCACCGGCGCGCCCCCGGGCAGGGTCTGCACCGGCCGGCGCAGGGTGAGGAGGAAGGCCTGCCGGTGCAGGCGGTGCAGCAGGGCCTGCATGGAGCTGTTCTCCACGATGCGCCCGTCGTCGATGATGGCGATGCTGCGACACAGATTCTCCGCCTCTTCCAGATAGTGGGTGGTGAGGATGATGGTGGTGCCGGCGCGGTTGATCTCCTCCATGAAGGCCCACATGCTGCGTCGGATTTCGATATCCACGCCGGCGGTGGGCTCGTCCAGAATCATCAGCGGCGGCTCGTGTACCAGGGCGCGGGCAATCATCAGCCGGCGCTTCATGCCCCCGGACAGGCTGCGCGCCTGGGCGCGGCGCCTGTCCCACAGATCCAGTTCCTTGAGCACCCGTCTGGTCTTCTCATAGGCCTGACGACGGGGAATGCCATAGTAACCCGCCTGGTTGATGACAATCTCCTCCACCGGCTCCCACTGGTTGAAGTTGAAGTCCTGAGGCACCAGACCGATATGGCGTTTCACCGCCTGGGGCTCATGATCCAGATCGTGCCCAAACACCTCCACCCGCCCCGAGCTCTTGCGCACCAGGGAACTGAGAATGCCGATGGCCGTGGACTTGCCCGCTCCGTTGGGGCCCAGCAGGGCGAAGAAATCCCCCTGCTTCACCCGCAGGTCGATGCCCTTGAGGGCTTCGGTGCCATTGGCGTAGGTCTTTTTCAGTTGTTCGAGTCGGATGGCATGGTTCATGTCTTGGCTCATGTGGGCAGGGTTGAAGAAAACCGGGAAACGGCTTTTTCAAATCCGGGTTAGCGCAGCGCCTTGCAAAGGAAGGCTATTTTCCACCGAAACCTCCCAGGAATCCATCTCCCCCGACATTTCCATGAAACCTCCACTGACGTAGAATGCCCATGTTGCCAACCCATCGCCCTTTCTCCAATGAAACAGAAGCTCCTGAACATGCTGGCCCTGCAAGACCAGCTCAACCGGCAGATCAACCCCGACTGGCTGCAAGCCGGCAACGAATGGTACCGGGCCATCTGGCTGGAGAGCGCCGAGCTCATGGAGCACTATGGCTGGAAATGGTGGAAGGCCCAGGAGCACGACCTGGAACAGATCCGCCTGGAGCTCATCGACATCTGGCATTTCGGCCTCAGCGCCGAGCTGCTGGCCTGCGCGGGCAGCCATGAACAGGCGGCGGAAAACATGCTGGCCCAGTTGCAGGCCGGCCAGGCCGATGAGACGGACTTCCGCGGCAACGTGGACCAACTGGCCCGCCACGCCCTGCAATCCCGCACCCTGGACATACCCACCTTCCTGTCCCTCCTTGGCGCCGTGGACACAAACTTCGACGACCTGTACCGCATCTACGTGGGCAAGAACGTGCTCAACCGCTTCCGCCAGGACCACGGCTACAAGGACGGCAGCTATATCAAGACCTGGGAAGGCCGGGAAGACAACGAACACCTGGCGGAAGTGGTCAACGAGCTGGATACGGACGCCTCCGACTTCCAGGAACGTCTCTATCGGGCCCTGGAGCAGCGTTATCCCGCCTGAGCGGTTTGTCCAGCCAGCGCGCTCGTTCCCTTACACCTGACGTTTCACCTCCAACACGTCCGGCACCTGGGCCAGCTTTTCCATCACCCGGCTGAGCTGGGCCATGTCCGCCACTTCCACGGTAAAACGCATGCTGGCGGTTTCCTTGCGGCGGTTGGAGTGGGTCTTCACCCCCAGCACGTCCACCTCCTCGTTGGAGAACACGGAGCTGATGTCCCGCAGCAGGCCCTTGCGGTCATGGGCGTAGAGCTGGACATCCACCAGGAAGGCGCCCCGGGGCTGTTCCTCACTCCAGACCACGGGAATCAGGCGCTCCGCCTGATCCTTCTTCAGGCGGCGCAGCACGGGGCAGTCCTCGCGGTGGACAGTCACCCCCTTGCCCCGGGTGATGTAGCCCATGATGGGATCATAGGGCACGGGCTTGCAGCAACGGGCCGTGTGGGTCATCAGTCCATCCACCCCCTGCACCACCACCTCCCCGGCGGCCCCCTTGTGACGGCCTGAACGCCTGTCGGCCTTGAGACTGATTTCCCGGTCGTCATCCACCACGGTCGGCGCCGCCTGCAGGTTGGCCACCTGGGTGGCGGATACTTCACCCCGGCCCATGGCGGCATAGAGATCGTCCACTGTCTTGAAGTTATATTTCTCAAGCAGCTTTTCCAGGTCCGGCTTCTTCACGCCCAGGCGGTTGACTTCCTTGTCCAGGCTGGCCTTGCCCAGGGCCACGTGCTGTTCATAATCCTGGCGCTTGAACCAATGGCGGATACGGTTGCGCGCCCGCGACGTGGTGACATAGCCGGAGCTGGCGTTCAGCCAGTCCAGACTGGGACCGCCTTCCTTGACCGTGATGATCTCCACCGTCTGGCCGCTTTCCAGAGGCTGAGTGAGGGAAATCATCTTTCCATCGGCCTTGGCACCCCGGCAACGATGGCCCACGGAACTGTGGATGGCGTAAGCAAAATCCACCGCCGTGGCGCCCCGGGGCAGCTCCACCACCTTACCGTCGGGGGTGAGCACATAGATGCGCCGGGCCTCGAATTCGGCATCGGCATCCTCCGCTTCCTGGATATCGCCGGGATGCTCCAGCCAGATACGCATCCACTCGATGCGCCTCTCCAACTCCGCGTCCCCCTTGCCGTCTTCCTTGTAACGCCAGTGCGCCGCCACACCATGTTCCGCATGATCGTGCATCTCCCTGGTGCGGATCTGCGCCTCCAGCGGCTTGCCATCCTCTCCCACCACCGCCGTATGCAGGGAACGGTAGCCATTGGCCTTGGGATGGGCGATGTAATCGTCAAACTCCTGCGGAATGGGTTGCCAGGCGCCGTGCACCATGCCCAGCACCTCGTAGCACTGGGACACTGTGTCCACCAGAACGCGCACGGCGCGCACGTCGAAGATCTGGCTGAAGTCCACGCCCTTGCGCTGCATCTTCTTCCAGATGCTGTAGATGTGCTTGGGACGGCCACTGATTTCCGCGTCGATATCATGTTCGGCGCAGCGCGCCTGCAGGCGCTCGATGACCCGTGCGATGAAACGCTCCCGCTCTTCGCGTTTCTCCTCCAGGGCGCGAGCGATATCCCGGTAGGCATCCGGATGCAGCACCCGCAGGGAAAGATCCTCCAGCTCCCACTTGAGCTGCCAGACACCCAGGCGGTTGGCCAGGGGCGCGTGGATGCGCTGGGTAACGCCTGCAATCACGCGGCTTTCATCCCCTTGCTCCATATTTCTCAACACGCGCATGAGCTGCAGGCGCTTGGCCAGGACAATGAGCACCACGCGCACGTCGTCCGCCAGACCCAGGAGCATGCGGCGCAGGTTCTCGCTCTGCCTGTCGTCGCTGACATTACCGCCGCTCACCGCCACGGTGCGGATGCGGCTCAGATCACGGATCATGGCCGGCACGCGCTCGCCGAAAGGTTCCGCCCTTTCCAGCTCCGCCAGGGGCAGGTCCGAAAGCAGGGCCGCCACCAGGGTTTCGGTGTCCAGGTTGAGCTGGTCGAGTATATCCGCCGTCTGCATCAGGGCAAGCTGGTGCTGGACCCCGCCAAAGGTGGGCTCCTCGTCATGAACCTGGTGAATCAGCTCCAGGGCCAGACTGATCTGATGGATCTCCTTGCGGCTGCGATGCCCCGCCAAGGCCGCCAGCCAGGCAGTGATCTGCTCCTGGTCGATTCTGCCGGTTTCCGGAAGATGCGAAACGGTACTGACCATGACATGAAATCATGAGTGAAAACTGCGCTAACCTTAGCACAGAGGATATGGGTGGGTGACGCGAATGCGCGCCTGGAATTGTACCCTCCTCCCTTGGAGCGTTTCGCTGCGCTCTACGCACCCTGCCCTCTCAGGAGCGTAGGGTGCAATGAGCATTGCGAATTGCACCATCAACAGGATCAGCGAATCTCCTCGATGGAAAACTTCTTGTCCAGGATGCGCGGCGTGATCAGGCCGACGCCTTGCCAGCCCCCCCTCCCCGCGGGAGCGATACGGTGTGTCGCTAAGCGATATGGCGTCAACCCGGTCGCGGCGCACAGCGCCGCTCCCGCGAAGGGTCAGTCGAGAACATGGCTCACCAGGCCATCCGCCAGCTTGGGCTCGAACCAGGTGGATTTGGGCGGCATGACCTCACCGGCATCGGCCACGGCCATGAGGGCTTCCATGGTGGTGGGATAGAGGGAGAAAGCCACGGCCCAGTCACCGGAATTCACGCGCTTTTCCAGCTCGCCCAGGCCGCGGATGCCGCCCACGAAGTCGATGCGATTGTCGGTGCGGGGATCTTCTATGCCCAGCAGGGGAGCGATGAGATTGTCCTGCAGCAGGCTCACATCCAGGCGTGCCACGGGGTCGTCCTGGGGGATGCGTTCGGGCTTGATGGTCAGCTTGTACCACTGATTGCCCAGGTACATGCCATATTCGCCGCTGCGGGCCGGCTTCACG
>CAZWRE010000009.1:0-16940 GCA_964636335.1 uncultured Sedimenticola sp. | reverse complement strand
GAACTGATGCGGCAGTTGGACGAGGAACAGCACTATCAGTTGAACGAAGAAGAGCGGAAGGCCATGCAGGCGCTTTTCTGCGCCGATTTCTGCACGGATGAGGAAGGCAAGGCTTACATCAGGGAGTACTTCGAACAGGGCTATCTCATGGACCCCCACACGGCCACCTGCCTGAAGGCCCATGCCAGTTGCTGCCGTCAGCCCCTGCACGCCATTGTCTATTCCACCGCTGAATGGACCAAGTTCTCGCCCAGTATCGCCAACGCTCTCACGGGAGAAACCGGTACCCATGATCTGGATGCCCTGAAGACCATCTCCCGGTTGGCGGGCACCCCGGTGCCCGAGCATATCAACCGGCTGTTTACCCTGCCCGTGGCCCAGAAGACCCTGGTGAACAAGGAAGACATCGAGAAGGAAGTGCTGGCCTTTATCTGACCGGCCGGCGCGCGGTTCGCACAATGATCCACAGGCTGCTTGTTCCGGGACTCCTGGAGGCGCCGCCCGGTGGCGCGGCACCGCGCTTCCCGATTCTCGAACGTGTCATCGCCCGGGCGGATGAGGAACCGGCTTCGGGAGGGCTTGAACAATTGCTGATGCGATTGTTCGGCCTGGAAAGCCGTCAGGGAGCCGCTCCCTTCTGTTATCTCGCCGATACGGGGCGAGAACCGGGAACCGGCGTGCTGCGGGCTCATCCCGTGCATTTGCGCGCCGACCGGGATCAGGTACTGCTGTTTCCACTGGATGATTCATCCTTGACCATGGATGAGGCCCAGGGGCTTGCGAGCCGGTTCAACGCGCATTTTTCCGCGCATGGCCTTGCAATGGAAGTTGTTGCCCCGCATCGCTGGTATCTGCTTACGGAACGGCTGCCCGAAACGCCTTTTGCCGCCCTCGATCAGGTGGCGGGCCGCGGTCTGCGATCCTGCCTGCCGGGTGTGGACGGGGATGGTTTCTGGCTGTCGGTACTCAATGAGATCCAGATGCTGTTCTTCGACGCGCCGGTAAACCGGAACCGGGAGGAGACGGGCAGACCGCCGGTAAACGGCCTCTGGCTGGATGGTGGGGGGAAGTTGCCGTCCCGGCCCCTGTCTGGCCCGGGCAAGGTTCAGGGCGATCATTGTCTGCTGCGGGGGTTGTCCGCCAGCACCGGGAAAGACAATGGCGAGGCCGTAACGGTAATGACCGGCATTGCCGGGGCATTGCGGCAACGGAATCCATCCGCCTGGCTCCAGTCCATGCTGGCGCTGGAAGCGTGGCTCAAGGCAATGATCGGCAAGGAAGAAATAGTGTTATATTCCTGCGATGGACGCGGCTGGCACTGGAAGCCTTCCTGCAACCGGCGCCTGTGGCGTCTTTCCCGGCCCTTGCCCTGGACCTGATCCGGTTTGCTTCCAGCCTGTCAGGAGAATTTTCCATCATCGAGCATTGCCAATGATTACCCGAATTCTTTTTCTCGCGCTTCTTGTTCCGTTGTTGCCCGCCTGCCTGGATAAACCACAACCGGATGCTCAGGCCCCGGCGGCGGTGGAAGTGGTGGCCTATACGGTGAAAGCCCGGGATGTGCCCGCCCGCTTCGAGTTCATCGGCAAGACTGTCAGCTCCCGCAGGGTGGAGATTCGGTCCCGGGTCGAAGGCTTCCTGGAGAAACGCCTGTACACCGAGGGCGCCATGGTGGAAGCCGGGCAGCCCATGTTCCAGATGGATACCAAGCCTTTTCAGGCCCGCCTGCAGGCCATGAAGGCGGAACTGGCCCAGCAGCAGGCCCGGCTGGAGAATGCCCAGGCCAACCTCAAGCGGGTGCGCCCCCTGGCGAAAAAGAATGCCGTGGCGCAGAAGGAGCTGGATGACGCGCTGGCCGCTTACCGTTCCGCGGCGGCGGCGGTGGAAGTGGCGAAGGCCAATGTCGTTCAGGCCGAGCTGAATCTCGGCTACACCCTGATTCGTACGCCGGTGTCCGGTGTCGCCAGTTTCGCCGTGCAGCAGGAGGGTTCCTACATTGGCCTGGGGAACAGCTTGTTGACCTACGTGGCCCAGCTCGACCCCATGTGGGTGGAGTTCAGTATTTCCGAAAACCAGATCTTTGCCCTGCGCAAAATGCGCAAGGAAGGTTTGCTGGTGGCGCCGGAGAATGACCGCTACAAGGTGGAGATCGTTCTGGCCGATGGCAGCATCTATCCCCACGAGGGGCAGGTGACCTTTGCCGATGCCTCCATCAGCGAGGCCACGGGCACCTTTCTGTTGCGTGCCGAGGTGGCCAATCCGGAGAAACAATTGCGGCCCGGGCAGTTCGTGCGTGCCTGGATTGAAGGCGGCATCCGCCCGAACGCCATACTGGTGCCCCAGCGCGCCGTGCAGCAGCGCGGGGAGGGCAGCTACGTCTGGGTGATCCGGGAAGACGGCGGTGTCGAGCAGCGTTCGGTGACCACCGGCGCCTGGCATGGCAAGGAGTGGTTCATTGACCAGGGCCTCGAGGATGGCGAGCGTATCGTTGTCGATGGCGCTCTCAAGTTGCGCCCGGACAGCAAGGTGGTGATCGTCGAGACTGGTTCGGAAAAGCAGTCTGCTACAGGCAGCGGCTCCTGACCCTGGAGATCTCCGGATGATTTCTCATGTGTTCATCAGACGGCCCGTACTTGCATCCGTACTGTCCATCATCCTGGTGCTGGCGGGGCTGATTTCCCTCGTCGGCCTGCCCATCACCCAGTATCCGGAAATCACTCCCGTACAGGTCACGGTGAGCGCCAGCTATCCCGGCGCGGATGCGGAAACAGTGGCCAACAGCGTGGCCGCTCCCCTGGAAACGCGCATCAACGGCGTGGACAACATGCTCTACATGCAGTCCACCAGTTCCGCCACGGGGCAGATGACCCTAACGGTGTACTTCGATATCGACACCGATCCGGATACCGCCGAAGTGCAGGTAAACAACCGGGTGAACCAGGCTCTGCCGGAGCTTCCGGACGTGGTGCGCAATGCCGGGGTTACCGTAGAGAAACGCTCTTCCAGTTTTCTCATGCTCATCGGCATCTTTTCTCCCGATGGCAGCCATGACGAGGCTTTTCTCGGCAATTATGCCAACCTGAACATCCTGGACGAGATCAAGCGGGTTCCCGGCGCCAATCAGGCACAGATCATGGGGTTGCCGGACCTGGCCATGCGCCTGTGGCTGGAGCCGGATCACATGGCCAGCCTGGGACTGACGGCCAGTGATATCCAGCGCGCGGTGAGCCAGCAGAACCAGCAGTTTGGCGTGGGCGCCCTGGGGCAGTCGCCAACGGCGGAGCCGGTGGAGATGTCCTTTCCCGTGGTTACCCAGGGGCGTTTTTCCACGCCGGAGGAATTCGACAACATCATTTTGCGCGCCGATCCCCGAGGCACGGCCGTGGTGCGTCTCAAGGATGTGGGGCACGCCGAGGAGGGGCTCAAGGCCTATATGCTGCGCTCCACCCTCAATGGCAAGGCGGCTACCTTCATCGCCGTGTACCAGCAGCCGTCCTCGAACGCGGTGGAGGTGTCCAACGGCCTGCGGCGTCTCATGGCGGAGCTGAGCAAGAAGTTCCCCGATGGCGTGGACTACACCATTTCCCTGGACACCACCAAGTTCGTGCAGGCTTCCATCGACGAGGTCACCCAGACCCTGATCATCGCCATCATCCTGGTGGTGCTGGTGACCTATCTGTTCCTGCAGAGCGTCAGCGCCACCCTGATTCCCACCATTGCCATCCTGGTAGCGGTCATTGGTACTTTCATCGGCATGATGGCCCTGGGCTTTTCCATCAATCTGCTGACCCTGTTCGGCCTGGTGCTGGCCATCGGTATTGTCTGTGACGATGCCATCGTGGTGGTGGAAAACGTCGAGCGCAACATGGAAGAAAAAGGCCTCAGTCCCAAGGACGCCACTTTCCTGGCCATGGACGAGGTCACGGGGCCGGTCATCGCCACCTCCCTGGTGCTCATCGCCGTGTTCGTGCCTGTGGCCTTCCTGGGCGGCACCACCGGCGTGCTCTACCAGCAGTTCGCCATCACCATCGCCATCTCCGTGGCCATTTCCAGTTTCGTGGCCCTGACCCTGACCCCCGCCATGGCGGCCATCCTGCTCAAGCCCCGCCAGGGACAGCCCGGCGGTTTCTTCGGCTGGTTCAACCGCTGGCTGGAGGGATTGACCCGGCGCTACGCCCGTGGCGTGGCCCTGACCATGAAACGTTGGGTCATCGCCCTGGTGCTGCTTGGCGCCATGCTGGCGGGCATGGTGATGCTGTTCAAGGTCATTCCCTCCAGCTTCGTTCCCGCGGAAGACCAGGGCTTTCTGTTCACCGCCGTGATCCTGCCGGACGGGGCCAGCCTGGACCGCACCGAGGCCCTGACCAAGCGGGTGGCGGAGATCTATGCCGAACATCCCGCAGTGCAGGACGCCTCGGCCCTGGCCGGCTTCAGCCTGCTGGACAACCAGTTCAAGAGCAATGCGGGCACGGTGTTCGTGGGACTGAAGGATTTTGATCAGCGTACCGAGCCCGGCATGAGCGCCGGAGACCTCATCCAGTGGGTGACGCCACGCCTGGCGGCTCTGAAGGAAGGTGTCGTGCTGCCTGTCAATCCGCCTTCCATTCCCGGCCTGGGCGCCCAGGGTGGTTTTGAATTCTGGGTGCAGAACCGGGGACAGGGAGGAATCAATGAACTGGCCCGGCAGACCCGCCGGCTTATCGAGGCCGCCGGACAACGCCCGGAAGTCGTGCGTCTGACCAGCACCATCAATGCCGCTTCCCGGCAACTCATGGCGCGGGTGGATCGGGTGAAGGCCGAGACCCTGGGTGTGAACGTGTCCGATGTTTATGCTTCCCTGCAGACCCTGTTCGGTTCCCTGTATGTGAGCCAGTACAACAAGTATGGCCGGGTGTGGCAGGTAATCCTTCAGGCCAGCCCCCGGTATCGTGAAAAACCGGAAGACCTGCAGCAGATCTTCGTGCGTCGGCGGGCGGGGGAGATGGTGCCCCTGAGTGCCCTGGTAAACACAGAGTATGTCACCGGGCCGGATCTGGTATCCCGCTTCAACGGCTTCATGGCGGCCAAGATCAACGGCGACGCCGCGCCGGGCTACAGTTCCGGGGACGCCATCGCCACCATGGAAGCCCTGTCGGCGGAGAACCTGCCCGACGGCTTCACCTACGCCTGGGCGGGCCAGGCCTATGAGGAAAAGAAGGCCGGCAGCACCTCGGCGGTGATCTTCGCCTTTGCCCTCATCATGGTGTTCCTCATACTTGCCGGTCAGTATGAGCAGTGGTCATTGCCCCTGGCGGTGATCACGGCGGTGCCCTTCGGTCTGTTCGGCGCCCTGCTCACCGTCTGGTTGCGGGGCATGGAGAACGATGTCTATTTCCAGATCGGCCTGGTCACCCTCATCGGCCTGTCCGCCAAGAACGCCATCCTCATCGTGGAGTTCGCCGAATTGCAGTACAAGAACGGCATGCGCGCCTTTGATGCCGCCGTGCAGGCGGCGCGCCTGCGCCTGCGCCCCATACTCATGACATCCCTGTCCTTCATTCTGGGCTCCATGCCCCTGGTGCTGGCTTCGGGGGCAGGGGCCAACGCGCGGCACTCCATCGGCACGGGCATCATCGGTGGCATGGTGGGCGCTACCAGCCTGGCCCTGTTCTTCGTGCCCCTGTTCTTCTATCTCATCATCACCGCCAAGGAAAAGCGGAGCGGCAAGGCCGCCACGGCCAAGGGAGGGGAGTCATGAAGCCGCGCATGTTGCTGTTGTCCGTGGGTCTGCTGTTTCTGTCCGGCTGCACCACCCTGGGGCCGGACTACGAAAAGCCCGAAGTGCCCGTGCCCGGAAACTGGCGGGTGCCGGAAAAAACGGCCGAGGAGATCTCCAACATCGAATGGTGGAAGGCCTTCGGTGATCCCGTGCTGGACGAGCTGGTTCAGGAGGCCCTGGCTCACAACCAGGATCTGCGCATCGCCGCCGCCCGGCTGCTGGAATACGCGGCCCGCGTGGATCTGGCCCGGGCCGGGTTCTATCCCCAGGTGGGCTATGGCGCCAGCGCTTCCCGTCTCCAGGCTTCACGCAATGCTTTCAATGGCGTTCCTGACGGGCGTTCCCGGGTGGGAGATGATTTCCTTGCCAGCCTGAACGTGGGGTGGGAGCTGGACTTCTGGGGGCGCATTGCCCGATCCACGGAAGCGGCCCGTGCCAACCTGCTGGCGGCGGAGCATGGCCGCCGCTCGGTGATTCTCAGCGTGGTATCCGCGGTGGCCACGGGCTATCTGAGCCTGCGCAGCCTGGACCGGCAGCTGGAGATTGCCCGGGAGACCCTGGAGCGCCGGGGTGAATCCGTGGCCCTGTTCGAGGAGAAATTCCGCGGTGGTGTGATTTCCGAACTGGAACTGGCCCAGGTGCGTTCCGAGTACCAGGCAGCGGCGGTGCTGATCCCCACAATAGAACGCCAGATCGCCCAGGCGGAGAATGCCCTGTCCCTGCTCATCGGGCGCAACCCCGGGGACATCACCCGGGGCAAGGCGGTGGGTGAGCTGGTGTTGCCCAGGGTGCCCGCCGACATTCCCTCGGAAGTGCTGCAAAGGCGCCCCGATATCCTCCAGGCGGAGCAGAATCTTGTTGCCGCCAACGCCCTCATCGGCGTGGCCAGGGCGGAGTATTTTCCCCGTATCTCCCTGTCGGGGGTGCTGGGCCTGGCCAGCGCGGATCTTTCCAGGCTGCTGGATGGCGCGTCGGGTATCTGGAACCTGGGGGGTGCGGCAGCGGGCTCCATCTTTACCGGTGGCGCGGTGGATGCCCGTGTGAGGATATCCGAAGCGGTGCGGCAGCAGGCCCTGCATGCCTACATCAAGACCATACAGACGGCTTTCGTGGAAGTGAATGACGCCCTGATCGCCAGCCACAAGAGCCGGGAGATCCTGGAGGCTGTCCGCCTGCAGGTGGAAGCCCTGCGCAGCTATGCCAGGTTCGCCCGCATGCGTTATGAAGAGGGCTACGTGAGCTACGTGGAAGTGCTGGATGCCGAACGCAGCCTGTTCGACGCCGAGCTGGAATACACCCGCAAGGAAGCGGAAGTCCATGCCGCCCTGGTGGCCATCTACAAGGCCCTGGGTGGCGGTTGGCTCATGGGCCTGGAGCAGGATCTGAACAGCCTGGATTTTGCCACTGAAAAGGAACAGCCCGATGGCTGGAAGGCGCGTCTTGCGCCGGACAAGACGCAGCCGGTGAGGAAACAGCCCTGACCGGGGTTCGTGCCGTCGGAAATGCCGGTCATGGCGTCGAAATCCTCGGGGCTCGCGGCACGAATCCGCATGGCCGCGTGAGAGGGTGGAAAGGGTTCAGGGAAAGTGTTTCAGGCAGCAGCGCCCCGAGGGGTTGCGGATCCCGCAGTCACACTGGCTGTCGCGGGTGCGCTCGATGACGAAATCCTTGAGCTTCGGCCTGGCGGCCAGGGTCTTTCTGTCGATGCCGAAACAGTAGCAGAGCAAAGCGTCTCCATCATCGCTCTTGATGCCCACGGGCGTGCGGAGGTCAGCCTGGGTGAAGATGCCCTGGTCAGCAAGAAAATAGACAACCTCGCAATCCGGGTTCTCGCAGAACCAGGCGTCCTGGCTTTTCCATTCCCAGGGCTGTTTCAGGTGATGCAGCAGGGTTCGTGCGCCAACGGCCATGCCGGGCTGCCCGCAGCGGGGGCAGGAGCGTTTCCGGGCGGAGGATGTAGCGCAGCAGCCGGACATCAGCGCAGCCGCTTTACCCGCATGCTGCGGTTACTGTCAGCCGGCTTGAGCACAAAAGAGCCCAGGGCGCCCCGTTCGATGATGACCTTGTCGCCGGTCTTCAGCCGTGGCTGGGAGCTGCTGCCCACCTGGCGCCACACCTGGCCGTTGTCCAGGGTAAGGGTGCGCTGGCCCCGCGAGCTCTTGTCGATTCGGCTGATACCGGCCTGAATGCCCTTCAGTTCATCTGCCGGGGACACCGCCGGCAGGCCGAAGGCGGCCTTCTGTTCTTCCACCGTGGGCGGGGCGTTCTTCTTTTCCAGCATCCGGGCGTAGTCGTCATAACAGGCCAGGCGTTTTCCATCGTCTGACAGTTGGCGGCATTCCTGCCAGCCGGGGGTGGCCAGGGCCATGCCGGTGAGGAGACACAGGGACAGGAACAGGGCGGAATTACGCATGGAGCCTCCGGGAAGGGATCAGGGATGAATCTGGCACTGATAATACCCCGCATGGACCCTGTGCTTCCAGATTGATAATGCCTGTATATCCTAGTATCGTGCGCAGAATCCATCTCAAGCCGGCGTCAGTGGATCGGCTGGGGCAGTAGATCGAAGCCATGAATATCACCGTCAGCGAGCTGGTCGTCAGCTACATGGAACGCCTGGGCATACGCCATATCTTCGGCATGCCGGGGGCGCATATCCTGCCGGTGTACGACGCCCTGTACGACTCGGCCATCCAGACCGTGCTGGTGAAGCATGAGCAGGGGGCTTCCTTCATGGCCGGGGGATATGCCCGCGCGTCGGGAAGTATCGGCGCCTGTATCACCACCGCCGGCCCAGGGGCCACCAACCTGGTGACGGGCATCGCCAATGCCCATGCCGACCGCCAGCCGGTGTTGGCCATCACGGGGGAGACTTCCACCCATATCTTTGGCCGCGGCGGCCTGCAGGAAAGCTCGGGGGAGGGTGGCAGCATAGACCAGATTGCCCTGTTCCAGGGCATCACCCGCTACAACCGCATCGTGGAGCGCACGGACTACCTGGGCAATGTCCTCAACCGCGCCTCGCGCATCCTGCTGGCGGACGATCCCGGACCGGTGCTGCTCAGCTTTCCCTTCAACGTGCAGAAGGAGAAGGTGGATGCGGCGGTTCTGGACGACGTGATGACTCGCGCCCATGTGCAGACCCATGAGCCAAGCTGCGCCAATGCCAGGGATATCGTGAACATGCTGCTGGAAGCCCGGCACCCGGTTATCGTCGCCGGTTACGGCTGCATTCGCGCCGGGGCCAGGGAACAACTGGAACGCCTGAGCCGTTGGCTGAACATTCCCGTGGCCTCCAGCCTCAAGGCCAAGGGCGTCGTCGATGAGTCCTCGGCCCTGTCCCTGGGCAGCCTGGGGGTTTCTTCCAGCGGCAAGGCCTACCGGCACATCGTGGAGCAGGCGGATCTGGTGATGGTGCTGGGGGCGGCCTTCAACGAGCGTACCAGCTATGTGTGGGACAGGGAGCTGCTCAACGGCCGCAGGGTGATCCAGATCGACGTCAACCCGGAACAGCTGGAAAAGGTGTTTCGCGCGGATCTGGCCATCCAGGGAGACATCCGCAAGATTCTTGACGATGTGCTGCGCAACCTGGAGAACCGTGGCGTGGAGGAAGCGTCGGCTGCCGGGGATGAACCGGTTGCCGGGGATTCCGGGCGGGGCTACGAAGTCTTCCAGTCGGGTTTCGCCCTGGTGGAGAAATTCTTCCTCGAGCTGGAGAAACATTTTCCCGACAATGCCGTGGTCTTCGATGACAACATCATCTTCGCCCAGAATTTCTACCGGGTGTCCGCCAAGGCCCGCTATTATCCCAACTCCGGAATCTCCTCCCTGGGCCACGCCATTCCCGCCGCCATCGGCGCCCAGTTCCACGAGCCCGCGCCCTGTTTCGCCGTGCTGGGGGATGGCGGTTTCCAGATGTGCTGCATGGAGATCATGACCGCGGTGAACTACGACCGCCCCCTGAACATCCTGCTGTTCAACAATTCCACCATGGGGCTGATCCGCAAGAACCAGCACCAGCAGTATGAACAGCGCTTCATCGACTGTGACTTCATCAATCCCGACTACCGCAAGTTGGCCGATTCCTTCGGCATCAATCATGTGCTGGTGGATACCGAGGCCGCGGTGGAGAGGTTGTTCCGGGAAACGGATCTGGTGGGCGGCATCAACCTCATCGAGATGCCCATCGACAGGAACAGCTTCCCCAACTATTCCTCGCGCAGGTAGCCCTTGCCGTGAGCGATCCCGGACTTTCCCTGTTGTTCGATGCGGTGGCCGGCCTGGCTGATCCGGCAGTGGCGGACAGCCTGGAAGCGTTTCGGCGGGATGGGCGTCCCGTTGCCCTGCTGGAGATCTGCGATGCCCTGTTTCCTTCCCTGGAGGATGCCATGTGGCGGGAAGGCCGCCTGGACGTGGAGGCCCTGGAACGTTATCAGGCCCTGGTCAGGGAAGTGAACCAGTGGCTCACCACCCGCCCGGACGATCCCCGCCATGAATTCGTGGTGGTGGTGCCCGTGGCGGATCGTCCCCGGCACCTGCGGGCTTTCCTGGACAGCCTGCATGCCCTGTGCCGGCGCTTTCCCTGGGGTCCGGTTTCAGTGCTGGTGGCGGATGATTCCGGGGGGCGGGAGAATATCGCCGGAAACCGGCGGATCGTCGATGATTTCCGTGACCGGGGGCTGGAGGTTCAGTATTTCGGCCAGGAAGAACAACTGCGTCTGCTGGACGCGCTGGACGCGGAAACCCGCCAGGCCCTTGCCGGGGTGCTGGGCAATCACGACAGGTCGCGCTTCTGGCACAAGGGCGCGTCCAACATGCGTAACATTACCTACCTGGAGCTGGCGCGCCGGGCCGGCCAGGGACGGGAGAAACTGTTCTGGTTCGCCGACAGTGACCAGGAGTTTCGCGCCGGTGACTTCCATGCCCTGAACTATCTTTTTCACCTGGACCGCATCTTCAGCCGCGAGCCCGTGACCCTGCTCACCGGCAAGGTGGTGGGTGATCCGCCCGTTTCCCCCGCGGTCATGGCGGGCAATTTCCTGGATGATGTGCTGGCCTTCATGAACGACCTGGCTGCCCGGCAAGCGGACTCGGCCTGCGCCTATCATGAGAGGGCGGAGGAAAAGGCCGATGATGCCGCCTATCACGACATGGCCGACCTGTTCGGCTTCCAGGAGAAACGCCATAGCTTCCGGTATCGCTGCCCCCTGGAGGGTCCCCACGATCACCGGCATTGTTTCGAGGAATACACGGCCCGCCTGGGTGGCTTCTTCGATGGCGAGCACCTGACCAGACGCACGGCCTACGAATACCGCCCCTTGGCGGAAACCCTGGTGCCCGCGCGCACCGTGTATACGGGTAACTATGTGTTCAACCGTCAGGGGCTGGCCTATTTCATTCCCTTTGCGTCATTGAAACTGCGCATGGCCGGTCCCGTTCTCGGGCGCATGGTTGCCGCGGAGCTGGGCGAAGGCTTTCTGTCCGCCAACCTGCCCATGCTGCACAAGCGCACGGTGGCCGAAGCCGGGCGTTCCGAGTTCCGTCCCGGCATCGTTCATGATGACGATTTATCGGACATCAGCGGCGAGTTCGAGCGCCAGTATTACGGTGATGTGATGTTGTTCAGCATGATTCGTCTCACCGGGCTGGGCTACCCGGTCCGGGAACTGTCCGCGAAGGAAATCCGCCGGGTGCTGGAAGAAGTGGAGCAGGAAATGCGTGGCCGCTATGAAGGCAAGCGGCAGGATATTCTCGCCGGAACGGGGCAGTTGCGCCGCCTGCTGGAAGATGACCGCCAGTGGTGGCATGAATGCCCCGGCGCGGTGGATCAGGTGCGACGGTTCATGGACAGCATGGAGCGGAGTTTCGGTGACCAGGCCCGGGGCGTACGCCTGATGCGGTCGGCCGGACATCGTGGCCGGCGCCTGGATGAGATGACTGATGCCCTGCTGGCCTACAAGGGCGAGCGGGCCCTGTGGGAAAGGTTGCTGGCATGAATGTCTTTGTGCTCAATACCGGGCGTTGCGGCTCCACCACCTTCATCCGCGCCTGCGAACACATCAGTAACTACAGCGCCGGCCACGAGACGCGCATTCATCGCATGGGCATGGCGCGGCTGGACTACCCGGACAATCACATCGAGGCAGACAACCGCCTGTGCTGGATGCTGGGCCGGCTGGAAGAACGCTTCGGTGACGACGCCTTCTATGTGCACCTGTACCGGAACCGGGAAGCCACCGCCGCCAGTTTTGCCCGGCGAACCGGGTTCGGCATCATGCGGGCCTGGCGGGAAGGCGTACTGCTCGGTGGTGAGGAAGACGCCGATCCCCTGGAACTGGCGCGCGACTACGTGGATGCCGTGGAAGCCAACATCCGCCTGTTTTTGAAGGACAAGCCGCGGCACTTGGAAGTGCGCCTGGAGCAGGCTTCGCAAGACTTCCCCCGCTTCTGGCGGGCCATAGGCGCGGAAGGCAATCTGGACGCGGCCCTGGCCGAGTGGCGGGTGCGTCACAACGCGTCGGAATCCTGATTCACCACGAATACCGAACAGCCGCGCCGGTAGTCCAGATAATGGTGCGTGAGGCCGGGATTTTCGCGTTGCCAGCGGCGGGCGATTTCTTTCTCGTCCTCGCGGGCGGCATCGTCCAGAAAGATATGGCAGCCCGACGCCAGCCGTTCCCGCAGCAGGGGCAGGGCGGGGTAGCGCGAAAGTGGTTGCAGGAAACCCGGCGGGCCGTCCACTACCAGCATGTCCATATCTTCCGGCAGTGCCGGCGGCAGTCCGTACCACTGGAATATCCCGCCGTTGACTTCCTGTTCTTCCAGGGGAGCGTGTAGCACCCGGGCCTGGTTTTCCAGTCCCAGGTTTTGCAGATGTTCCCGGGTGGCCCGGGCGAATTCTTCGCCATTCTCCAGGCTGAGCACCTGTCCCCGGCCGTTGAGCTGGCAGCAGCGCGCCAGCACCAGGGTACTAAGGCCGCTGCTGCATTCCAGGATACGGCGGGGTCGATGGGCCAGGCAGTGATCCGCGATCAGCAACAGAAAATCCTCCGCCGCCGACCAGTGCTCCGTCCAGGGCAGAGGCTGCTCGAAGCCCAGTTTTTCCTGTAGTCGGCTGTAGGGATGGGAAGAAGACATGGCGCGGCGGGCAAAAGGAAAAATTGGCGCCCTCGGCGCGATTCGAACGCACGACCTGCCGCTTAGGAGGCGGCTGCTCTATCCTGCTGAGCTACGAGGGCAATGTGGCGCGGATTATAGCAAAAGCCGGGGAGACGGGTTCAGGATGAAATGATCACCGCTTCAGGATCAGCTCCACCACCGCCTTGCTGCCGAAATAGGCCAGGGCCAGCACCACGAATCCCGCCATGGTCCAGCGTATGGCGGTGCGGCCCCGCCAGCCGAAGCGGTGGCGCCCCCACAGCAGTACGGCGAAGCAGAGCCAGGCGAGAATGGACAGCAGGGTCTTGTGCACCAGGTGCTGGGCGAACATGTCGTCCAGGAAGACAAAGCCGCTGGCCAGGGCCAGGGTGAGGAGGATGAAGCCGATGAGGATCATCTCGAACATCAGCCCTTCCATGGTCTGCAGGGGCGGCAGGGCGCGGATGAATCCGCCGGGATGATGCCTGCGCAGATGCCTGTCCTGTATGGCCAGCAGCACGGCCTGCACGGCAGCCATGGCCAGCACGCTGTAGGCCAGGATGGAACTGATGACATGGGCGCGCAGCTCCCAGTTGGTATGGGGAGGCAACAGGCGCATGCCGGGGAAGAAGTAATCCAGCAGCAGGGTCAGGGCGGCGATGGGCAGCAGCACCACGCCCAGGGATTCCACGGGTTTGCTCAGGGCCGCCAGCAGGTAGAGCAGGGCAATGACCCAGGCGGCGAAGGAAACCGCGTTGAAGAAGCTGAAATTGACCCCCTGCATGGTGTGCAGAACCTGGTAGAGCAGCCAGCCATGCAGCAGCAGGGCGGAAAAGCCCAGTATCAGGCCGATTTTCCTGTCGGGGCGCTTGTCCGCGCTGGTGCGGAACAGGCGCAGGCTGAACACCGTGCCGCCCAGGACATAGAGAGCGACGGCGAGGATCATGACGAGGGTGTTTTCCATGGGGGCAAATGATGGCATATCGCCATGCAGACCGAAAGCCCTGCTTCACGGCCCGCTCCCGGGGTATGGCGGCGCGTCGCACATGCCCGGTATTTAACCGATATAATGCGTGGCATCAAAGACTGAAACGGATCGAAATACCATGTTCGACAATCTTTCCGACCGCCTTGGCCGCGTGGTGCAGAACCTGCGGGGCCAGGGGCGCATCACCGAGGACAACATCAAGGACACCATGCGCGAGGTGCGCATGGCTCTGCTGGAAGCGGATGTGGCCCTGCCCGTGGTCAAGCAGTTCGTGGACGAGGTGCGGGAGAAGGCACTGGGTGAGGAAGTGCTCAAGAGCCTGACGCCGGGCCAGGCCCTGGTGAAGATCGTCAACGACGAGCTCATCAAGGTCATGGGGGAGGCCAATGAGAGCCTGAACCTGCGCACCCAGCCGCCGGCGGTAATCCTCATGGCCGGCCTGCAGGGCTCGGGCAAGACCACCAGCACGGGCAAGCTGGCCCGTTTCCTCAAGGAGAAGGAAAAGAAGAAGGTCATGGTGGTGAGCACTGACGTGTACCGTCCCGCGGCCATCGACCAACTGCGGACCCTGGCCGGGGAAGTGGGCGCGGAATTTTTTCCCAGTGATCCGAAGCAGAAACCGGCGGCCATTGCCAAGGCGGCCCTGAAAGCGGCGAAGAAGGGCCACATGGATGTGCTCATCGTGGATACGGCGGGCCGTTTGCACATCGATGAAGAGATGATGTCGGAGATCAGGGAGCTGCACAGGATCGTCAGTCCGGTGGAAACCCTGTTCGTGGTGGATTCCATGACCGGCCAGGACGCGGCCAACACCGCCCGGGCCTTCAACGAAGCCCTGCCCCTCACCGGCGTGATCCTGACCAAGGCTGATGGTGACGCCCGGGGCGGCGCGGCGCTCTCCATCCGCAAGATCACCGGCAAGCCCATCAAGTTCCTTGGTGTGGGCGAGAAGAGCAATGGCCTGGAACCCTTCTACCCCGACCGCGTGGCCTCGCGCATCCTTGGCATGGGAGACGTGGTTTCCCTGGTGGAGGAAATCAGCGAGAAGGTGGACAAGGAAAAGGCCGCCAAGCTCGCGAAAAAGATTCACAAGGGGCAGGGCTTCACCCTGTCCGATTTCAAGGAGCAGATGGAGCAGATGGCCAATATGGGCGGCGTGGCCAGCCTCATGGACAAGCTGCCTGGCATGGGCCAGGTGCCGGATGCGGTGAAGGCCCAGGCGGGGGACAAGGAGATCAGGAAGCTCATCGCCATTATCAACTCCATGACCCCCCAGGAACGGGAGTTTCCCAATATCATCAAGGGTTCGCGCAAGCGTCGCATTGCCAGGGGTTCCGGCACCCAGGTGCAGGACATCAACCGCATGATGAAGCAGTTCCAGCAGATGCAGAAGATGATGAAAAAAATGAAGGGCGGCGGCCTGGCGAAGATGATGCGCGGCATGAAGGGCAAGTTTCCCGGAGGCGGCATGCCACCTGGTGGCGGCATGCCGCCGGGTGGTTTTCCTTTCTGATCCGGGCTGGGCCGGCCAAGGCGCGGCATGTCCGACGTACCCGGCCGGCAGGCTCGTCTCGCACCCTCCTCATCTGATCGGCAAGGTGCCGATTTTCGGACTATTCTTTGATTCATATTCCCTGTAACCCCATAAGCTGGAGGAAGAGGATATGAAAACAGTACGGAACATCCTGGATCAGAAAGGCCGGGTGGTGCATACCATCGATGCTTCCGAAACGGTGCTTGAGGCCATAGGCCAACTGGCGGACAAGGGGATTGGCGCCCTGGTGGTATTGAAAGACGGCAAGCCTGTGGGGCTCTTTTCCGAACGGGATTACACCTGCAAGGTCATCCTCACCGGCAAACGTTCGGAAAGCACGCCGGTGGGGGATATCATGAGCCGCGAACTGGTGGCCGTGGGGCCGGACACACCGGTGGACGAGTGCATGGCCCTGATGACGGAAAGGCGCATCCGCCATCTGCCGGTGCTGGATCACGGGGAACTGGTGGGGCTGGTTTCCATTGGCGATATCGTCAAGGACATCATTTCCGAGCAGCAGGTGGTCATCGAGCAACTGGAAAGATACATCTATTATTCCTGACAGCGTCTGGTCAATGGCTGTTGCCGGTGACCCGGAAGTTATCCTGACGCCTGGCCGTTTCGGGCTGCCCCATGGCCTTTGTTGTCTTTATCCGTGTTATCACTGTTGTTTGCCGTAACGGCACGTCATGGTTTGGCTGGTCAAACTGACCTGAGTCAATTTTCCCTCTCTTCCGGTATGGTAATTTTTTTCGAACGTACGAGTGACGACACCGATTCGTCGTCCTGTAAAGGGTGAATGTATCCGGGTGCCAGTCGATGACAAAAAGAACCAAGGGTATTCTTTCCGCGCTGGAAGAAAACCATGATATCAACAGGATCCTGTCCCTGGCCAGATATGGCATTGGGGGAGTGTTCATGTTCCTGCTGGTGTGCCATCCGTCCACCACACTGGCTGCCGCCAGTGTTTCCATCCCGAATTACAACGCCACCGGCACCATTACGGTTACCACGGACCGGGGGGATGTGAACAATGCGAGGGCCATTGATCCGGGCACTCTGGATGGCGTCGATGCCGCCAATTTTCCCGCGGGGCTGGTGTATTTCGAGATCACGGCACCTTCGGCCAATGTACGGGTGCGGTTTTCAGGCGTCGATGTCGGGCTCATGACCTACTACAAGTACACATCCGCCTTTCCCGGGGAGGCTCCCCGCCTTCGTGACTTTTCGGCACGCAGTCAGGTGCAGGGCGATGGCTGGTTGTTGACCCTGAATGAAGGGGGATTCGGTGATTCCACCGGCAATGATCTGCTCATTGTCGATCCCGGCGGCCCCAGGCTGGCCGCGGCGCCCCCACCCCCGCCTCCGCCTCCACCGCCGCCGCCGCTTGAATACGCGGTGCCCGTGCCATTGTCTCCATTGACCTGGTTACTGGTCAGTCTGGGGCTTGGAGTTATTGTCATTCTGCGTAATGCGGGGGGGAAGGCGCGATGAAGCGGTGTGTTTCGTTTCCGTTGGCATGG
>CAZWRE010000008.1:0-1903 GCA_964636335.1 uncultured Sedimenticola sp. | reverse complement strand
AAGGCTGGAATCCCGGATGAAAAAAGTGCAGTCGGAAATCGATGAATTGAAAAAAGAACACGGCAAGTAGCACACGCACGGCCGCCACATCCTCCTTCCTTTTCGCCTAGCCCGGATATTTCATCAAAAAGAAAGGCAAAGCCCCTTTAATCCGTTATAATTCAGTTGCTTACATTGAACTAACGAGGAGCTTTGCCAGTGACAAACTGTACCCAAGAATCCTTTGAATTTCCAGCGGTAAAACGGCGCAAGGTCGAGGCGGAATTCTCCGGCGGGGATATCAGCTCCGACGGCGGTGTCCTGCTGCTGCGGCAAGTGGACCGTCGCCTGGGGCTGCTGGAGGCCGTGCACCGGGTACTGCACGATCCCCGGGATTCAGGCAAGGTGGTGCATTCCCAGCTGAGTCTGCTGCGCCAGCGAGTCTATGGGCTGTGCCTGGGCTACGAGGATCTCAACGACCACCAGGAACTGCGCCGGGATCCGGCGATTCAGACGGCAGTGGAACGGGATGCCATGCTAGCCAGCCAGGCCACCCTGTGTCGGCTGGAGCATCGCATGGACCGGCAGGCTGCCGTGGCCCTGCACCAGGTGCTGGTGGAGCAGTTCATTGCTTCCCACCCGAAACCACCGCGCAAGCTGATCCTCGACTTCGATGCCACCGATGATCGGGTACACGGCCTGCAGGAGGGGCGTTTCTTCCATGGGTACTACGACCACTACTGCTTCCTGCCCCTGTATGTCTTCTGTGGCAAGCAACTGCTGGTGAGCTACCTTCGTCCCTCGAACATTGACGGGGCCAAGCACGCCTGGGCCATTCTGGCTCTGCTGGTGAAACGGCTTCGCCAGGAATGGCCCCAGGTAAAGATCATTTTCCGCGCTGACAGTGGCTTTTGCCGACATCGTATGCTGGACTGGTGTGATCGTCATGGTGTGGGTTACGTGGTCGGGCTCGCCAAGAATGCCCGTCTGCTGGGCAGGGTGGCCATCGAGCGGGAGGTGGCGGCGGAGTGTTTTGAGGCCTTGGGCGAAAAGGTACGTTTCTTCGAATCCATCCGCTATGCGGCCGGCACCTGGAAGACATCCCGGCGGGTCATTGCCAAGATCGAGCATACCGACAAGGGCGCCAATCCCCGTTTCGTCGTCACCAACCTCAAGGGATCTTCCCAGAAGATCTATGACGGCCTCTATTGTGCCCGGGGCGAGATGGAGAACCGCATCAAGGAACAGCAGCTGGGCCTGTTTGCGGACCGCACCTCTTCTCACTACTGGTGGGTCAATCAGTTCCGGTTGCTGCTCTCGTCACTGGCCTATGTGCTGCTGGAGGGGATCCGCCGTCTGGCGCTCACGGGCACGGAACTCGTTCGGGCCCAGGTGACGACGATCCGGCTCAAGCTGCTCAAGATCGGCGCCGTGATCCTGCGCAATACCCGGCGTGTGCGGTTCCTGCTCTCCAGCACCTGTCCGCATCAACAGCTGTTCCTGAAGGTCGCCGCCCGGCTCAAGCCCACATGAGGTTCTGTGAGTGCTGCCCCGGCACGATGACAAACAATGGGGGTAAGGGGGTGGTGTGCTCAAAATCCGATAATCAGCGCCAAACAAGGCTCATCCGCATGCCCCGACTACTTACGCCGGGCCAAAAACACCATTGGCGGTGACAGGATCGGTTTCATGAAACATGCGGGCTAGACTTCCTCAAATCCCATTTTCTGGATCTCCTGTAGCAGTTCTATCGGTTTCATAACCCTGAAACCGGACAAATCACGCGCTATAAATCCGGACAGTTTATGTGCTCCTAACACGCCGAACACTCATGGTTGTGCAATATGCAAGAATAGGCTATTATTGTTGCATACATCAAATCGGGGCCGGATCATGAGTGCTGTCGAAAAACTTCAACCCCAGG
>CAZWRE010000007.1:0-3532 GCA_964636335.1 uncultured Sedimenticola sp. | reverse complement strand
ACCTGGTTCGAGGTCAGCGATACCCGCAAGCAGGGTGGCTCCGTGTTTGGTCACATCGGCAAGGTTACCGCCGGCGAGCTGCATGTGGGCGACACCGTGTTGGCCCGGGTGGATGAGAACAACCGGCGCCGCATCGCCCTGAACCATTCCGCCACCCACTTGCTGCATGCGGCCCTGCGTCAGATTCTCGGCGATCACGTGCAGCAGAAGGGTTCCCTGGTGGATGCCGAGCGGCTGCGTTTCGACTTTGCCCATTTCGAGCCCGTCACGCGGGAGCAACTGGCGGCCATCGAGCAACTGGTCAACGAACAAATTCGCAACAATCACATGGTGGAAACCCGCATCATGGCCCTGGAAGATGCTAAACAGGCCGGCGCCATGGCCCTGTTTGGCGAGAAATACGATGACCAGGTGCGTGTGCTGCGCATGGGTGATTTCTCCACGGAGCTGTGCGGTGGCACCCATGTGCGGGCCGTGGGTGATATCGGCCTGTTCAAGATCGTCAGTGAAAGTGGTATCGCTTCCGGCGTGCGCCGCATCGAGGCGGTCACCGGCGAGCGCGCTCTCGAATGGGTGGAGCAGGTCGAGGCCCGTTTGCAGCAGATTGCTTCCCTGGTGAAATCCGGCCTGGAGGATACGGGCGAGAAGGTGCAGGCCCTGGTGGAAAAATCCCGCCAGCAGGAAAAGGAGATCGAACGCCTGAAGGCCAAGCTTGCTTCCGCTGCCGGTTCCGACCTGGCCAGCCAGGCCGTGGAGATAGGTGATACCAGGGTGTTGGCGGCCAGTCTGGAAGGGGCGGACGTGAAGACCCTGCGTGACACCCTGGACCAGCTCAAGAACAAGCTGGGCTCCGCGGTCATCGTGCTGGCGGCCGCCAACGATGGCAAGGTCAGCTTGGTGGCCGGTGTTACCAAGGACCGCACGGACAGGATCAAGGCCGGTGATCTGGTGAAGATGGTTGCCGAGCAGGTGGGCGGCAAGGGTGGCGGCCGTCCGGACATGGCCCAGGCCGGCGGCAGCAAGCCAGAGGCCTTGCCACAGGCTCTGGCCTCGGTGGAGAACTGGGCGCGGGAACGGCTTTGACAGAATATTGAAAAAGCCCTTCCATGGGTTTTTTCAACTCGGAAAGACAAAAGAGTGATTTTGTCTTTCCTCCATTTTCAATGACCCCAGTCCTTGAAAATGGCCGCATTTCCCTGTGCGGCGGGCAGATGGGATTCATATTTGTGGCCCGGCGGATCAACCGGGCTGTTTTTGTTTGGCAGGAAAATCATGGCATTGATTGTTCAGAAGTACGGCGGCACCTCGGTGGGCAGCACCGAGCGCATCCAGGCGGTTGCCGAGAAGGTAAAGAAATACCACGATGCGGGTAACCAGGTCGTGGTGGTGGTTTCCGCCATGTCCGGCGAGACCAACCGGCTCATCGCCCTGGCGGAGGAAATCACACCCAGGCCCAGCGCCCGGGAAATGGACGTGCTGCTGTCCACGGGAGAGCAGGTAACCATTGCCCTGCTGTCCATGGCCCTGCACCAGTTGGGGCTGGATGCGCGTTCCTACACCGGTGGCCAGGTGCATATCCGCACCGATAGCGCCCACAGCAAGGCGCGTATCCTGGATATCGATGGGGAACGGGTGAAGTCGGATCTGGATGCAGGCCGCGTGGTGGTCGTCGCTGGATTCCAGGGGACGGACGAAAATGGCAATATCACTACCCTGGGACGGGGAGGTTCCGATACCACGGCCGTGGCCATGGCGGCCGCCCTGAATGCCGACGAGTGCCAGATATTCACCGATGTGGATGGCGTGTACACCACGGATCCCCGTGTCGAACCCAATGCGCGAAAACTGGATCGCATCACTTTCGAAGAGATGCTGGAACTGGCCAGTTCAGGCTCCAAGGTGTTGCAGATCCGCTCCGTGGAGTTTGCTGGAAAATACAACGTGCCCCTGCGGGTGCTGTCGAGTTTTGAAGAAGGTGAGGGCACCCTCATCACCCTGGAGGAAGAAGACGTGGAAAAGGCGAAGATTGCGGGCATTGCATTCAGCCGGGACGAGGCCAAGCTGACCATTCGGGGCGTGCCCGATCATCCAGGTGTGGCCTACCAGATACTGGGGCCCATTGGCGAGGCCAATATCGAAGTCGATATGATCGTGCAGAACATAGGCAAGGACGGTACCACCGATTTCACCTTCACTGTACATCGCAATGACCTGGCCAATGCCCTGGATATCCTGCGGAAGACGGCGGATGAACTGGGTGCCCGGGAAGTCGAGTCCGACGACAAGATCGTGAAGATTGCCCTGGTGGGCGTGGGTATGCGTTCTCATGCGGCCATTGCCAGCAATATGTTCAAGGCGCTGGCGAAGGAGCAGATCAACATCCAGATGATATCCACGTCTGAAATCAAGGTTTCGGTCATCGTGGACGAGAAATACCTTGAGCTCGGGGTTCGTACCTTGCATGAAGCATTCGGGCTGGACAGAATTGAAGCCTGACCGGGACGAAAGGTTTTTTCTCCAGCGTTTAACAGGCTGTTGAAAAATGCCTGTTTTTCAGCAACCTGTAGCCGCGCAGAGATGTGCGGCTATTTTCAATGACTCACGGTCATTGAAAATGGAGGAAGGACAAAATCGCATTTTTGCCTTTCCGAATTGAAAAAATCCATGGAAGGACTTTTTCAGTATCCTGTTAAGCAAAAAACTGTGTTTTGTCACCTGAATAATATTGCGGTTCAGGTTTTTTTCGTATGATTCTGCTGGTAAAATCGCGCAGTTCGCTATAGTTAGTATTAGCGGAAGGCTTGGTTCGTTATTTTTGTACCCGGATTCAGGAATCAGGATGAAGGGAACAATGGAATTTGGAGAGTGGTAATCATGTTGATATTGACTCGCAGGGTTGGTGAAACCCTGATGATTGGTGATGACGTCACTGTTACTGTGCTGGGTGTCAAAGGCAACCAGGTACGGATTGGCGTCAATGCGCCCCGGGATATCTCTGTGCACAGGGAAGAAATCTATGAGCGCATCAAGGCTGAACAGGCGGAAGAAGGCCTGGGAGGAGCAGAGGTGGATACCGGAATCGAAGGAGAGGCATAAAAGCTGGAAAAATACCATGAGGGCGGCTAGAATAGCCGCCCTCATGGTTTTACGGGGTCTGGCAAGGAACCCTGTACACCATCTGAGCAAATTCGGAGAGCTGGCCGAGTGGCTGAAGGCGCACCCCTGCTAAGGGTGTATACGTTAACGCGTATCGAGGGTTCGAATCCCTCGCTCTCCGCCATACATTGGAACAGTGTGCAGGCCAAATGGCAGGCACAGTTCACGGACAGGGCTGATTCGAACCCTCGATTTCAAATAGTCCGGGTTCGACCGCGGAGCGCGACAGCGCGGAGCAGAGGCGACCGCAGGGAGCCAATCCCTCGCTCTCCGCCATACATTGGAACAGTGTGCAGGCCAAATGGCAGGCACAGTTCACGGACAGGGCTGATTCGAACCCTCGATTTCAAATAGTCCGGGTTCGACCGCGGAGCGC
>CAZWRE010000006.1:0-1576 GCA_964636335.1 uncultured Sedimenticola sp. | reverse complement strand
GGGATGGCCCAGGCCCGCCAGATGACGACGAATCTGGTGCTTGCGGCCAGTCTCGATATCCACCCGCAACAGACTCTGGTCACGCGCCGAACTGTAGGCCAGGCGCCGCACCCGGGTGACCGCCACACGGCCATCCAGCGGCACACGAATACATTGCGGCGCCTCGGGGAAAGCCCCCTGCACCTTCACCCGGTATTGCTTGTCCACCTGCCGCCGCCGAAACAGCGCCGACAGGCGCCGAGCCGTTTCCTTCCCATGGGCCACCAGCATCAGGCCCGAGGCCGCCCGGTCCAGGCGGTGCACGATGAAGGCATTGCGTTCCAGCTTCTTCTCCGCCTGGCGCGGCAGGCTGCAGTGGTCCCCCCATTTGCTGCCCTGGGAAAACAGACCCGGCGGCTTGTACCACACACTGTAATCCGATTCGTCAGCCAACAGCATGGCCGGTTCCGGCATCATGGCCTGGATGGCCGGATTGAAATAAAGATGCAACAGGTCGCCCGCGCGCAACTTGCGGGCCGCCCGGCGCAGGCGCCGCGCATGACCCTCGCGTTCCAGCCAGACCGCGCCATTGGCCATGGCCTTCTTCACCTGTCCCCGGGACAGGCCACTTTCCTTCGCCAGCAGATCCACGGCCTTGATATCCTCCCCCGGCGCCTCCACGTGGATTTCCATCAATGTCGTTGTATCCATCATGGCTGTAGTATAGTGATTTACCCTGAACAGCCGCGGAGAAAAACCATGAGCAAGAGCATCAAGGGCACGGAAACCGAAAAGAACCTGATGAAAGCCTTTGCCGGCGAATCCCAGGCACGCAACCGCTACACCTATTACGCCGGGATTGCCCGCAAGGAAGGACTGGTGCAGATCTCCGCCATCTTCGAGGAGACCGCCAACCAGGAAAAGGAGCACGCCAAGCGCTTCTTCAAGTTTCTCGAAGGCGGCGAGGTGGAGATCACCGAGACCTTCCCCGCCGGCCCCCTGGGCAACACCCTGGAAAACCTGCGCGCGGCCGCCGCCGGTGAGGAACATGAATGGTCCGACATGTACCCGGCCATGGCGGAAACCGCCCGCAAGGAAGGCTTTGAGGAGATTGCCGCCGCCTTCGAGGCCATCTCCGTGGCCGAGAAACAGCATGGCAAGCGCTACAAGGACCTGGCCGACAACCTGGAAGCCGGCCGCGTGTTCAAGCGCGATGGCAAGGTCGTCTGGCGTTGCCGCAACTGCGGCTATCTGCACGAGGCCGAGGAAGCCCCGGACCTCTGCCCCGCCTGCCTGCACCCCCAGGCGCACTTCGAGCTGCTGGGAGAAAACTGGTGAGCGATTCCATACAGGAACTCAACGAACGTCTGCTGCGCTTCGCCCGGGAGCGGGACTGGGAACAGTTTCACAGCCCCAAGAACCTGAGCATGGCCCTGGCCGGGGAAGTGGGCGAGCTGCTGGAGCACTTCCAGTGGCTCAGCGAGGAACAATGCCAGCAGCTGGATGAAGACAAGAAGGAAGCCGTGGCCCTGGAAATGGCCGACATCTTCATCTACCTGGTGCGCCTGGCCGAACGCCTGGACATCAACCTGCTGGA
>CAZWRE010000005.1:0-1940 GCA_964636335.1 uncultured Sedimenticola sp. | reverse complement strand
CTCCTCTTCCGGTTTCTCATGCAACTCCCGGAGATGAGGCCCTTTCTTCATGCCATCAACGTCTCACAGGTGTATGAACCTGGTCAGTGAGCAGATCGGCCTTGCGCTTTTCTTTCAGCCGGAAGCTCTCGCCCTTGATGTTTGAGGGTGGTTGCGTGGTGCAGCAGCCGGTCCAGGATGGCGGTGGCAATCACCTGATCCGGGAACACCTCGCCCCAGTCCACGAACCCCTTGTTCGAGGTGAGGATCATCGAGGCCTTCTCATAACGCCTCGCCACCAGACGGAAGAACAGGCTGGCCTCCTGGCGGTTCAGCGGCAGATAGCCGATCTCGTCGATGATCAACACCTTGGGGTAGGTGAACTGCTGCAGTTGCCGTTCCAGCCGGTTCTCCGCCTGCGCCCGCTTGAGCCGGGTCATCAGCTCTTTGAGGATCAGGAATAGCACCCGGTGTCCGGCCTCGGCGGCCTTGACCGCCAGACCGATGGCCAGGTGGGTCTTGCCCACGCCCGGCGGCCCCAGCAGGATGACGTTCTCTGCCCGCTCGACGAAGGCCAGGCTAGCCAGTTTGCGCACCGCCTTGTGATCGATCGAGGGTTGGAAACCCAGGTCGAACTGCTCGAGCTGCTGGTTGAGATGCGACAAGCTCTCGAAAGCCCGGTAGCGCTGGAAGAAGTGCTCCTTCACGTAGCGCACCATCCGCTCGTCCTTGCCCTTGGTCTGGGGCCGGTGAGGGCGGCAGGCCCTGGGGACGAAGCCGTAGTGCTCGGCCACTTGGAGGAAACCGGGGTTGAAGCGCACCTGACCGTCCCTTGCATGGGACAGGACGGCGGCCTTCTAGTTGTCCACCCAGACCTCCTGCGGTACGCCACCGAACCACTCGAAGGCCTGTACCAGGCTCTCGTAGGTGTGCTCGGCATCCTCACAGGGTGCGGCCCAGACGTGGAAGCGCCGGGAATAGCCCAGCAGGCTGACGGCGAAGTGCACCCGGAACCGCTCGCCGGCCACCACCGTGTCGATCTGGCCCCAGTCCGACTGCAACTGCTTGCCCGGCGGGGTCTCGAAGCGCACCGTGCCCTTCGCCTTGCGCAACGTCCGCTTGGGGCGGACGTAGTCGTGCAGGATGCTGCGCCCACCGCGATAGCCCTGGGCGCGGATCTCGGCATAGATCACCTCGGCGTTCCAGACGCCTTCGGACAACAGCCGGTCGATCAGGGACTTGTAGGGATCGAGTTTGCTCGGTCGAACACCGGACCGGCGGCTGGACTTCTCCAAGACGGCTTTTCGGCTCGACTGGCTCTACCACGCCGCCTGTCAGCTGGAATAGCCGGCATAAATCCCTGTGCCAGGGAGGGGGGCGCTTTGGCCAGGGGCGTCTTGTGCCTTGACTGGCTCTTCTCCTCGAAAAATTCCGTAACAAGGCCGCTATCCCACCGCTTCTCGTCCCGCCGCACCCCCATCAAGAGCCCAGAACCCATGACCCGGCCAAATGTGGCCGCCGATCAGCCCGGTGGTCGGGTTTATCCGGGAACCAAGGCCTGCATGAGGGGCGACCCGCTCGCGTCGGTGTAACTGGCCCACCAGTACGGCGTTTCAATCCACGCCCCTGCATGAGGGGCGACCCGCCCAGCACGTCCGGCGGGTTGTTGATGGCGGTTTCAATCCACGCCCCTGCATGAGGGGCGACGGCCCCAGTCGCCGAGGTAGCTCCAGTTGGCGTCGTTTCAATCCACGCCCCTGCATGAGGGGCGACTTCGGCCCCGAGCACATCGGCAGCGGGGCCGAGGAGGTTTCAATCCACGCCCCTGCATGAGGGGCGACCCTAGGGCACCTCTAAAAATGCCGTTTTTGCACCGCTCAGATAAGAACGACTCTCATTGCGTGCGCACTGATCAGCCAATGAACAAGATTTTGGCCAGAATTGCCGCTTTTCCCGTTGTT
>CAZWRE010000004.1:0-41799 GCA_964636335.1 uncultured Sedimenticola sp. | reverse complement strand
GGCGAGAGCGTGGTCATCCGCCTGCTGGACAAGGAAAGCGTGAAATTCGATTTCGGCGCCCTGGGATTCGATGGCGAGCCGCTGAAGCGTTTCAAGCACATCCTGGACATGCCTCATGGCATCGTGCTGGTCACCGGCCCCACGGGCAGCGGCAAGTCCACCACCCTGTACACGGCCCTGAGCCGCCTGAACACGGCCGAGAAGAAGATCATCACCGTGGAAGATCCGGTGGAATACCAGATAGCCGGCATCAACCAGATCCAGGTCAAGCCCCAGATCGACCTGACCTTCTCCGCCGCCCTGCGTTCCATCGTGCGCCAGGATCCGGACATCATCATGGTGGGGGAGATGCGGGACCTGGAAACGGCCCGCATCGCCGTGCAATCCGCCCTTACCGGCCACCTGGTGTTGTCCACATTGCACACCAACGATGCCGCCGGCGGCATCACCCGGTTGCTGGACATGGGGGTGGAAGACTATCTCATCACGTCAACGGTGAACGGCATCCTCGCCCAGCGCCTGGTGCGCCGCCTGTGCCGGCACTGCCGGGAAGCCTACGAGCCCCTGCCGGAGCTGGTGGAAGAACTGGCTCTGGACCGGTATGCGGGTGAGGATGGCAGGGTGGTGCTTTATCGTCCGGCAGGCTGCGAACATTGTGGCGGCAGCGGCTACTATGGGCGGCTGTCCCTTACGGAAGTGCTGGTGATGAATGATGAGATCCGCCGCCTTATCATGCGTCATGCCAATGCCGGGGAAATCCAGCAGGCGGCTATCGATGACGGCATGGATACCCTGCGCCAGGACGGCCTGCGCAAGTCCGTGGCCGGGTTGACCACCCTGGAAGAAGTGGCGCGGGTGGCCGAGGACTGATGCCCCAGTTCAGTTACAAGGCGGTACGCGCCAACGGCGAGGTGGTGGAAGGCGAAATGGAAGCCGCCAATGAGGCGGCCCTGGTGAGCCAGTTGCAGGCCGACGGCCTCATGCCCATCCGCACGGGCCGGGCGGGCAGCGGTCTCAAGGGGCTGTTCCGTAGCCGCAGGCCCAGGGTGGATCAGGAGCAGATCCTGCATTTCACCCGGGAAGTGGCCACCCTGCTGGAAGCGGGCATGACCCTGGACCGGGCATTGCAGATACTGGCGGATCTGTCCGAAGACGAGGCCCTGGTGCGCATGATAGAGAACATTCGTGAGAAGGTGCAGGGCGGCGCCACCCTGTCCTCCGCCCTGGAGGCCCAGGGCAAGGTCTTCACGCCCCTGTACATCAGCATGGTGAAGGCCGGCGAGGCGGGTGGCGTATTGCACAATGTGCTGGAGAAGCTGGCCGAGTATCTGGAGCGTTCCCAGGAACTGCGCGAGAGCGTGCGCTCCGCCCTGACCTATCCCACCATACTGCTGACCGTGGCGGGGCTTTCCGTCATCGGCCTGCTGGTGGGAGTGGTGCCCCAGTTCAGTCAGATGTTCGCCGATATGGGCAAGAGCCTGCCCCTGCCCACCCAGATCGTGGTGGCTGTCGGTGATGCCCTGACCCATTACTGGTGGATGATACTTTCCGGCATTTTCCTGTTCGCGGCCTTTGCCAGCCAGCATTTCAGCAAGCCGGAGGTGAAGGCCAGGTGGGATGGGCGCCTGCTGGGCTGGCCCTTGCTGGGCGATCTCATCGCCAAGGTGGAAACCGCCCGCCTGACCCGTACCCTGGCCATCCTGTTGCACAATGGCCTGCCCCTGCTGGCGGCACTAAACCTGGTCAAGGATGTCATAAACAACACAGTGATCAAGGCCAGCATCAGCGATGCGGCAGACAGTCTCAAGCGGGGCAAGGGCCTGGCGGACCCCCTCATCGAGGATGGCGTGCTGCCGCCCCTGGCCCTGCAGATGATCAAGGTGGGCGAGGAGTCCGGTGATCTTGAGCCCATGCTCAACAAGGTGGCGGACGTGTTCGACGGCGAGGTGCGCGCCAGTGTGAAGCGGCTGCTCACCCTGCTGGAGCCGGCGCTGATCGTGGGGCTGGGTCTTGTCGTGGCGGGTATCATCGTCTCCATCATGCTGGCCATACTGGGGGCCAACGACCTGGCCCTGTAGAGATTCCGTTACATCGAGGAGAAGCACAGAGGAAATGAAAATCGACATGAAACGAAGCAACGCGGGTTTCACCCTGCTGGAACTGCTGGTGGTGCTGGCCATCCTGGCCATGCTGGCCGGCCTGGTAGGGCCCAAGGTGATGCAGCAGTTCGGCAAGGGCAAGCATGACGCGGCGGTGGCGCAGATCGGCAACCTGAAGAGCGCCCTGGAGCTGTACAAGCTGGATGCCATGAACTATCCCCAGTCCCTGGATGCCCTGACCAAGGGGGTCAACGGCAACAAGCCCGTGCTGGACAAGCTGCCCAAGGATCCCTGGGGCAATGACTATCAGTACCGCTTCCCCGGCGAGCATGGAGACTATGACATCGTTTCCTACGGGTCCGACGGCAGCCCGGGTGGAGAGGGTGAAGCCCGCGACATCACCAGTTGGGAATAGGCGGGCCGGCGGGTTCACCCTGCTGGAACTGCTGCTGGTCATGGCGCTGGCGGCCATCATGATGGTTCTGGTGCCCATGAAGATTTCCAGCGCCCTGCCGGGCACCCAGCTCAAGTCCGCCGCCAGGGAACTGGCGGCGGGCCTGCGCCATGCCCGCACCCACGCCCTCACTTCGCGGGAAGAAGCCACTCTCGTCCTGGACACGGAGAAGCGCAGCTTCAAGGTCACCGGGCGGAACAGAAGCTACGATATTCCCGCGTCGGTGGATATCAGCATGCTTACCGCCGAGAGCGAGACCCGGGGCGAGCACGTGGGCGCCATTCGCTTCTTCCCCGACGGGGGCTCCACCGGCGGACGCATCACCCTCAGCCACGGTGAACGCGGCTTTGGTGTGGACGTGGACTGGCTCACGGGCAAGGTGCGCATCCTGGACGTGGAGCCGGAAGACTGATGCGCGCGCAGCGGGGGTTTTCCCTTCTCGAAGTGCTGGTGGCCTTTGCCATCCTCGGCCTGTCACTGGGCATTCTCTACCAGGCCTTCGGCGGCAGCCTGCGCAACCTCGCCGTGGCGGGCGATTACACCCGCGCCATGATCATTGCCGAATCCCGGCTGGCCGAGGCCGTCAACCGCATGCCCCTTGAACAGGGAAGCGAGACCGGGGAGGAGGCGGGTTATCAGTGGCGGTTGCGGCTCACGCCCTGGGAAGATGTGGAGGATCTTCCCGAAACCTTCAAGGCCTGGCTGGTGGAAGTGGAAGTCAACTGGGGCGGTGCGGGTCATTCCCGCAGTTACCGTATCAGCACCCTGCGCCTGAGTGACAAGTGACGGGCGGGACGATGCATTCCTCTCGACATTCAGGTTTTACCCTGCTGGAACTGATCATCTCCCTGGCGCTCATCGGCCTGATGAGCCTGTTGCTGTTCGGTGCCCTGCGTTTTGCGGGCAAGGCCTGGGATGCCAGCGAGACCCGCCAGGAACGCGATGCCGGCATCAGCATGGTCTGGCAGTATCTTTCCGACCGTTTCGCCGAGGCGCGTTCCCTGAGCAGCCATGTCGAGTCCGAGGGACAGAATGTGTTCTTCTTCCGGGGCAAGGCCAATGCCGTGGAATTCGTCAGCCCCATGCCTGCCCACCTGGGCAGTGGCGGCCTGTACATCATTCGTCTGCAGCGGGCTCTGGCGGGGGACAGGAAACAGCTCATCCTGCGGCGCTGGCTCTATCATCCCGAAGTGCTGGCCGGTGCGGCCGGCCTGCCGGAGTGGCGGCCCCTGTCCGGCAATGAACTCTATCGCGGCGGCAGGGAAAAACCCGAATTGCGCGCCTGGTACAGCGAATCCGTGCTGGTGGACGACATCGAGGAAGTGAACTTTTCCTACTATGGCGTCATGGCCCGGGGTGACGAAACCGCGGACTGGGACAGCGCCTGGGAGGACAGGCCCTACCTGCCGCAACTGGTGCGTGTGAAACTCCGTGACAGCAAGGGAGCCTGGCCGGAAATGACCTTCGAGCTGCCTGCGCCATGAACAGGTGGAACACAGTCAGCAGGCCTGGAAGCGGCCAGCGGGGGATTGCCCTGGTGCTGGTGCTTTGGGTGATTGTGCTGCTCAGCATCATCGCGGGCTCCATGTCCATGACCCAGCGCACCGGGGTGATGATGACCGGCAACATCCGCCAGGAACGTGAAGCCAGGGCGCTGTTGAATGCCGGGCTCAACTTCATGGCCCTGATGCTGGAACGGCGCAATCGTCCGGTGGAGAACAACCCCTGGCCGGTGGATGGCCGCCTGCATCCCTTCCTGTTTCAGGGCCGGCGGATCTGGATTGGCGCGGCGCCGGAGGAGGCGCGCATCGATCTCAACCAGGCCAGGGATCAGGTGTTGCTCGGGCTGCTCGAATCAATCGGCTTGGCGGAAGATCAGGCGCTGGCCCTGCGTGATGCCATTCTCGACTGGCGTGACAAGGACAACAACAGGCATGCCGAAGGCGCCGAGGACAGGGACTACCGTTCGGAAGGGCGGCCCATAGGCGCCCGGGATTCGCGTTTCCTGTCCGTGGAGGAGTTGCAGCAGGTCATGGGCATGAGTGCCGGGATCTACAAAAAACTGGCCGGGGCATTGACCGTGGATGCCCGGCAACGTACAGTCAATCCCGCATTTGCGTCCCGCGAGGTGTTGCTGGCCGTGCCGGGGGTCACCCCCGAGGAAGTGGATGAATACATCGCCCAGCGCCAGCAGGCCCGGGAACAGGGATTGCCGGTGCCCATGCCCGCCTTTGGCGGCGCCTTCTTCAAGAACAGCATGGGAACGCGGTTTCGCCTGTTTGCCGAGCTGGATCTCGCTGGTGGTGGCAAGGCGCAGGCTGAAATGGTGGTGGATACGAGAAAGAAGACACGCAAGGGTTACATGGTGTTACAAAAGAAATTCGGCAAGCTGAGCCCCTTGGGGCGTGTGGCGCTTCCGCAGGAAGAGGGTTGAGCGTGGCCCTGAATCTTTCTGTCACCCAGGCCTTACGCCAATGGCGCAAACAGATCGTGGACTGCCTGCCGGAGGCCTGGCGGGAAAGCATTTCCTCCCGCATCACTCCTTACATGTTGGAGCTGGGCCCGGACAAGGCGCGCCTGCTCCGGGACGGCCGCCCCCTGGAGGAAATCCGTATCGTGGATGGCGGCGTGGATGCGGGCACGGCCGCCCGTCTCAAATCCCACGAGTATCCCCTGGTGCTCATGCTGCCAGCGTCCTGGGTGTTGAGCAGAACCGTGGTGCTTCCGGCGGCTGCGGGAGAGAACCTGCGACAGGTGCTGGGTTTCGAGCTGGACCGGCTTACCCCCTTCACCGCCGACCAGGTGTATTTTGATTACCGGCAGCAGGAGAGCGGCAGCGACATGCTCACGGTGGATGTGGCCCTGGTGCCGCGCAGGCGCGTGGACGACTGGCTGGACATGCTGCGCGCCGCGGGCATCCCCGTGGATGCCATGAGCGCGCCGGACCTGTGGGAAGATGCCAACCTGCTGCCGGCGGAGATGCGCGCCCGCCCGGATCTGAAACGGCTGGCGGTGAAATCCCTGCCTGCCGTGCTGGTGCTGGTATTGCTGGCCGCGGCCCTGGCCCTGCCCCTGTGGCAGAAGCGCCACCTGGCCATGTCCATGCAGCAGAAAGAGGACGGGCTGCGCGCCCAGGCGACTCAGGTGATGAAGATTCGTGAAACCCTGGACAAGGAGCTGCGTGCCGTGGAAGCTGTCCATGAGCGCTGGCAGTCTTCTCCGCCGGTGCTGGATGTGCTCCAGGTGCTGACCAACCTGCTGCCGGATGACACCTCGTTGCAGCGCATGGAAATCAAGGGCAATGAACTGGTCATCAATGGTACCTCCGGGCAGGCCTCTTCTCTCATCGGACTGTTGCAGAAGGCTCCCGGCTTCGATGATCCCCATTTCCTTTCTCCCGTGACCCAGCAGCGCGGCAAGGAGCTTTTCAATCTTTCGGCGACCATCAGCATGCCGTTTCCCCGCGACCCCGGAATGGATTGGGATGTGGCCAATCCCGAAGACCGTCATCCTCCGGCGCAGGAGCCCCCGGCGGCGCCAAAGCCGCGGGAGGCCGGGGAGGCTTCCGCCGGGAATGCCGGGAGCGGGGAGGTTGCGCCGGCTGATGTTTCCGTCACCGCGGCAGCAGACGCCCCGCCGGCCGGAGCCGGAAGAACATCCGCTCCCCGGGCGCAACAGGACAAACCGTCGGTCATCGCTTATCCGGAAGGCGTGGATACGCCGTCTCCCGTGATCCATCTGCGGGGATCCGGCGACAGCGGCCATGTTCCGGGCCGGGTGACTTCCGGGGAGGGACAGTGAACATGAACCCGCGGGGAGAAAAGCAGCGCTGTGCACTGGTTCTCGGCGGGCTGGGGCTGCTCGTGATCCTGGCCCTGGCCCTGGTCATCTATCCCTGGTGGACGAAAATGCAGTTCTACGACAAGGCCGTGGATCAGGCCGCGGACCACATTCAGCGCTACCAGCGTCTGCTGGACAGTGCTCCCGAGCAGCGGAAGCAACTGAAGAATCTTCGCCAGCAGTTGAAGAAACGCAAGTACTTCGTCAGCGCAGCAAACCCCGAACTGGCCGCGGCCGAACTCCAGAAACGTGTGAAAACCATTGTCACGGAAGCCAAGGGCAAGCTTGTGAGCACCCAGAAAATGGATACCCAGGGGGATGCTTCGGCCCGGGAAATAAGAATCAAGGTGCGCATGAAAGGTGATGTGGATGCCTTGTCCAGAGTGCTGCATGAACTGGAAGGCCAGTTGCCGGTGGTGAATATCGACAATGTTTCCATACGCAGCAGGCGAACCGTGAAGGGCAGGCGCAAGAATCGCGTGGAAGGCTATGAGCTGGATGTCAATTTTGAACTCGTAGGCTACATGCTCGCGGGGAGTGGCGGGAAGTGAACAGGTTTCTGCTCATCATTGCGGCGCTGCTAGCGGCATTTCTCGGATGGCGCTGGTTCAATCCCGTTGCGGCGCCTGACCTGGAGCCGGTGTCGTCCAAAGGGGCGGGGAACGGCAGTATCGGGAAGCTTCTGGACAACATGGACAGGGCGACCAGGTTTCCTCCCCTGGCGGCCTACCATGCCATCAGCGCCCGTCCCCTGTTCTTCAACAAGCGGCGTCCGCCACCGCCTTACGTGCCGGACAAGACCGGGGGCAAGAAACCGGGGCCGCCGCGCAAGACGGGCAAGCCGCGGGTGCAGCTTTCCGCCATTGTCCGTGTCGGCGACCAGATCTATGCGCTGGTTCAAGGCGGCAGGAGCAAGGATAGCCGGCGTGTGCGCGTCAACGAGGATATAGATGGCTGGAAGGTTGTTCGCATCGACGAGGACAGGCTGGTGCTGAGCAACGGTTCGGAAACCGAGACCCTGCTGCTGAGGAACTACAAGCCCGTCAAGCCGGTCAAACAGGCGGCGAAAAAAGCTGCCGGTGGAGCCGCCAGGCCCGGATCGAAGAACGGAAAGGACAGGGCGCGGGAGACCCAGCCTCCACCAGCGGGAACCCGCCGCCGTTAGTCCCGCCCATTCCGCGCTGGTTGGGGCAGGCGGGCCTTGTTGCCTTGTTGGAGGGGGTCGTTCCCGGGCGTTGTTTCTGCCATTGCCGGGTATGTGCTACTATTTCGCGCTTATAAATCAGGGAAACAAACATTGAATACATCCGTGATCATCGAGAACTGGCGACGGCCGGCCGTTCGCAGCTTTTTCCTGGCGCTGTCGGTATCGCTGTTGAGCGCGTGTCAGTCGTTTCCTGTGGCCAAGTCCCATCATAAGGTTGCCGCTCCACCGGTGCCGGTGAATGACGCCCGGGGTGTGCTGGACCTGAAACAGGGAACGGCTCTTTCCGAGAGCATCGCCGAGGCTTCTCCCCAGGAAGGACAGGACGCGCCGCCGCCGTTGCAGGACTGGCAGGTTTCGGGCACCGGCAGGTTCATCAATCCTTCAGCGGCGGAAAACAGGGGGAAAGCCGCGGCTCCGACCTTCGGCAATAGCCGGGATATAACACTCAACTTCGAGAACACGGATGTCCGGGAAGTGGTCAAGATCATCCTCGGCGATACCCTCAAGCTGAATTACATCATCGATCCCGGCGTGCGTGGCGGCGTGAGCATGCAGACCGGCGCCCCGGTATCCCGCAATGATCTTCTGCCCCTGCTGGAAACCCTGCTGCGCATGAACAACGCCACCCTGGTGCAGAAGGGCAGAACCTTTCACGTGGTGCCGGTGGCCAAGGCCAACAAGGGACTGCTGACGCCACAGCTTGCGGACGCGCAGCTTCCCCTGCCTTCCGGCCACAACCTGATCATCCGTCCCCTGAAGAACATCGGCGCCGACGAGATGAACGAGATTCTCAAGCCCCTGGTCAGGGAAAACAGCATCGTGCGCGTGGATGGAAAGCGCAACCTGCTCATCCTGTCCGGCAATGCCCAGGACATGGCGCAGATGATGGACATCATCGATACCTTCGACGTGAACTGGATCAAGGGCCTGTCCGTGGGATTCTTCAGCCTGGAAAACGGCAGCGTGGATCAGGTGCAGAAGGATCTGGATGCGGTACTGGGCGGTGACGCCGGCAAGGCCCTGGGCGGGCTGGTGCGCATCACGCCCATCGAAAGCGCCAATGGTTTCCTGGTGGTTTCCGCCCAGCGGGACTATTTGCGGGAAGTGGGCAAGTGGATCAAGCGCTTCGATTCCATGGCCCAGTCCGGTGACGAGCAGCGGCTGTTTGTCTATCGGGTGCGCAATGGCAAGGCGGAAGATCTCGCCGGCCTGTTGAATGAACTGTTCACCGGCAAGAGCGCCAAGCCCAGAACCAGACCGGGATCTGTCGCGCCCGGCCTGAAGGGCACTACCGTGGCAAGCAAACCCAGGAATTCCAAGTCCGCGGCGGAAAAGGCAAGGAAACCCAAGACGGCGGCCGTGAAGAAGCCGGCCAGCGCCAGCAGCGGAAAGAGCAGCGCCCTTGAGGGGGAGATTCGCGTGGTGGCGGACGAGGATCACAACACCCTGTTGATTCTCGCGTCTCCCCGGGACTACAAGCGCATACTGGATACCCTGGAGCAGTTGGACATCGTGCCCCTGCAGGTGCATATCGAAGCCACCATTGTCGAGGTGCTGCTCAAGGACAAGCTGAAGTACGGCATATCCTGGTTCTTCGAGGGCGGTGTTGGCGGCGGCAAGCAGAGCATCGGCGGCCTGGGCGGCACGACTTCCGGCAACGATATCACCGGCGGTATCGGCAGCCTGCTGAGCGGGTTCAACTGGTCGCTCATCGACAGCACCGGCGCGGTCAAGGCGGTGCTCAATGCCTTCGCCAATGATTCCCTGGTGAACGTGCTCTCGGCGCCTTCCGTAATGGTGCTGGACAATCACGAAGCCAAGATCCGCGTGGGTGACGAAGTGCCCACCCTGACCCAGAGCCAGACCAACGACGCGGGCAATATCATCCAGACGGTGCAGTATCGGGAGACCGGCATCATTCTCACCGTCAAACCCAGGGTCAATCCCGGCGGACTGGTGACCATGGAGGTGACCCAGGAAGTGAGCGCCGTGGCCGATACGGAGATCCAGACCAACCAGCCCACGATCCAGACCCGCGAGATCAACAGCACCGTGGCCGTGCAGAGCGGTCAGACCGTTGTGCTGGGCGGCCTGATCCGGGACAAGCGAACCAATGCCGAGGGTGGCGCGCCCTTCCTGTACAAGATTCCCGTGCTGGGCGCCCTGTTCGGCGAGACCGAGAACAGCAACGAGCGAGTGGAGCTGGTCATCGTGCTCACGCCCCGCGTCATTACCAGCGCCGATGACGCGCTCAGGATTACCCGGGATTTCCGTACCCGCATGCAAGGTCTCAAGCAGGAGTTTCTCGAAGAAGCCGGCGTGATTCGCGCCGAAAGCGGGGACCGTGTCTATGGCACTTCCGCGGAACGATCCGGAGAGCAACAATGACAATCAGAAAATCTAGCATGAATAGTCCGCGTCTGGTATTAGGGTTTTTGCTAGGGGCGGTGGTTCTGTTGTCTGCTGGATGCAGCGAAAATGATGGAAAACAGCCGCGGGAGGCGGCGGATGTTGCAAATGTGACACAGCCCACAAAGGAGACAACGGAAGAGCGGGTGGCCCGGCGCGCGCAGGCGCACATGGATGCCCTCATCGCCCGTGACTGGGCCAAGGCCTACAGCTATCTGCCGCCGGCCACGCGCCAGCTCAAGCCCCTGGAAATCTATGCCGACAAGATGAAGAGCGGGGCCATCATTCGCACCGCGGCCAGCGTGAAAACCGTCGAGTGCGAGGAGGATGTCTGCCAGGTAACCATTGAACTTTCCTATATTTACGGGGGCGTGGTAACCGCTTTCCGGGGAGAGGAAAGCAAGAGCCTGGTGAAGGAAAAATGGATTTTTTCCCAGGACGATTGGTGGCTTGCGCCCCAGTAGTACGGGTTGCCTGGAAAGGGTGGTTGTTGTAAAATTATCACACGTCGCACGAATAACAAAAACGAGACAAAAAAGTTTGCTATACTGTTTTTCGTGTGGTATGGTTCATTTTAGCTGCATCAAGTCCTGGTGGCGGCTGGGTGCAAAAAACGCTAAATCGCTTAGTCACCTATAGATCTATAGTTGAATAGCTTTCAATTAATAAGGAGTTTCATTAAATGAAGATGAAAAAGAAAATTCTGTCCGCGGCAGTATTGGCAGCGCTTGGTGCTGGCTCTGCTCAGGCAGTCAACCTGAGTACTGACGGTACCGGTGAAGTCCTGGTTTTCCCGTACTTCACTGTTCAGGGCAACGAAGAGACCCTGCTGTCCATCGTTAACACCACCAACGAAGGCAAGGTCGTCAAGGTTCGTTTCCGCGAGGCCTACAACACCCAGGAAGTTCTCGACTTCCACGTGTACCTGTCTCCCTACGACGTATGGGTTGCCAAGATCCAGGACAGCGCTGACGGCGGTGCCGAGGTTTACACCCCCGACAACAGCTGTACCACCATGGATACCAACCCCCAGCCTTTCTCTGATGCGCTGTTTGGTGATACCGGTCCCACTTCCGCTGATCGTAAGCGCGAGGGTTACTTCACCGCCATCGAAATCGCCCGCATCGTTGACATGGACCTGGACAACAACGGCAAGCAGGACTATGTTCACATCAACGGCACGCCTGACAACTGTAACGCCATCCGTCAGGCCTGGCTGAACGGCACCATGGCGGCCAACTCCACTGTTGACCAGCCCACCGGCGGCCTGATGGGCACCCTGGCCATCATCAACGTACAGTCCGGCACCGAGGTTTCCGTGCCTGCCACCGTTCTGGAAAACTTCCTGGACAACCCGCAGCACGTGGCTCCCGGCAGCCTGCGTCCCGATTGGCAGGATGCTTTCCCGCGTAGAAGCGACGTGATCGTCAGCGACTCCGCCGCCGGCACCGTGTCTATTTACTCCGATGCCTGGGGCACTGGTGAAGACGCGGTTTCCGCCGTGCTCATGGCTTCCGCCGTGATGAACGAGTACACCGTGAACCCCGCCACCGAGGCAAGCACCGCCTGGGTCGTGACCTTCCCGACCAAGAGCCTGTACGTGAACGGTGTTTCTGCTGTGCCTCCCTTCACCCACACCTTCGCCGGCGATACCGACGGTGACGGCAAGGCCTGTGAAGAGATCGGCATGACCATCTTCGATCGCGAAGAAGGCCAGCTTACTCCGGACGGCTCCCTGGTGTCTCCGCCTCCTGAAGAGGAGACCCTGAGCCTGTGCTACGAGGCCAACGTGATCCAGTTCGGCGACAGCTCTGACGTGTTCAGCGCCGCCAACACCGAGATCCGCTTCAACGACAGCGCGCTGCCGGGCACCGCTGGTTGGGCCAAGATGAGCTTCACCGCTCCGGCTCACACCATGACTTCCGTCAATGGTAGCGTGTACACCGGTCTGCCCGTCATCGGCTTCAAGGCTACCGTACTGGGTAACAGCAACGTGGGTGTAGGCGCTTCCTACGCCGCCGCTGTGAACCACGCCTACGAGCGTGACATTGTTGGTACGCCTGCCTTCACCGTGGGTGGTAATACCAGCAACCCCTAAGAAGATCGTTTCACGATCATGAAGAAGGGCTGCTTCGGCAGCCCTTTTTCATGTTTGCGCAACAGCCCGGCTTTGTGGAACTCTTCCCAGTTTGGCCGGTCTCTTATGGTAATATTGTTTCCGTACCCCTTTGCCATCCCTACCCGATTCAAGGTGTAATACGTATGAACTACAAGTCAGCATTGCTCGGCGCCTTCCCGTTGATCTGGGGCAGTCTTCTCTCCCCCCAACAGGCTGTTGCGGCGACGGCCGTGACCGTCAACGGCCAGTTCTGTGGCAACCTCACCAGCCTGGAAACCACACCGACCCAGGTAACCATGTCCTCCGATGGCAATTGCGGTGGAGGCAGCACCGGCGATACGCCCGCCAACGTCGTTGATCGCACTATGGCCGCAGTCACCGAAGGCACCACCGGGTCCCTGGATGTCAGCTCCGGCGTTATCGTGCAGCTTCCCTATTCGGTGAGCATCGCCAGCCAGCCCGGCCTTGCCGGCGCCTCGGCCACGGCGTCCGGTAATACCGTCACCTATCATGCGCCTCCCATTGGCACCGTAACCGCCGATGGAACCCCGGACAGCTTTACCTATACCATTACCGATGGCAGCGCCGCGCCCAATTCCGTTACCGCCACTGTCAATGTGACCGTGAACATGGGCGACGTGAACACCAACGGCGCCTGCGTCAATTCCGCCACCATCCTGTGCAAGACGCCGGATCTGGACATCAGCCAGACCGGCGGCGAGATCCGGTATATTGAGCGGGATGCGGGCATTACCCATGTCTGGACCATTCCAGCCGGTAAATGGGACAAGAGTTACTATGGCGCGACCATCGGCCTGCGTTACGTGACGGCCTCCAGCCTGCCGGTGACGATTTCCCTGAGCGAGAACTATGCCAGTGATTCGACGGACACCACCTGGTGTACCATGGTGGTCGATCGGGAGGAAGGGCTTCAGCTTGGCTACTCCGAGCAGTACCAGTATTCCTGTCAACTCGATCCCGCCAAGACCTATTATTTCCGCGTCAGTGGCGCCAAGGCGGGCACCTATTGGCTGGTTTGGTAAGCAGCACTTCGCGGACGTGAAAACTCATGGCGGCTGCCGAAAGGTGGCCGCTGTTTTTTTGTTTGTGTAAACTGCACGCCGAATCCCTTTCAGCCTGATATTTCTTTCCGAGTGGTAACCAACACATGAGAACGAGCAGCAAGATTGTATTTGCCCTGATGATATTGCCCGGTCTGGCCCTGTCCTTCGATAACGACGACAAGGTGCTGATCGACGGCCCGGAAGTGGATCTCACCCTGGGTGAACTGCGACAGGCGCTGCTGACGGTTCCGGAGGACGTGCGCAAGACCATGCTCGTCCAGCCCAAGAAGATCCGGGACATCATGGATAGCACCTACATGGTGAAGGTGGCGGCCGAGCGGGCGAAACAGAAGGGGCTGGACAAGGATCCGGTGGTGGTCGCCAAGATCTGGAACTATACCCAGAACCTTCTGGCCGGGGCCGAGATCCGGGATGTGCAGAAGAAGCTCATCGGCGAGGACGCCGATTATGAGGCCGCGGCCAGGGAACGCTATCTCATGGAAAAGGACAAGTACCGCAAACCGGCGGAATACGAGGCATCGCATATTCTTCTGACCGCGGAAAATGGTGAGGATGATGAAACCCTGAGGAACAGGTTGAAGCAGATTCGCGCGGAGATAGAGCAGGGGAAAATCACCTTTGCCGAGGCTGCGGAAAAGTATTCCAAGGATCCCACCACGGCTTCCAGGGGAGGCTATCTGAAGCGGTTCCAGGAAGGACGCATGGTGAAGCCTTTCGAGGAAGCCCTCAAGGCCATGAAACCGGGTGATATCAGCCAGCCGGTGAAAACGTCTTTTGGCATGCACCTGATTTGGCTGCAGGACAAGGTTCCGGCAAGCATCCGGCCTTTCGAGGAAGTCAAGGCGGAATTGATCAAGAAAGTCAGAGCGAAAGCGGAAAACGATATCAAGGTCGATTACTGGCTGAAGGTGAAAAACGACCCCGCGGCCAAGGTGGACGAAGCGTTGTTTGAATCCTTCGTTGCCAAACCGGCGCTGCTGGACAAGGATTCCGGCAGCCGCTGAAAAGTATTTCCCGACCGAAATCCCGGGGGAATGTCCTGACCATTGCCGGACGCGGGCCTGGCCTGAAGGTGGCGCGGCGGTCGCGCCGTCATGCGAAAACCCGCGGGTGATCTGTTAGTATTCTGGCATCATGCCCGTGCTCCGTACTCTTCAGCAGTCTCCGCGCTCCGTATCCCCGGCCATCAAGGTGCCGGGGCTTTTCGGGGTATGCGGAATCGGAGGCTCCGGGTGACGCCGCACTATCTGCAACTCATCCTGTACAAGACCCGGGCCGACCTGAAGGTGGAGGCGGCCCGGGGGTACATGGGAATGCTGTGGTGGGTTCTGGAGCCTATCCTGTACATGGGGGCCTTCTACATCATTTTTGCCGTGGCCCTGAAGCGGGGGGGAGAGAACTTTGTGCCATGGCTGCTCATCGGGCTGGTGGCATGGAAATGGTTCGACACCTCGGTGCGCATGTGCCTGACATCCATCACCGCGGGCAAGGGCCTCATGTCCCAGGTCTATCTTCCCAAGGTGTTTTTTCCGGCGGTGGTCATTCTCCGGAATACGGTGAAATTCCTGGTGACCCTGGCACTGCTGTTGCTGTTTCTCCTTGCCTACGGGTTACCCATGTCCTGGCAATGGCTGGCGATACTGCCCCTGGCGGCCCTGCAGTTGTTGCTCATCTCCGGTGTTTCCTTCAGTGTTGCCGCGCTGACCCCCCTGTGGCCGGATCTGAAGTTGCTGATGAACAATCTGCTCATGCTCATGTTCTTTCTTTCCGGCGTGTTCTTCGATACCGGCCAGCTACAGGGCTGGCTGGCCCTGCTGCTGTCGCTGAATCCCATGGTGCATGTCATCGATGCCTGGCGCAGCATCCTGCTGCTGGGGCAGTGGCCGGAAGTTTCCGGCCTCCTGTACGTGCTGCTCCTCTCCCTGGCCATGCTGGCCCTGGGCATGCACCTGCTCAAACGCTGGGATCGCCTGTACCCGAGGTTGGCATGAAGCCGGTTCTGGAGCTGGAGCATGTTGGCGTGGCCTATCGACGCCGTGGCGGTGAGCTCTACTGGGCCTTGCGGGATGTCTCCCTGACCCTGCGTCACGGCGAGACCCTGGGTGTGGTGGGGCGAAACGGCGTGGGCAAGACGTCCCTGTTGAAGGTGATCGCCGGGATCATTGACCCCGACAGGGGGCGCATTCACAACGCCGGGGTCAGCGCCTCCCTGCTGTCATTGCAGGTGGGGTTCGTGCCCCTGCTCACCGGAAGGGAAAACGCCATCCTGTCCGGCATGCTGCTGGGGGCGCCGCGCGAGCGGCTGGAGCGCAATATGGAGGAGATGATCGCCTTCGCGGAGCTGGAAGACTTCATCGACGAGCCCGTCGCCAGCTACTCGGCGGGCATGCGCGCCCGCTTGGGTTTTTCCGTGGCCATGCAGGCGGACCCGGACGTGCTGCTCATCGATGAAGTGCTTGGGGTGGGAGACTCGGCCTTTCGCCGCAAGTCGTCGGAAGAGATACGCCGGCGCATCCGTTCCAACCGCAGCGTGATTCTGGTGTCTCACAATATCGGCATGATGCGCGGCCTCTGCGACCGCGTGCTATGGATAGAAAAAGGGGTATCCACCATGCAGGGAGCGGCGGACGAAGTGCTGGATGCCTATGAAGCAGATACCGCGGCTTGACCCCGGATAGCATGTGCAGGGGCTGGTGATAGCCGGTCAGGGCCTGTTCTTCGCCCATTCCATGCCGCGGCTCCAGGCGTCCAGTCCGCGGGCGAAATCTTCCCACAGCTTCCTTGCCGTGTCTCTCTGAGTCCGGGCGTCGCCGTTCATGAGGGCAAAGCCTTCCGGTGCGGGCGAGAACACGGCCTGCCGCAGGTTGGCCATGTATGTCTGGATGTCCCGGCGCCAGTATTCCGGCGCGTCTCCGCTTTCCGCCAGGATGTCGTTCAGGTGACCGATCTGCAAGGTATATCTGTGCAGATTGGCTTCGGCAGTTGCCCGAGCGAGACCCTTGTCCGGCGTGTCCGCCAGGGTGCGGAATATCGTGGCCAGAGACTGCATGCGTATGGCGGCATGTTTCGCCAGGTTCTGCTCCCGGTTCCGGGCCAGCATTGCCGCGGAGAATGACAGCATTCCGTAAGGAACCGGCCTGGTGGCCTGGTCCCTGCTCCAGCTACGCCTGGTCAGGGGTAGATGGGGCACCGCCCAGGGCAGGTCCAGTAACATGGCATCGGGATACAGGTAATGCAGCATTTCCCCGAAGAGCAGATCCTCGTTGCGCTGGATGGGGAAGTAGGGCGGCAACAGGCTGGTGGCGTCCAGGCCGGTGGCCTGGGAAATGAGGGTAAAGGCGTTCAGAAAGGATGCGCCCGTCCGGCCAGACCAGAGGTTGCGCCGCTGAAGATGCTCATGATATTGGCTTTCGGAGGCGTAAAGGCGTTGGCGGGAGTCGGCATCCAGTTGCAAAAGCCACTGGTTGCCGGCGCTTCCGGGGTCTCCCAGGCTGCCGCAGGAGGTGATCATCACCCTGGAATCACCGTGGATGTGATGATAGTCGCGGGGGCTGAGATGCCGCAGGGCCTCGGGAGGCAGTTCGTCTTGCGTGAACAGCGCCAGCGCTTCGGGGAGCCTGCTGCCCAGGGCTTGCGTGAAGGCCCCGCTGCAGGGGTCCGGCCTGTCTGTGTCGAGGAGGGAGCGCCAGTCGCTGTCCGAGGAAAAGAAATCCGCGCTGCGGTTCGCGGATGTCAACATCACATCAGCCGACGCATGGGGAGCGTGGGCGCGCTGGTAAAGGATGTCATCGTCCAGCAATACCAGCCTGCCGCCGGCCCCCAGGAGCAGGGCCCAGTTGCGGCACCTGCCATAGGAAGGGATGCTTTCGTCGGCCTGCCGGCCAAGGAGGAATTCCAGGCCCTGCTGGTGTTCAGGCAGATCCTGTTTCATCTGCTCCAGCACCTTGAGTTGCTCATTCATGCCGAAGTATTCCAGGGGCATGCCGTATTCGTTCCGGAATGCCTCGCAGAGTTTCCGGTTGGCCCGCCGGTTGTCGGAATCCCGTGAATCGTCCACCAGCCAGTAGTGATTCCTGGCGCTGAAATCGTGGGACTGCCGCATGCCCGCCAGCAGGCGTTTCACGGCTTCCGGCCGGTCGCAGGTGAGGATGCAGTAGCAGGCGCCGGGCGCTTCCGCTGCGTCGTCCCGGGCGATGGGGCGCAGCTCACGGGTTTTCCGCGCCGCGGAAAGCATCAGTCCCGCATCGGACACGCTGTTCAGCACGGCGCGGATGTCCTGTTCCTGGCCGGCAAGTTCCGGGATGATTGCCTGCAGGTGCCGGCTGTGCTCCTCCATGGTTCTGAATTTCGAGCAGTGGCGCAGGGAATACAACACGTCGCTGGTGACGACGGTCTGTCTGCCGGAATGGTCGCCGTGCAACAGGACCTGGTTCTCCGGCAGGGGATATTCGCGGCAGATGTCGAAAGCCAGAAGATCGGCCGGGGGTGTGCCGCCGGCGGGTTTCGGGCTCAGGTCGTAGCTGAAGGAGAAGCTGTAGCTGGTGCTGTCATTCATGATTCATCTGCTTGGAAAAAACACGTATCATCACGGGTTATGAGCGAAGCTTACCTGATTCCATTTACAGTTGCCCGGTTCGTCCGCGGGCCTGCCGTTGATACGGCAGGGCGGGGAAATGGCTGAAAAGACCCTGATCCTGGTGACGGGCATGCACCGCAGCGGCACCTCCGTGCTGACGCGGGTGCTCAATCTCCTGGGGGCGGAAGTGGGTGAGGACCTGTTGAAGGCCCAGTCGGAAATCAACGCCAGGGGGTTCTGGGAGCACCAGGAACTGGTCGCCATCAACGAGGCACTGCTGACCGCGCTGGGACGCAAATGGTATGACTTCCACCCCCTGCCGGACAACTGCTGGACGGACGAGGCCGTTCGCGGGCTTCAGGCGCGGGCCCGGGATTTTCTTTCTGGTGCTTTTCCCGCCGCGAACTTCGCTGTGCTCAAGGATCCGCGTCTTTGCCTTACCCTGCCTTTCTGGCAGGAAGTGGCCCGGTCCCGTGGGTGGCGGCCGCTGGTGGTGCTGGCCCTGCGGGCTCCCCGGGAGGTGAACGCATCGCTTTGCCGTCGTGATCCCATCGATCCGGTCAGTGCGGATCTGCTCTGGTTGCGTTACAGCGCTGACAGTGAGAGGAACAGCAGGAAGCTTCTCCGGGCCGTGCTGGACTACGGGGCGTTGCTGGATGACTGGCGCCCGGTGGTGGCTCATCTGGGAGAAGCGCTTGATATTGCCTGGCCGGTGCCGCCAGACGAGGCAGCGGCGCGGATCGACGCGGAAATCGATCCCGGCCTTCGGCATCAGCGTAGCAGCTTCCAGGAGGAGAGCACGTCCGTGGCCAGTCTGGCGGCCCAGGCCTACCAGTTGATGCGGCAGGAGCCCATGGATACCGACAGGCTGGATGCTCTCTGGAACGAATATGAATCTCTGCTGTCCCGTTGTGATGCCGTGGCGTTCGGGCTGACCCGTTGCAACCGGCGTTTGTTCAGCGTCAATAATGAGCTGCAAACTCTGGGCGAGGATCATGGGAAAGCGCTGGAGACGATTGCGGGCAAGGATCGGGATCTGTCTCGCCTGGCCGGGGAGCTGGAATACAGTCGGCGCATCGTGGAAGAAAGGGATGAGCAACTGCAAAGGCTGGCTGCCGAACTGGAACATGCCGGTGCTGTAGTGGAAGAACGGGATCGTCAGCTAAGGGAAATGAATCAGCTCATCGAAAAAATGGAAGGAATGCAGGAAAAAATGCAGGAAGAGCTCGACCGGCTGCGCAAGGTGCGTCTGCATCCATCGGTCAAGCTTGCGGTAAGGCTTTTCTCTCTGGAAGAAAAATGAAACCTTCTGTCGATGTCATCATTCCCGTTTACGGGGGAAGGGAAGCGCTGCGGCGCTGCCTGGCTTCCGTGCTCCGTTATCCGCAGCAGACGCCGTGGCGCCTGGTCATCATCAACGATGCTTCCCCCGATCCTGCCGTTCAGCGGGACCTGGAAAGGATTGCCGCCGGGCATGAGCGGGTCGTGCTGCTGGAGAACCCGCGGAACCTGGGTTTCGTGGGCACGGTGAATCGGGGTATGAGCCTCGACGGAGATGCGGACGTGGTGCTGCTCAACAGCGATACCGAGGTCGCCAACGACTGGCTGGACCGCCTGGTGGCCGCCGCCTATGCCGATGAGCGCATTGGCACGGTAACCCCTTTTTCCAACAATGCCACCATTTGCAGTTTTCCCCGGTTCTGCCAGTCCAGCGATCTTCCGCGGCACTGGAGTCTGGCCGGGCTGGATGAGCTGTTTTCCCGAACCAACAGGGGAAAGCTGGTGGATATTCCCACCGGCGTGGGGTTCTGCCAGTACATTCGCAGGGACTGTCTGGAGGAGACTGGCCTGTTCGACGAGGAACGCTTCGGGAGAGGTTATGGCGAGGAAAACGATTTCTGCCGCCGGGCCGCCGCCCTGGGCTGGCGCAACGTGCTCTGCTGCGACACCTTCGTGTTCCATGAAGGTGGGGTGAGTTTTTCCCACGAGCAGGAGGAACGCATTGCCCGAGCCCAGGAGATACTCAAGGAACTGCATCCCGATTACCAGATGCTGGTGGAAAGGCATATACACGAGGATCCCGCGCTCCTCCACCGTACCCGGGTGCTGCTGGAAATGCTGCGCCGCTCGCCCCGGCGCAAGGTGTTGCATCTCACGCACCACCTTGGCGGGGGCACCAAGAAACACATCAGGGAGCTGTCCGAATGGCTGTCCGGCGACATGGACAGCCTGGTGATCCGCCCGGTGGAAGGTCGTGGTGCGCACCTGGTCTTTGGCCCTGACGACGATGCGCCGAAACTCTTCTTCGATCTTCCGGCGATGTATCCTTCCCTTGTCCGGCTGCTGCGCGGCCTGGGGCTTTCCCGGATTCATTTTCACCATACCCTGGGACTGGAAACCTGCCTGTGGGGACTGCCGAAGGATCTTGACCTGCCTTTCGACGTCACCCTGCACGACTATTACTTCATCAATGCGCATCCCAGCCAGACGGATGCAAGGGGGCGCTATACCCCGGATCTTCACGCCCAGGCAAGTTCCTATCCCCTGACCGTGAGCCTGGAAGAATGGCAGGAAAACCAGAAACAGTTGTTGTACGGCGCGGAAAGGGTCATCGCGCCTTCCGCCTGGACGGTGGAGGAGTACCGCCGGTATTACCCGGATGCCCGCTACCTGGTCGCCTGGCATCCCGACAGCGAGGAAAACATGCCCTGGCCGCCCACCCGCAACCCGGTGGATGGTGAGCGACCCCTGCGCGTGCTGGTGCTGGGGGCCCTCAGCCCTGAAAAGGGCGCGGATGTGCTGGAGGCCGTTGCCATGGAAGCCCGGCGGCGCGAGCTGCCCCTGGCGTTTCACCTGCTGGGTTACGCCTACCGCCCTCTGAACTCCGCCGTCATCGAGCACGGAGCCTATGCCGAGGCTGACCTGCCCCGGCTTCTCGATGAAATCGGCGCGGACATCGTCTGGTTTACGGCCCTCTGGCCGGAAACCTACAGCTATACCCTGAGTGAAGTGCTGCAGGTGGGCCTGCCGGTGGTGGCGCCCGATCTGGGCGCTTTTCCCGAACGCCTGGCGGGTCGGCCCCTGACCTGGATACGCTCCTGGGAAAGCACTGCCGATGAGTGGCTGGAATGGTTCGTGGAGGTTGCCGGGCTGCTCCGGGCCGGGGATGCCGGGCCTTTTGCCTGGAATGACCAGCCCTGGCCCGAGGCCGGGCCGGGCTTCTACCGGGACAGCTATCTTGGCGGGGCGCCGGCGCGGGCGGACGACCTGCCGGATGAGCTGCCGGATGCCTGGCTGGAGGAACTCCTGCAGCAGTGTCGCAGCGCCGAGGCGGACCAGGGCAACCGCGGCTTCAGGGAGCAGTTGCTGATCCACCTGCTGGCATTGCGCCAGGGCAGGGTGGGGCGCCTGGTGTCCCGCCTGGTGCCGGTGAGCGTGCAGAGAAAACTGAAGCGAAAGCTGTCCCGAAAACCCATTCACGAATTACGCAGGGAATGAACCGGTCAGGCTTCGTGAATGTCGTCACAGGAAGGCCCGGTGTTCGTGATGATGCTTGATTGTTCCTGTCAAAACAGTACTATATGCTCACCGGCAATGGTATTGCCCGACATCAAATTGGCCACAGAGGGGTTCCGTGCGTGCCGTCGATGAATAGTATTTCCGCCCGCCTGTCCGGTTCTGTTTCCCGGGTGATGGTTCCGGTTTTGCTCGGTTTCCTGTTCCTTGGTGCCGCAGGCAGCGCCCAGGCTTCCATGCGCATCTACATCGAGGATGTTGCCGGAGATGTCATTTCCTGTGATGTCGATGGACTTACCCAGAACGAATGGGGCGACCTCATCGTCAGCAATCCCGCTCCCGGCTGCCTGGATGCCGTGGAGGACAACCCCGTTACCAGCGACAAGCTGGTGCTGGGCAGCAAGCGCTGCGGCTTTGCCGCCATGCGCATGGACGACACGGGACGAATTGTCGTGACGGCTTCCAACGCCTGTGTGATCGCGCAACCCGTTGCGTTCACCTTGCGTGACGATGATTTCTCCATGTTCTGCGAAACGGACGTCATGTCCCAGAACAGCGCCGGCGCATTGAACCTGGAAGGAAGCGTGTGCGCCTATTCCGTCAAGGAAGGGGATGTCACCAATTCTTATGGCAGCCTGGTGTTGAGAGACGGGGCCGTGGAGCGAAACTGCGCTTTCCGTAGCATGAGCATGGACGCATCCGGCGATATCGTGATCACTGCCCAGGGCAGTTGCTTTGGCGACAGCGATGGCGACCTGATTCCCGATCCCGTGGATCCGGACAACGCCACGGTGGCCACGGATGAGTGTCTCATCCAGGGAGACGCGAACTGGGAAACCGTGAGCATATCCGGCGCCCGGTACCTCCAGGACGTGACCTGCGAGCTGCCCAAGCCCGAATACATCGTGGTGGCGGACGTGGTGTTCGGAGGTTTTCACCACGAGCCCTTGTCCTATCCCCCTGATCAGCCCATCGTGGCAGACTATCATGCCACCAACAGTATCCGGCTGCTGGGCCCCGTGTCAGTGAAGGGCGGCAGCAGCTTCACCGTGGACAGCGGAGGGGGGCTCGGCATCTGGGGGCCTTTCAAGGTCACCGCCGGCAGCGAGTTCAGGGTGGTGCCGCTGTTGCTGATCCATGAGGACTGAGGCAGGCGGCAAGATGATCTGGCGGTGCCGCGCGGGCAGCGGTGTTGCGAACCATTAACAGAAGTAGCGGAGAGAGAAATGAAAAGACGAGGTTTGGTTATGGCTGCCCTGTTGATGGGCGCTTCCGGCCTGGCGACAGCCGTGGAAAGCTTTTATGTGACCGCGGGTGGAGACGTGGGCGTGGGCACCAATGAGCCGTCCGCGGCGCTGCACGTGGTTCGTGACGATGCCAGTGGCGCGACCACGGAGCTGTTGCTGGAGAATTCCGCCGGCGTCAAGCTCGGCCTGTACAACAGGGAAACAGGGCTTGAATGGGTAATCAGCAACGATACCCGGTTCCGCATTGTCCAGTCCGGCGTCGGCATGGACATGGACGCCAATGGCAACATGACCGTCACGGGCACGGTTACCGCGAATAATGTATTGCTCACTTCCGACCGCCACGCCAAGACCGCTTTTCGTGAAATCGACGGGGACGAGGTGCTGGAGAAACTGCGTCGGATTCCCGTGACCACCTGGGTTTACAAGAACAGCCCCGACCAGAGGCACATCGGTCCCATGGCCCAGGATTTCCACGCGGCCTTCGGGCTGGGCGGTTCCGACCGGCAGATTTCCATGGTCGATGCCGCCGGCGTCGCCCTGGCCGCTGTAAAGGCTCTGGCCGAGCGCCTGGAAGAGAAGGAGGCGCGTATCGCCGAGCTGGAAAAGCGGCTTGCCCAGCAGGAAGCGCTCGCCGCCAGGATACGCACCCTGGAAGCGGTTACCGTGAAGCTGATCCAGCAACAGCAGCCGGTTCTGCGCGCGGCGGCCATGAAGCAGCCCTGACGGACTGCTCCCGCACAAGTTGAAACCCCATCGCGTGCCGGAAGCCCTGTCTTCCGGCGCCGTTGTTTCTGCCATCTGAAACCGGTGCGCAATGGCTTCCGTTGATACCGCATTCGAGCTGGAGAAAAAGGGCACCAGCGCCCGCATCTATCTCGATGGATTGACCGGGCTGCGCGGCCTGGCGGCCCTGTGGGTGGCTCTCTGGCATCTCTGGGGCTTTGCCGGCAGGCCTTCCTATGGTTTCGACCTGGGAGGCTGGCATGTCGATCTGACACCCCTGATTCGCACCGGCTGGGCGGGGGTGGATATCTTCTTTGTCCTTTCGGGCTTCGTCCTGGGACTGGCCTTCTGCCAGGCCTGGCTGGGCAACCGTCCTCCCCTGAGGCTGGGAGACTACTTTCGGCGCCGGTTGCTGCGCGTACTGCCCGCCTATTATGTGCAGATCTTCCTGTTGATGCTGATCCTGGCGCTGACCGGTTCGCGGCTTCCTTCCCTGCGGGATCTGCTGCCGCAACTGCTGATGATCCACAATGTCCTGGGCAGCCCGGACACCCAGCTCAATCCGGTGTACTGGACCCTGCCCGTAGAATTCGATTTCTACCTGTTGCTGCCCGTGCTCGCCCTGTCCATTGCGCCGCCCCGCTGGTTTGCGCTGCTGCTGGGGGCATTCGTTCTGGTGCTGACCTGGCGTTATAGCCTGTTCACCTTCCTGGTGCAGGATATGTCCACGGGCATGAAGAGCTGGTGGCTGAACCAGTTGCCGGGCCGCCTGGATCAGTTCGTCTCCGGCATGGTGGCTGCCTGGCTGTTTTCAGCCGCCCGGGAAAAGGGGATGGAAAATTCCCGGCTCTTCAGGTGGCGCGGCCTGTTGTTGCTCGTGGGTCTGGGCTGTTTTGCCGGTCTGGCCTGGTATATTCATGCGCGGCAGCCCATTGGCGCCGTCAACGCGGAAGGGCTGACCTACTGGGGCGGGCACTGGTCCCTGTTCCTGTGGAACAGCCTGGCCGGGTTCAGCATTGCCCTGGTCGTGCTGGCCACGGCCCTGGGAACCCGGATTACCGACCGGCTGCTGGCCAATCGCGGCGTCATGTATCTGGGGCTCATCAGTTACAGCCTCTACCTGTGGCACTTCCCCCTTGTGAAGTGGCTGAACCAGGCGGGGTTGCCGGTGCTGGTCGAGCAGGCGCCCCTGCTGAATGGGCTGCTGTGGGCGGCGGTTCCGGTTCTGCTGGTGTCTTCCCTGTCCTACTGGCTGGTGGAAAGGCCTTTTCTTGCCATCCGTCACCGCTCTTCCTGATCCGGCATCCTGACCCATGGAAGTTATGGGATAATTTCGTTCTGAACTAAGTACAGAGGTAAAGAAGAATGTCCGATACGCCCAACAGGGACGAACAGATTCTCGCCATGGTGGAGCAATTCATCGAGGTTGCCAACCGTCTCAAGGACGAAGGCCAGAACACCGACCTGGTGAATACCGCCTTCATGCTCGCTTCCGGCCAGTATGCCACCTACCTGGCGGTTGGAAACCAGGGATATCTCAAGGAAAGCGGCGTGCGCAAGCTGGCCCAGGCCTATGAGCACAACCTGAAGCTGCTGCAGAACCTGAAGAAGGCCATGTACAACCCGGAGGGGAAGGACTGAGGCGTTTGCGGCATGGATGATGTGCCGGCCCGGGTGGACGTGGTCGTCGTCAATTACAATGGCGGCGACCTGTTGCTGCGGGCGGTGGCGGCCGTTCTGGCCGGCACCGTGTCCCCGCGGCTCATCCTGGTGGACAATGCGTCCATGGATGGCAGCGCGGCCGAGGTTGAAACCCGCTTCCCGGAAGTCGTTCTCCTGCGAAATTCCCGCAACCTGGGGTTTGCCGCCGCGGCCAACCAGGGGTTGCGGGCGGGGGACGCGGAGTTTGCCCTGCTGCTCAATCCGGACTGCCTTCTTGAGCCGGATACCCTGGAGCAGATGCTGCGGGTGCTGGAGAAGCATCCCGAGGCCGGCATGGCGGGCTGCCGCATCCTGAACCCGGATGGCGGCGAGCAGCGCGGCTGCCGGCGGGAGCTGCCCACCCTGGCCAGCGGGGCCGGCAAGGCCCTGGGGCGGCAGCGGGCCATGGACCTGCATCTCCAGCCCCTGCCGGAGGGCCCCCAGCAGGTGGAAGCCATTTCCGGTGCCTTCATGCTCCTGCGCCGTGAGGCTATTGCCGATGTGGGGTTGCTGGATGAAGGCTATTTCATGCACTGCGAGGATCTGGACTGGTGCCGCCGCTTTCTCGACGCAGGCTGGAAGATTCTCTTCGTTCCTCATGTGGAGGTGGTGCATCACCAGGGACACTGCAGCCGGGCCGTGCCCCTGCGGGTGCTATGGCACAAGCACCGTGGCATGGCGCGCTACTACCGCAAGTTCCTGGCTGGCAGGGCGGGAATGTTCAAATCCGCCGTGATCCTGCCGTCCATCTACGGGCGCTTCCTGATCCTTGCCGCGCGTGATGCCCTGCGCGGGCTGGTGGGTGGAAGATGAACCAGCGCCTGCAATCCCTGACCGAGGGCCTGAGGGGCAGACAGGTGCTGGTCACCGGGGCATCCGGGCGCATTGGCCGGCGCCTCGTGGATGTTCTCCTTGCCGGTGGTGTGGAACCCCGTGCCTTGTACCGCAATCCGCCCGCGCAAGGGATTGCGGGCCTGCGTGTTTGCCGGGGCGATCTGCTGCAACCCGGTTCCCTCGATGCCGCGCTGGATGGTGTGGAGCTCGTGTTTCACCTGGCCAGCCACGGGCCGGCGCAAGACGATCCCCGGCCGGAAGACCATCCCTTGCACCGGCTGGTAACCGTGGAGGGCACCCGGAACCTCCTTGCCGCCGCGTCATCGGCTGGCGTGAAGCGTCTGGTGTTTGCCAGTTCCACCCGGGTTATCGATGGCAGCACCAGTCTCTATGCCCTCAGCAAGAGGGAAGCCGAATCCCTGGTCCAGGCTGCGGGCAAGTCCCTGGAAACGGTGATCCTGCGCCTCGCTCCTGTGTACGGTTTTGCCCGCCAGGGCGGTGTGGCGCGGATGATTGCCGCCATCGATGCCGGTCGCTTTCCCTCTCTGCCGGATTTTGGTGAACGGCGATCCCTGGTGCACGTGGACGATGTGATCCAGGCGTTGCTGCTGTCGGCGCTGGATGAGGGAATGGAGGGAAAGACCTTCACGGTGACGGATCTGCAATCCTATTCCAGCCGCCGGATGTACGAGATGATCTGCGCCGCCCTCGGCAGGAAGCCTGGCCGCGGGACCATGCCGGTCTGGCTGCTGGGCGTTGCGGCGAGAGCTGGCGATCTGTTGGAGCTGGTGTCGGGGCGCCCCATGCCCATGAACCGGGAACGCCTGGAAAAGCTGCGCGCTTCGGCCTGGTTCGATGGCGAGCCCCTGGCCAGGGAAACCGGCTACCTGCCACAATGGGATCTGGAAAAGGCCTTGCCGGATATTGTCGGGAAGTACAGGTCGGCGCCCTGAGCCCTGTCCGGCGTCAGGGCATGAAGGGGTTGAGGGAACCCATGGGCCGGGCGATTTCCCGGACGTGTACGCGCATTATCGCTACTCCCTGGGTCATGTGTTCGAAACGCTTGTCCACATGGGACATGCCGGTGGCCATCCTGGCCATGTCCGCGTCCATCACGGCGATATCCGCTTCCATCTCGTGCATGCTGGATGAGATGGACGGCATCATGCCGGCCATCTCCCCGGTGTTGCGCACGATGCTGTCCATGCGCTGCATGTAGTGTTCGAATTTCTTGACGTTGTCGGTGATGTGTATCATGCGCCTGGAAACCTTCTGCATGTTGCCGTGCATGGAGTCCATGTTGTCCACGATGCCGTTGAGATCCTCGTAGAGTACCGCCACGTAGTACACGTTGATGCCCGCCAGGATCATGAGCAGCACCGATATGATGATGACGATGATCTTGTTGATGTAGAAATGGTGCTGGCGCTCATCCAGATGTAGCTGGGTCTCCCAGCTCAGGCGTCCCACCATGTCGATGAACATGCGTTTTTCCTTTTGCGCCATAGCAGTCTCCTGACCCCGGCTAGGGAATGGGGAATATCTTGTTGATGCTGCGGGCAGGCTTGGCCATGTGCTGCATGTCGGCCGCCATGAGCTGTACCTGGTCATCCATGCGGCTGATGGAAACGGACATGCCATCGACGGAATGACGCACGCCGGTCACCTGTTTGCCCATGTCACGGATGGTCTTTCGCATGTTTTCCATGTCTTCGGTGATGGCGCTGATTTCCTGTTTCATGGTGGTGGTCTGCTCGTCCATGAGTTGCAGCAGGGCCACCCGTTTGGCCATGGAGTCGATGTACCCGCTCATCTGATCCATGCGCACGGTGACCGCCGAGAAATTGGTGTTCATGTCCACCACCACGTCCGAGATACGGTTGATCTGGGAGGACAGGGTGAGCAGCAGTACCAGGATGGAAATGGCGATCAGCGCCAGTACCGCCATGCCAATGCGGATGGCGTGCTTGAGGTCGTCCGCCAGCTTGGCGGAGATCTCGATCTGGCTGAGCATCATGGCTTCAAAGGAGCGCGCGGCGCGCAGCAGTTGCTGGTCGGAAATGTGTTCGGGTTTGTCCTGTTTCTGGGAACTCATGGCGATGACTTTGGCTGGTGGAATCTCTCCGAGTGAACTCGTGGCCCGCTTCTCGCGTCCGGCATGCTTCGTCAGGCTAGCGCGAATCCTTGCAACAGACCGGCTGTCGTTTGTGATTCGCGCCTTGAAGCGGGGTATCCGGAATTGCAATCCGCCATGTCCATGGAGCAGTCAGAGGTTCCTGGGCAATGCCTTACTATAGCAAATCATCTTCCGCTCCTGTTCCGGAATGTGGCCCGGCAATATGGCCGATGCGGCAGCCTGCCGGGGTGGGCCGGCCGGTCGATGACTGACGGGTTTTTCATCTGGCGGACAACAATGCTATCATTAGCAAGTTATGAATTACTGGTGATGCACGCAGGCGTTCCGCCGCAACACTGACTCAACCTGATATTACTGACTCGAGGAATACTATCGTGGCAAAGAAATTTTCTGTTTCCCTTCTTTCCCTGTTGGCTGTCGCCGCCATTTCCACCACGGCCGTTGCCGAAGATGATGTGCTGTCACGTATCAAGCCCGTGGGTCAGGTGAATGTCAGCGGTGCCGCTGCTGCTCCCGCCGCTCCGGCTGCCGCGGCGGCTGCACCTGCTGCACCTGCTGCTGCGGCGGCGCCTGCCGCGGCGCCTGCCGCTGCCGCCGATCCCGGCGCGGCGGCCTATCAGGCCAAGGGTTGCGGTGGCTGTCACGGCGCCGACGGCAAGACCACGCCCATGGGCACCTATCCCAAGATCGCGGGTCAGAGTGCGGTCTATCTGCTGGCGCAGATGAAGGATATCAAGAGCGGCACCCGCGCCAATGGCCAGTCGGCCATCATGAAGCCCATTATCGCCGGCGTCAGTGACGACGAGATGAAGGCCATTGCCGAGTGGCTGTCCAAGCAGTAAGCGCGACCAAAACGCATCGTTGATGGTGCGTTTCGCTTTGCTCAACGCACCCTACGGGTAGGGTGCAATGAGCTTGCGAATTGCACCATGAACAGGCACGGCATCATTCCAGCGCCTTGAGAACGGCCGGGTGTGTTTTCTCCCGGCCTTTTTGTAGTCTTCCGGTGCGTTTCGCTTTGCTCAACGCACCCTGCGGGCAGGGTGCAATGAGCTTGCGAGTCGCACCATGAGCAGGCGCGGCATCATTCCAGCAGCGCCTTGAGGCCGGCCAGGTGTGCTTTCCCCCTGGCTTTCTTTTTTTCTTCCGGTTCGTTCTTGTCGCGGCCCTCCCAGGCCAGGTCTTCCCGGGGCAGCTCTTCCAGAAAACGGCTGGGCTCGCAATCCACCACTTCGCCGCCCTTACGGCGCTTGCGCGCGTAGCTGATGTGCAATACCCGCCGGGCGCGGGTGATGCCCACGTAGGCCAGGCGGCGTTCTTCCTCGATGTTGTCTTCCTCCATGCTGTTGTGGTGGGGCAGCAGCCCTTCTTCCATGCCCACCAGGAAGACATAGGGAAACTCCAGGCCCTTGGCGGCGTGCAGGGTCATGAGGCTGACCCGGTCTTCGCTGGTTTCCTCGTCCTGGCGCTCCAGGATGTCCATCAGGCTCAGGTGGCTGACCATGTCCGCCAGGCTTTCGCCACGCATTTCGTCCTGTTGCAGCCGGGTGAGCCAGTCCAGCAGCTCGTCCACGTTCTCCATGCGCCTTGCCGCCGCCTTGTCGCTGGGGGAGGTCTGGTACAACCAGGCTTCGTAGTCCATGTCGCCGACAAGCTCGCGCACGGTCTTCACCGCGTCGTCCTCGTGAGCCAGGCGGGACAGGTGGCGGATCCAGCGCTGGAAATCCCGCAGGCGCGCCAGGGCAGCGGGCTTGAGACGCTGGGCCAGCCCCAGTTCATCGATGGCCTCGAACAGGGGAATGTTCCTTTCCGCCGCGTGGGCGGAGAGCTGCTCCAGGGTGCCGGGGCCGATCTGCCGCCTGGGGGTGTTGACCACGCGCAGGAAGGCGGCGTCGTCATGGGGATTGGCCAGCAGGCGCAGGTAGGCCATGAGGTCCTTGATCTCGGTGCGCGAGAAGAAGGAGCTGCCGCCGCTGATGAAATAGGGGACGTTGTGCAGGCGCAGCAGTTTCTCGAAGATGCGCGACTGGTGGTTGCCCCGGTAGAGGATGGCATAGTCGCCGTAGCGGCGGCCGTGCATGACCTTCTGGTGGATGATCTCGGAAACCACCCGCTCGGCCTCGTTTTCCTCGTCCCGGCACTGGAATACACGGATTTCCTCGCCGGGGCCCAGCTCACTCCACAGGCGTTTTTCGAACACGTGGGGATTGTTGGCGATGAGCTGGTTGGCGGCTTTCAGGATGCGTCCGGTGGAGCGGTAGTTCTGCTCCAGCTTCACCACCTTGAGGCTGGGGAAGTCCTCCTTCAGTCGCGCCAGGTTCTCCGGCCGGGCGCCGCGCCAGGCATAGATGGACTGGTCGTCGTCGCCCACTACGGTGAGGGCGCCACGTACGCCCACCAAAAGGCGCACCAGCTCGTACTGGGCGCTGTTGGTATCCTGGTACTCGTCCACCAGCAGGTAGTGGATGCGTTGCCGCCAGCGTTCCAGGATGTCCGGCTGCTGCCGCAGCAGTTCTACCGGCAGCCGGATGAGATCGTCGAAATCCACGGCGTTGTAGGCCCCCAGGGCGCGCTGGTAGGCGGCATAGATCTGGCCATGGCGCAGGGTCAGCTCGTCCTCCGCCCGGGACATGGCTTCCTCGGGGCCGAGCAGGTCGTTCTTCCATTGGGAAATCTGCCAGCGGGCCAGGCTGATGGCCTGGTTGTCCGGTTCGTCCTTGAGGAGGATTTCCTTGAGCAGGTGTTCACTGTCCAGGGTGTCGAGAATGCTGAAACCCGGACGCAGCCCCGCGGCCCGGCATTCCTTCTTGAGTATGTTGAGCCCCAGGGTATGGAAAGTGGAGATATTCAGGCCCCGGCTGTTGCCGCCGGTCAGCAGTTCGGCCACCCGGGCCTTCATTTCCCGGGCGGCCTTGTTGGTGAAGGTGACGGCGGTGATGTGCCGGGGGGCCATGCCCACGGTATTGACCAGGTGGGCGATCTTGCGGGTGATGACCCGGGTCTTGCCCGAGCCGGCGCCGGCCAGCACCAGCAGGGGGCTGTCCAGCCAGGCCACGGCTTCGCGCTGTCTTGGATTGAGATCGTGCATGGCCTATAGTGACCGTCCTGACTACTGCCCAAAGGGCAGGGATTTTAACCTGTAGAGAATGCACATGAACGATTTTTCCTCCATTCGTCCCCGCACTCCGGCCGTGGACGCGGAACTGAACCGTGAGTCCTGGCGGGTATTCCAGATCATGGCCGAGTTTGTCGAGGGTTTCGAGAAACTCAGCCGCATCCGCCCGGCGGTGAGCATTTTCGGTTCCGCCCGCACTCCAGAGGATCATCCCTGGTATCAAAAGGCGGAAGAGGTGGCGAGATTGTTGTCCGAAGCCGGGTTTTCCGTCATCAGCGGGGGCGGCCCGGGTATCATGGAAGCGGCCAACAAGGGGGCGCACGCTGGCCCTTCGCCCAGTATCGGTCTGAACATCGTGCTGCCCCACGAACAACATGGCAATCCCTATCAGGATATTTCCCTGACCTATCGGCATTTCTTCGCGCGCAAGGTCATGTTCATCAAATATGCCGCGGCCTATGTGGTGTTGCCAGGTGGTTTTGGCACCCTGGACGAGCTGGCGGAATGCCTGACCCTGGTGCAGACGGGCAAGGGGCGGCGCATTCCCATCATCCTGGTGGACAGTGGCTTCTGGGAAGGCCTGCTGGACTGGTTCCGCGATACCCTGTGCGATGCGGGCACCATCAGCCCCGAGGACATGGATCTGATCCAGGTCTGTGACGAGCCGGAGGCCATTGTGCAGGGCATCTTCGATCACTACGGCGGGCGCGGATTCGAGCCTTCCGCCGCTGAAAGGGAAATCCTTCTGGAGTTATAATGACCACCCATTCATCCTCCAGGGACGTCTCCATGAAAATTCTGATCCTTTCCGGTCTGCTGTTGTTCTCCGCCTTTTCCCTGGCGGAAGAACCCGCCCAGCAGCTTCCCCCCGGCGCCGACGGGGAAGAGACCCTGGAGCCCGAGGTGACCATACGCCAGGAAGACAGCAGGACCGTTCACGAATACCGTATCAATGGGCGCCTGTACATGGTGAAGATCGTGCCCAGGATAGGGCCTCCCTATTACCTGATGGATACCGACGGTGATGGCGAGATGGACACACGGGAAGACGATCCCAACGGCGTGGTGCTTCCCCAATGGATACTCTTTCGCTGGTAGGTAATCCTTGATCCGCAAACTGGAAGCCATTGCCGAGTTCACTGGGCGCCTGGTGGCCTGGGCCACCCTGCTCATGGTGCTGGTCACCTTTGCCGTGGTGCTGCTGCGCTATGCCTTCAACACCGGCTGGATCGCCATGCAGGAATCCATCACCTACCTGCATGCCCTGGTGTTCATGCTGGGGGCCGCCTATACCCTGGAGCATGGCGGCCATGTACGCGTGGACATCTTCTACCAGAAATTTGGTGAACGAGGTCGCGCCTGGGTGAATCTGCTGGGCACGGCGCTGCTGCTCTACCCCCTGATGATCTTCATTCTGTGGATCAGTTGGGATTATGTGAGTGAATCCTGGAAGGTGGCGGAGGGCTCCCGCGAGGCGGGGGGGCTGCCGGGGGTGGTCCTGCTCAAGACCCTGCTGCTGCTCATGCCCGGGGCCGTGATGCTTCAGGGGCTGGCCCTGATGTTGCGCAGCCTGGCTGTGATACGGGGAAAGCGGGATGGCTGAGTGGATGCCCTTCATCCTGTTCGGCGTGGTGGCCCTGGTGCTCATGCTGGGCTATCCCGTGGCCTTCACCCTGGGCGGCGTGTCCCTGATCTTCGCCTGGGTGGGCGAATGGCTTGAGCTGTTCGATGACGCCTTCCTGCAGGCCCTGCCCAACCGCCTCTATGGTGTGATGACCAACGAGACCCTCATCGCCGTGCCCCTGTTCGTGTTCATGGGCGTGATGCTGGAACGCTCGAAGGTGGCGGAAAGCCTGCTGGACACCATGGCGGAACTGTTCGGCGGCCTGCGCGGCGGCCTGGGGATTTCCGTGACCCTGGTGGGCATGTTGCTGGCGGCCAGCACCGGCATCGTCGGCGCCACGGTGGTGACCATGGGCCTGCTGTCCCTGCCTACCATGCTCAAGCGCGATTACGACCCGGCGGTGGCGGCGGGCACCATCTGTGCTTCAGGCACCCTGGGACAGATCATTCCACCTTCCATCGTGCTGGTGTTGCTGGGTGATGTGCTGTCTTCGGCTTATCAGCAGGCTCAACTGGACATGGGAAAATGGAACCTGGAAACCGTGTCCGTGGGTGACCTGTTCGTGGGAGCGGTGATTCCCGGATTGGGCCTGGTGCTCATGTACCTGTTGTATGTCCTTGGCGTGGCCCTGTTTCAGCCCCAACGCGTGCCGGCGGCGCCGGTGCGGGAGGAAGGTCGGACTTCTCTGTGGTGGCGGGTGCTTACGGTGCTCCTGCCGCCCATGCTGCTCATCGTGGCGGTGCTGGGCTCCATTCTTGCCGGGGTGGCCACGCCCACGGAGGCGGCCTCAGTGGGCGCCGTGGGCGCCATGCTGCTGGCGGCCCAGCGGCGGCAGTTGAGCCTGGAATCCCTGCGCGAGGTCATGCGGTCCACGGTGAAGGTCACCAGCATGGTGTTCATGATCTTCATCGGCGCGGCTGTGTTCTCCCTGGTGTTCCGCGGCTTTGGCGGTGATGAGCGGGTGAGTGAATTGCTCACCAACCTGCCCGGCGGGGTGGTGGGCGCTGTTGCCGTGGTGATGCTGCTCATGTTCCTGCTGGGCTTTATCCTGGATTTCATCGAGATTACCTTCGTGGTGGTGCCCATCGTCGGTCCCATCCTGCTGGCCATGGGGCTGGATCCCGTCTGGCTGGGTATCATGATTGCCATCAACCTGCAGACATCCTTTCTTACCCCGCCCTTCGGCTTCGCCCTGTTCTACCTGCGGGGCGTGGCGCCCCCCGAGGTCACCACGGGCGCCATCTACAAAGGTGTGATACCATTTATCATCATACAGCTCATCATGCTGGGCATGCTGGCATGGTGGCCCGAACTGGCAACCTGGTTGCCGGGCGTGGTGTATGCAGAATAACAGCAGGTCCGTGGAGGAGCGGCCTGTGAATAATCAACCGGATCAGCGAGTCGGGAAAGAGAAGGCCCGGATCGCGGTTTCCGGAAGGCAAGGCTTTTGTTCATCAGGCAACTGTTCGCAACGAACCGCCTGAAACAGCCGTTTGCCATGTTTTATTGAATCAATAACTATCTGTTAGAAAAGACGGGGGATTGCCGTGGCACAACGTATCAGCCTGGGTCTGGCTATAATCATATTCATCGCGGGCGTCATTTTTACGGGCCTGTTCAATATGGGGCTTGCGTACACCAACCAGATGGAGTTCTGTACATCCTGTCATTCCATGAAGGTGAACCTGGAGGAATACAAGGAGACGATACATTACAAGAGCGCTTCGGGCGTGCGGGCCACCTGCGCGGATTGCCATGTGCCCAAGGCTTTCGGACCCAAGATGGTGGCCAAGGTGCTGGCCTACAAGGATGTGATGCATGAGATCCTGGGCACCCTGGATACGAAGGAAAAGTACGAAGCTCATCGCTGGGATATGGCAAATCGCGTCTGGGCCAAGATGAAGGCCACGGACTCGCGGGAGTGCCGCTCCTGTCACAAATGGGATGCCATGGATCTGGCCGAACAGGATCGCAGCGCGCGCAAGCGTCATGGCCGCGCGCGGGATGAAGGCAAGACCTGCATCGATTGCCACAAGGGCATAGCCCACGAGGAACCGGACGAGCCGGAAGAGCCGGATTCCGGGGAAGCAGCCCAGGAGGGCTGACGGCAATGGTCATGAATTACGGAATGAGGCTGCAGATGAATATCCGGATTATTTTGGGAAGCTTGTTGCTGCTGATGTCTTTTTCACTGTTTGCCGGTGATCCCGAGCTGGACAGGGAGCTCCGCCTGGCGGCCATCGTGGATGATGTGGAGGCCATCGAGAAGCTGCTGGCCAAGGGCGCGGATGTGAACAGCGCCAACAAGTACGGCAAGACGGCCCTGATGATGGCGGCGGAGAACGGCAACCTGGCGGCGACTTCGGCCCTGCTGTCCCACGGCGCCGATGTGAACCGCAAGACGGTGGCGGACTGCACGGCCCTGACGCTGGCGGCGGAGAACGACGAGCCGGAAGTAACGGCCCTGCTCATCGAGCGCGGCGCCGATCTGAGTGCCCGTACCCGGGCCGGGGCCACGGCCTTGCTGCTGGCGGCTCGTTACGGCATTGACGATATGGTGGAACAGCTCCTGTTTCGCGGAGCCGACCCCAATGACAGGGACAAGGAAGGACGCACTCCCCTGATGCTGGCCGCCGCTCATGGCCATGCCAAGACGGTGGATCTGTTGCTCAAGCATGGTGCCAAGGTGAATCTTGCGGACAAGAAGGGCAAGACGGCGCTCATGTATGCTGTTGAATCCGGTGGAAATATGGATCTGGTCAAGGCCTTGGTCGATGCCGGAGAAGATGTGAACGCCCGTTCCAGGGACGGCGCCACGCCTCTCATCTGGGCGGCCGGCAGCGGAAATGCGCAGGCAGTGGGCTATCTGCTGCAGCAGGGTGCGGACATCAACGCCCAGGACAATGACGGCACCACGGCACTGCTGGAAGCGGTGGACGTGAGAGAGCCGGAAGTGGTCAAGGAACTGATCAGCCGGGGGGCGGACCTTGGTATTCGCAACAAGGACGGCAAGACGGTGAAGGATATCGCCCGGGGATTCCGCGATCAGCATTGCATTCAGTTACTCGAGGGTGCCAGTCACTGAATGGTTGCCGAAGCAGCCTGATCATTCCTCTCCCGATGGCAAGATCCCGAATCAAGGCCCGCCCTGTCTGGCGCTTGGTTCGGGATTTTCCTGTAAACCGGGGGCTCAGTGGATCTTCATGGGCCGCCAGCTGCGGTCGAAGCTGTCGAAGTCGCGGTTGCGCCATCCCGGAGGAGCCACGTTCTTCGGCTTCAGGCTTGCCACGTAGGAGAGTACGGCCACCTGTTCAGGTGGCGTGAAGTTCCTGATCTGCTTGATCATCTTCTCGTCGCCATTGCGTCGCCTGCCATTGCGTATCCAGTTGAACTGGCGCGTCAGATAGCTGTAATGCTGCCCCTGGATGCGGGGTATGTGTTCTTTCGGGTCGCCTTCTCCTTCCTTGCCGTGACAATCCGCGCAGAGCTTGTCATAGATGGCCTTGCCCTTTTCCAGGTGCAGGGGAAAACCCTGTTCATTGTTCGGCGTCATGGGCATGCTGGCCACGTAGGCCGCTACATCGGCGATTTCCTGTGGCCCGCCCAGGGAGCGGCGCGAGGCAAATGCGCGCATGATGGGGTTGTCCCTGTTGCCCGCGCGGAAATCGGCGAGCTGCTTGATGATCACGTTTTTCAGTTGCCCGGCGATCTGCGGATAACCGCTGCCGGGAACGCCCCATCCCTCGGGGCCGTGGCAGGTGATGCAGCTTGCCTTGTACAGTTTCTTGCCGTTCTCCACGTTGGGCGTGAGCTTGATTGCTTCTTCGAATTCATCGGGATCGGTGTTCACGGCCAGGGAGGAAACAGAAAGGCTCATGGCCATGACGCCCGCCAACAGGCGGAAAACGGTTTTTCCCCCGTGGGGAGAGACAAATGGGTTGGATGTGTCTTTGCTCATGCCTTGTGTCCTGCCGGTTTAACTGTATTGTTTGTCCAAGAGTGTTCCACGTGCCAGCCCGGAAAGGATTTCCGTCCGAAATGGTCGCGGAATTTTCAATTCATGGTTTTGGACAGGGAAGCCCTGTTCCTGGAACAGCCTGATGAGGTGGATGGGGCCTGATGCGCGGAATGGAGTTTCGTTTTCCGGGCAACAGGACAACCTGTTCCACCATCTGGTGGCTGTTATGTTTCTGCTGCAAGGATATACGATACTGCCTTAATACCCCATTCAAAGACTACGGCATATGTTCGGGACCGTCATTGATACAGGTCATGTCGATGGTCTGGCTGGGGCCAAATGACGGAAGACTTCCTTCCGGCTTATTCCCTGAAATCATAATTTAATTATTCAGTAATATACTAACATATTGTTTTTAAAGAATATTTTGTTGAATCGTGGAGGCGGCGGTGGTATCCTTCAATCGTTGCCTTCATCAAGAGCAAAGATGTACCAAAGGAGGCGAATTTGGAGGGGGGTGTTGCCAGCGGACGGCGACATCAAAATTCGATATATGCGGGAAATCTTTGAACTGCCCTTGAGTTATTGATTGAATGTCCTATAACTGAATCCTGTAGCTGGCCCTAGACCAGTGTTTTGGCGTTGTTGCCAGGGAATTACAGGTCTCAGCCAGGATCCTGTCTTTGATGGCGGCGTCTCAGGGATCTCCCGATAACAGGGGGTTATCATGAAAAAAGCCTTGTCTGCAGCCATCGTTGCTGCAATGGCGGTTGGCGCATGCACCACTCAGGAAGAAGTTGCCGAGAAAGCGCCGGCAAAAGCCGCCGAATCACACGCAAAAGCCGTATCCGTGGGTCCCAAGATGTATGGCGGCCCGGAAGTCGCGGCGGATACCAGCAAGCCCAAGAACGATTACAACATCACCATCAACTATGAGCTGGGCATGCACTGCACCGGCTTCGACTTTACCTATTGCTGTGTGCTGCCGCCGTACAATTCCGTGCAGTCCCAGGTTATCAAGACGGCTACCGGCAAGAAGAAATATCCCGAACTGCTGGAAGCCGACGAGGAAGATCCCACGGTGGTTGTGGACGGCAAGAAACGCTTCAAGCTGTCCTACGGTTTTGTGGACAACACCTATTCCGAAGGCAACAAGCTCAAGTATTGGGACGTACCCTATGACGTGAACGGCAATGGCAAGTACGAGAAGGATGAAAGCGTCGCCAATGCCTACTTTACCCACCTTTATGTGTACAAGGATCTGAAGGGCACCAACCCCAAGGGTACCAGCGCCGACAAGGAGAAGCTCTTCGTCGGCATGCAGATTCCGGTGCCGCGGGACAACGGCCCGGCCGGCGCGGCGGCGCCCAGCCCCATGAGCGGCGGACACCTGCATTACACGGGTGAGAAGGGAACCATCGTCTATACCAAGTCTCCGGTGCTGGACAACGTGCCCATCGTGCTCACCAACCCCGGCATTTGGGATGCCCTGGGCCTGCCGCTCACGCCCTTCAACGACCGCACCGCGGCCAAGGATCTGCTTACCCTGGTGGAGAGCGATATCCAGCCCTTCCAGGAAAACTGGGTGAGTCTGGTGGACGCCGATACCGGCAAGCCCGTGCTGGACAGCCATAGCGGCAAGCCCATTACTTTCGTGGGCACCAATCCCATCGATATTCCCAACTGCTCCAACTGTCATGCCAATGAAACGGCCAATGGCAAGAAGTACAACCTGTACAAGCAGGAGCGGGCCTTCTGGAAAGGCCTGGGTGCGTCCGACTGGATTGCCGATCTGAAAGCTACCTCCGTTTCCATCCTGGAGATGCACGACGATCACAATGGCACGGATTTCATGAAGAACTATGACCCGAACAGCCGGGCAACCATGAACCGCCTGGGTCGTGATCCCGTGCTCTGCCAGAAGTGCCACGCGGACAACGTCATTGGCGTGTTGGCCTCCGGCACCCACAAGGGCAAGGATGGCAAGGAAAAGCTGATTCCAGCGCTCACCGAGGCCATTCACACGGTTCACCAGACCAAGGTGCCTCTACCGGACTCCCAGGGACGCTCCGGTGCCTGCCAGGGATGCCATCCTGCCCATCGTTATGATGGCGGCATGGAGGACTATCCCATCACGCCGGATGGCAAGAACGCCTATGCCGACGCGGACAACCGGGATGCTTCCGGTGGTTGCTACGTAGGTCGTGATGTTCATTCCAATCCCAACAAGGACAAGGACGGCGTGGAGTCCGACGAGCACCTGAACGCCATCGGCGAATGGTTGCAGGCCAACGTCTCCGGCATCGGCAATGGCAAGGGTGGCAAGGGTCTGTGGTGCACCAACTGCCACAACCAGTTGTCCCGGGAGCTTTATCAGCGTGACAACCTGAAGAACGCCTTTGCCCAGACCGGGGAAACCATCCGCAACAAGTCCCTGGACGAGATAGCCAAGGCCATTGGCGTGAGCAAGCAGGAGCTTATCGACAAGTATATGGATCCCAAGGTGGTACTGGATGCCAAGGGGCATGACACTCCGGGCAAATCCGGTATCCTGCTGACCTGGGCCAAGAAGCGTACCGTGCCCGATATCGCGGTGATCGCGCTGAAGGGCAATGGTCCCATGGTGAGCAAGGATGAGGATGGTGACATCAACGTGGTGCCTCTGTCCGCCAATCCCGCGGTGGACATCGCCAGCCTCAAGCTTCCTGAAGGTGCCACCGGTGCCGCCGCCGTGCCCTATGAGGCGGCCACTCATGGCCGGGACTACTGGCTGTCACCTGGCGCGCCTCACTGCGCGGACTGTCATGCGGCGCCCTTCGTCGAAGGGCAGGGCGGTGTGGCCTTCCCCATCAACCAGCCCGGCAAGTACAGCCTGATGCGTTATTCCAAGGGTCATGCCGGCCTGGCCTGTCAGGCCTGTCACCAGTCCATTCACGGCCTGTATCCGGTGGCGCCCATCGCGGATACCACCACCTACAAGCAGGCGCCGCAGTACAACCCGGACGGTTCTCATGGCCCCTTCCGTTGTGCTGCCTGTCATGAGGTGAATGAAAACGGTGTGCCCTTCATCGCCGACGATGAAGAGCATGTGTGGAAAGGGCGTCCGATTCTCGAGGATTATGATTCCGCCGTATCCTGGATGCACGCCAGTGCCCCGGATCTGGGAGGCAAGATCCCCGATGAATAAACCGCTCTGATGGCAATGACAAGAACAGGGAGCCTCGCTCCCTGTTTTTGTTCGGGAATCCCGGTTTTCTGTCGGGTGAATGAATCAACTGAGGTTGCTGTATCCATGAAGTTTCTGAATCGTACTTTCTTCCTTTTTCTGCTGGCGGTACTGGTCACGCCGGGCATTGCAGCAGGCAAGGCCTCGGAGGTGCTGGTCACCATCGGGCCGGCCAGGGTGACGGCCGCCGACCTGGAAACCGCCGTGCGTTCATCTCCCTTTGCCACCCAGTTCAATACCATGGATGCGCCTGAACAGGCGGCGCTGCGCGGCAATTTGCTCAAGCGCCTGGTGGCATTGCGCCTGTTGCGCCTGGAAGCCAAAGCCAGGGGGTTGGATCGCCGACCGGAGTTCATCCGGGAACTGGAGGACTACCGCACTTCCCGGTTGTATCGCTACTACATTCAAAGGTTGCGGGAACAACTGGCCATTCCCGAAGACAAGGAGCGGGAATTGAAAGCGGCCTATGCCGGACAGCCCGATGCTTTGGCGGCGGCGCGGGCATCGTTGCTGGCGGAAGACTTCCGTCAGTTGCGGCTGCTGACCCTGCAGATGCTGCGTGACAAGCGGCACGTAACGTTTCATCTCGACCGCGTAGCCGAGGGTATCGCGCCGGATACGGTTCTCATGGAAGGTGACGGCCTGAGCCTGACCTATGGCGATATTGTGCATGAAGGGGAATACCCGACCATGCCGGATGTTGGGTGGATAGAGGAACAGTTGTACCAGAGAACCGAGTTGTTGCTGTTTGCCCGGGCGGCGGAGGACGAAGGCGTCAACGTGGATGCGGAGGTCGAGTCCTATGCTGACGAACTTTTGCCCGCCATGATGATGGAAACGTTGGAGAGTGAATGGGTGCCCGACGAAAAGGCGCTCAGGGCGTATTTTGACGCCAACCCGGAATTGGCTCGTGTGCCGGAGCGGTGGCACGTGGGCCAGTTGGTGGTTTCCTCCTACGCTCAGGCCGCGGCAATGAAGCGGCGAATCGAACAGGGCGAGAGCCTGTTCGTGCTGGCTGGGCGGTACAGTATCGACCCCTGGGGACGTTCCCACAATGGTGACATGGGATGGTTCAAGGAAGGCGAGGGTTCACCTGCCATCGAACAGCGTCTCAAGTCCATGGCTGACGGGGAGGTGAGCGACATCATCCGTACGGCGAAAGGTTTTCATCTGGTCACGGTCATCGAGAGGCGGCCGGGCAAGACGCGCAATTTCGCATCCATGAAGGACAAGGTGCGCCAGAGTATCGTCGATGAAAAGCTTGCTGCCTACCTGGAGACTCTCCAGGAAAAATATCCCGTGGAGTGGAAAGTGCTGGCAAACGGTGAAAGCGGAAAGGAGGCGGCCGGTGGTTAGCTGCCGCGTACTCTGGCCGGGGCTTTTTCTGGCCCTGCTTCTCACTGCCTGTGATGCCGGCGTGGAGGCTTCGGGAAAGGATAACGGGATGGAGAAGCCGGCGCCGGCGAAGACGGCCACCACGGCCCTGCCGGAAAGAACCAATAATGCCTGGGAAATGACCCCCTTCCACCTGGAGGATCTGGACGGCGTGAAACACAGCCTGGAAGACTGGAAGGGCAAGGTCATCATGATGAATTTCTGGGCCAGTTGGTGCGGCCCCTGCCAGTACGAGATTCCGGAATTCGTCCACTACCAGAAGACCTACGCCGACAGGAACCTGCAACTGGTGGGCATTGGCGTGGACGAGAAGCGCAAGCTGGCCAATGTGGCCCGCAGCCTGGGGATCAACTACCCCGTGCTGGTGCTGAACCCCATGGACTCCCGCCGGTTGATGCGCAAATGGGGCAACGAGAGCGGCATCATTCCCTATACCGTGGTCATTGCCAGCAACGGGCGCATCAAGTACATCCACAGGGGCCAGATGGACGAAGAGGCTTTCAATACCCATGTTCTTCCCCTGCTGAACTG
>CAZWRE010000003.1:0-24644 GCA_964636335.1 uncultured Sedimenticola sp. | reverse complement strand
GATTACTGCCGAGGTGATGGCCCCGGCGCCCTCCCGCTGACTCAGTTCAGCAACGAAGGAGCGGTCGATTTTCAGGCGGTCGAAACGAAAATGGGTAAGGTAGCTCATGGCACTGTAACCGGTGCCGAAGTCATCAATGGTAATACCGATGCCCATGGCCTGAATCCGGTTCAACACCGTCCTCACCAAGTGGTTTTTCGCTGACGCACCGCCTCGAACAAGGTGATGCCGGTGGCCACGGACACATTCAGGCTTTCCACCACCCCTCCCATGGGCAAGGCAACCAGGATGTCACACTGCTCGCGCACCAGACGCCGCATGCCTTTCTCCTCCCCCCCCATCACCACTACCAGCGGCCCTCGGAGATCAGTCTGGTAGAGTGATTGCTCCGCTTCCCCGGCAAGCCCCACCACCCACAGGTTGCAGGCTTCACGAAGCTGACGCAAGGTACGGGCAAGGTTGGTGACCTGGATGAAGGGTACGGATTCGGCAGCGCCGCTGGCCACCTTGCAGGCCACGGGGGTGAGCCCCGCGGCCCTGTCTTTCGGAGCAATTACCGCGTGCACGCCGGCGGCATCCGCGGTGCGCAGGCAGGCCCCCAGATTGTGCGGATCCTGTACACCATCAAGTACCAGCAGGAAAGGCGCTTCTTCCAACCCGGACAGCAATTCATCCAGGGCGTTCTCGTTCAGGGCCGCCGCCATCTTCACCTGGGCGACGACCCCCTGGTGCCGCCCACCCTGGGCCAGGCGATCCAGCTCGGCCTTGTCGGTGGAAACGAGTTCGACGGACAACTTGCGGGCCCGGGACAGAAGTTGGCCCAGGCGGCGGTCATTGCGTCGTGCATCGAACCAGATGCGCTGCACCTGATCCGCGCCATGCTTGAGGGCGGCGCGAACACTGTGAATGCCCGCGATGACCCGGGCGCCGTCGCTCATCGCTTCCTGCGCTGCCGGGAACGGCGGCTCCTGTTTCTTTTCCCCTTGCGCGGGGGCTTGTCACCTTTTTGGGGCTTCTCACCGCGATTGGCCAGTGTCAGGTCAATCTTGCGGTCATCGAGGTTCACGGCAGCCACCACCACCTGGATGGAGTCCCCGAGACGATAGGTCTTGCCGCTGCGTTCTCCCACCAGCTTGTGGGCAATGGGATCGAAGTGGAAGAAGTCGTGATCCAGGGAGGTGATGTGCACCAGCCCGGTGATATACACGTCCTTGAGTTCCACGAACACCCCAAAGCTGTTCACGCTGACGATAAGACCCTCGAATTCCAGCCCCACCTTGTCCAGCATGTACTCGCATTTCAGGGCGTCGGCGGAATCCCGGGTGGCCTCATCGGAACGCCGCTCGGTCATGGAGCAATGCTCACCCATGGTGGCCATCTGGGGGAAGGAGTATTCAAAGGTCTCCGCGCGACCATCGACGAGAAGATGCCGAATGGCGCGGTGCACGAGCAGATCCGGGTAGCGGCGTATGGGCGAGGTGAAATGGGTATAGGCCGGAAAGGCCAGACCGAAGTGGCCGGTATTCTCGGAAGAATAGATGGCCTGCATCATGGAACGCAGCAGCACCGTCTGGATCATGTTGGCATCGGGCCTGTCCTTGATCTTCTCGATGAGATCGGCATAGTCCTTGGCCGTGGGCTTCTTGCCGCCTCCCAGGGTGAGGCCCAACTGGGCCAGAAACTCATGCAGGTCGCTGAGCTTGTCCTCACTGGGCGGCTCGTGCACCCGGTACAGGGCCGGAATCTTCTTGCGTAAAAGCAAACGGGCGGCCGCCACGTTGGCCACCAGCATGCATTCCTCGATGATGCGATGGGCATCATTGCGCACGGTGGGAACGATACCGCTGAGCCGTCCTTCCTCGCTGAACAGGAAGCGGGTTTCCACCGTATCGAAATCAATGGCGCCCCGCTTCCGGCGCGCGCCCTGCAACGCCCGATAGAGATTGTTCAGCTCCTTCAGGTGTGGCAGCAACTTCCTGTGCTCGCGGCGCAGCGCTTCATCTCCTTCATACAGCATGGCCGCCACCTGGTCATAGGTAAGGCGCGCGTGGGAACGCATCACCCCCTGCAGAAAACGCGAGCGCAGGATGTTCCCCTGCCGGTCGATAAACAACTCGGCGGTCATGCACAGGCGGTCCACGTGAGGATTCAGGGAGCACAGGCCGTTGGACAGGATCTCCGGCAGCATGGGTACCACCCGATCCGGGAAATAGGTGGAGTTGCCCCGTTTGTAGGCCTCCTGATCCAGGGCCGTACCCGGCCGCACATAGGCGGATACATCCGCGATGCACACCAACAATTTCCAACCCTTGGGCGTGCGTTTGCAATACACGGCGTCATCGAAATCCCGGGCATCGGCGCCATCGATAGTCACCAGAGGCAACGGCCGCAGATCCACCCGCCCTTCCTTGGCTTCCTCGGGCACTTCCGAGGAAAACCCGGCGATTTCCTGTTCCACTTCCTCCGGCCAGACCACGGGAATTTCGTGGGCGCGAATAGCCACGTCGGTTTCCATGCCCGGCGCCAGATGATCGCCGATAATCTCCTGCACCCGTCCGATGGGCTGACGCCACTTGGTGGGATGTTCGAGAATCTCCACCACCACCATCTGGCCTTCTTCCACTCCGTTGAAATGCTCGTCGGGAATGATGATCCGGTGGGTCATGTGCTTGTTGTCCGGCACCAGGAAACCCATGCCGGCCTCGATGTGCACACGACCCACCACCTGGCTGTGCGCCCGCTCGAGGATTTCCACCACGGAACCTTCGCGGCGGCCGCGCCTGTCCATGCCGGTAACCTGCACCACCACCCGGTCGTCATGCCACAGGGGACGCATTTCCCTGGGAGAGAGGAACAGGTCGTCCCCGCCCTCGTCGGGGCGCAGGAAGCCAAAGCCGTCGGGATGGGCAATCACTCTTCCGGCGATGAGATCCTTCTTGTTCACCACGCAGAGTCCGCCACGCCGGTTGCGCACCAGCTGGCCGTCACGGATCATGGCCTTGATTCGATATCCCAGGGCTTCGATCTGCTTTTCATCGTCGATGCCAAGCAGGGGCGGAAGATCCTCCAACTTTACGGGGACACCGTGCTTTTCCAGGGTTTCCAGGATGAATTCCCGGCTGGGAATGGGATTGTCGTATTTGCGCTCTTCCCGGGCGCGGTAGGGATCACTTTTGGGTGATTTCTGCTTCTTTCTGGATTTGGCCACAGGCCTGATTACCTTAACTGTATTGAATATTTCAAGACCATATTATACGCCCTTGTCCCGTTTCCGGCAGAATACTTGTCCCGGCCGGCTATATTGCCTCAGGTCAATGCCTGTTCATTGGAATGGCTCTAAGCTGTAATCAGGCTCAATGAACAGTAACCACGGAGTAACAACAATGATCAAGAATGTGGAAGGTGACATCCTGTTGACCAGAGCACAGGCCATCGCCCACGGTGTTGCCGCCAATGATCCAATGAATCAGGGACTGGCCAAGGCATTGCACGAAAAATATCCCGCCATGCACAAGGACTTCCATCACTGGTGCCACCAGCATCACCCCAAGCCGGGGGAAGCCTGGATGTGGGGGGGAACAGACGGCGTGCGCATCATCAATCTCATCACCCAGAACGGTGGCTACGGCCATGGCGCCAAACCCGAATCCGCTACCCTGCCCAACGTGAACCATGCTCTCAAGGCGTTGCGCAAGATCGCCGTGAAGGAGGGCTTCACTTCCATCGCCCTGCCCCGCCTGGCCACCGGGGTGGGCGGCCTGGACTGGGAAGAAGTGGAACCCCTCATTGAAAAACACCTGGGAGATCTGGATATTCCCGTATATGTCTACAGGGTGTTTCGCCCCGGCGTACAGGCCGATGAAGATTGATGGTTGACAGAACCACCGCCACCTTGTACAGTGCGCGCCTCAAGAACGAAGGCGGTGCCTGAGATTCTTGCCGAGGTGGTGAAATTGGTAGACACGCTAGCTTCAGGTGCTAGTGGGGGCAACCCCGTGGAGGTTCAAGTCCTCTCCTCGGCACCATGTCCCAGAGGGGCTGTGCAATAGCACAGCCCCTTTTTCTTTGGTTCCGCTTCAGGAAATGCGGGACATCATGTTCCGTCGATGGCCTGAGGGTAACCGCCGGTTTCCAGGATCTTCAGAACCTTGCCGCTGCCGCGATGGTTCCGGGCACATACCGTGTCCTTCAGGGGCAGTTCATTGTCGATATCATAGATGACAACCAGCCCCCGCCATGAACAGCGCGCATTACACCTCAAATATAGAGGCAAACTTCCATGCTGTGTCCTTATGCAGGCAAAGCCCCCGAAAGGCCGGAAAATGAAGCTATACTCTGCAGACGACAAACCATCCTTCCATGAGGGGACAATCACATGAAACACGCGGGAAAACTTCTATTTGGCTGCCTGCTGGGCCTGACGACCCAAACGAGCCTGGCCCTGGAACTGCAGAGCCCGGATGTGAGCAATCAGGTGCGCATGAAGAAGCAGCAGGAATACAAGGGCTTCGGCTGTGATGGAGAAAACATTTCTCCCGCCCTGAAATGGAAAGACATTCCATCAGGCACCAAGAGCTTCGCCCTCACCATCCACGATCCGGACGCCCCCACGGGCAGCGGCTGGTGGCACTGGGTGGTATTCAACATCCCCCGGGACACCCGCGAACTGCCCGCCAATGCCGGTAACCCCTCATCCGGCCTCATGCCAAAACAGGCCGTTCAGTCGCGCACGGATTTCGGCAGCGGCGGCTATGGCGGCCCCTGCCCGCCGAAGGGACATGGCATCCATCACTACCACATCACCCTGTATGCGCTGGATGTGGAGAAACTGCCTCTGAAGGAAGATGCGCCGGCAGCCCAGGTGGGCTTCTACATCAACCAGCACAAACTGGCGGACAGCACCATTACCGGGCTGTATTCGCGCAAATGAGGACAGGTCAGGAAACCGGCGCTTCGGGCATGAAGAAGCGCCGGGCTACGCTGCTTCCCGCCCGGGCCATGAGCAGGAACCCAATGTAGATGACCGGCACTTCCCCGAGGTAGAGCAACAGCCCTCCCAGGGAGATGTTGCCGCCGTTCAAGTATTCCATGACCACCATGAACAGGTGAATGACCACGATGGGCGTGGCATAGATCAGCCCCATGTTCAGGGGCCGATAGCCGCCGCTGACCATCTCGAACAGGAACACGCTGAAGAAACCGGCAATCAGGGCACCAATGAAAGCAATCAGCGCCAACATGGCCGCCAGAGCCAGCTCCGCCCGCTCAAACCCCATGGACTTGAGCATGGGGGCCACGAACAGATTCATGTAGGGCGTGGCGGAATAATAGAGCATCACACCCAACGTGATCAGCAGCAGGCTTGCAAGTACGGGTAACAGCTTGTTCTTCATGATGCGGAATAACTCATGGCTTGTCCGGGGAAACCATCAACGCTTCCCACAGGAGCTTCACCTGATCTTCGGGCAGAGGTTGCAAATCCGCGGCAGGCGCGCCGGTAACGATGACCTCCTCTTCCACGACGATGACTTCCGCCACCGGTGTTGCTTCGGGAACCGCCTGCTGCTCAACCACCGGGGTGGAGGATGGTGAAAAATAGGACCAGATGCGTTCCATGTCCATACCCTTGAGCTCACCGAACTGCATCATCACGTACATGAGGGCGGCGATGGCGGCCAGCACCAGCGCCAGCACCAGGTTGAGCCACCAGGTGGCGCTTTCGCCTTCGGGAGCCCGGGAAGGACGAGAATCGACCGGGGGCTGCGTTGCAGGCACGGCCTGGTCGCTCGATGCCTGTGCCTTTCCGGCGGACAGGCTTGCCGGTTCCGCTGCGGTTTCCGTCGGCCCTGCTTCACCCTTGCCCGACGCCGTCCTTGCCGAGGTTTTCTTCACCACCTTCTTTTTTACGGCAGACTTCTTCGTCGCCACCTTTTTCTTCGCGACCTTCTTCGCCGCCGCCTTCTTCCTTGCCACCTTCTTCTTCGCCGCTGCCGTCTTTTTCTTCGCTACCTTCTTTCTTGCTTCCTTGGCGGCGGTCTTGTCCTTGTCTTCATCTGCCATGACGGATACCTTCATGCAAGCTTGGGAATATCACCGAGTACGCTACAACAAAGGCAAGGCGAATACCAGCGCATCTTCCCTGCCCCGCGCCGCGGGGTAATAGTCGAAACGCTGGCCGATCTCGTTGAATCCGGCTGATTCATAGAGCTTGCGGGCGCCGGTGTTGGACACCCTGACCTCAAGGAACAGACTGTCCGCGGCCTTTTCCCTGGCCCGCCCTATCACCTGCTGCAGCACTTCCCGCCCCAGGCCCCGGCCCTGGCGCTCCGGATGCACGCAGATATTGAGCAGGTGCGCTTCCCCGGCACCCCAGGACATGACGCTGTAGGCGCACAACTCCCCCTGCTCTTCATAGACCCGGCACTCGTAGCTGCCGATGGCAAGACAGTCCTCGAAGATTCCCCGGCTCCAGGGATGAGGGTAGGCCATGCGCTCAATGGCCAGGACGGCGGGCAAATCTCCCGCCTGCATGGCGCGGGCTTCCAGCATCTTCAGTCCGTATGTAGCAATCCGTGGAGCTTCTGCAGATCCTGCCATGCCTTGGCCTTTTCCTCCGGGCGGCGCAGCAGGTAGGCAGGGTGATAAGTAACCAGCAGGGGGATGCGGTTTTCGCCATAGGCGTGTACTCGCCGGCGCAGCCGTCCCACGGCGTCATCCGTCTGCAACAGATTATGGGCCGCCACGCCTCCCACGGCCAGAATCACCTGCGGCCGCACCAGAGCCACCTGCTGACGAAGGAAATGCGCGCAGGCAGCCACTTCATCCGGCGCGGGATTGCGATTGCCGGGTGGACGGCACTTGAGGATATTGGCGATGAACACCTGCTCCCGCTCCAGACCAATGGCGCGCAACATGGCGTTGAGGAGCTGGCCGGCCCGACCCACAAAAGGCTCTCCCTGGCGATCCTCCTCGGCGCCCGGCGCCTCACCGATGATCATCAGCCTGGCATTGCGGTCACCCACGCCGAACACCGTGTGTGTGCGGCCGCGGTGCAGTTCGCAGGCCCGGCAGCCGGCCACAGCGGCTTGCAGGGCCTGCCAGCCGGACGCCGGTTCCGGCGGTGGAGCTTCCGTCGAAACCGGTACTGTTTCAGCAACGGGAGGCGGCGTTTCCACGTGCTCCCCATCTGCCCCGGTCTCAGCACCACCCGCCTTCGGCCCACGACGCACCCAGGAAATGATTCCCAGGGCATCGAGATACTGCTGACGGCAACCGGCATCCATGGGATCAGACGTCTCCCACCTGGGGATGCTCCCTCTCCACGGGCGCCATCAGACGATTGGCGGCGTTGATATAGGCCTTGGCCGAAGCAATGACGATATCCGTATCGGCTCCCTGGCCGTTGACCAGCTTGTCGTCCTTTTCCAGACGTACAGTGACCTCGCCCTGGGAATCGGTGCCGCTGGTGATGTTGTTCACCGAGTACAGGGTCAGCCTGGCACCGGTCCGCAGCAGGGATTCGATGGCCTGGAAGGCGGCATCCACGGGGCCGGCGCCCGCGGAAGATACTGCCTTTTCTTCCCCATCCACCGAGATCACCACATCTGCCGTGGGTGTCTCGCCGGTCTCGCTGCATACCTTGAGGGACACCAGCTTGATGCGCGGGTCACGCTGTTCATGCACGGACTCGGACACCACGGCCTGCAGGTCCTCATCGTAGATCTCGTGTTTCTTGTCCGCCAGGGCCTTGAACCGCTGGAAAGCCGCATTGAGCTTTTCCTCGGAACTGAACTCGATGCCCAGCTCCTTGAGGCGGGTGCGGAAGGCATTGCGCCCGGAATGCTTGCCCAGGACCATGCGGTTGTGGCTCCAGCCCACATCCTCGGCGCGCATGATTTCATAGGTCTCGCGATTCTTCAGCACACCATCCTGGTGGATACCGGATTCGTGGGCAAAGGCATTGGCGCCCACAATGGCCTTGTTGGGCTGCACCGGGAAACCGGTGATGCTGGACACCAGCTTGGAGCAGGACACGATCTGCGTGGTATCCAGGGTGGTATCGCAGGAAAACACATCCTGCCGGGTGCGCACGGCCATGACCACTTCTTCAAGGGAAGCATTGCCGGCCCTCTCCCCCAGACCATTGATGGTGCACTCCACCTGGCGAGCGCCGTTGAGCACGGCGGACAGGGAATTGGCCACCGCCAGGCCCAGGTCATTGTGGCAATGCACGGAGAACACGGCCTTGTCCGAGTTGGGCACCCGCTCCATGAGTTCGCGGATGGTCTCGCCGAACTGATGCGGCAGGTTGTAGCCCACGGTATCGGGAATGTTGATGGTGCTGGCGCCGGCATCAATGGCGGCTTCCACGATGCGGCACAGAAAATCCATCTCCGAGCGCCCGGCGTCTTCGGCGGAAAATTCCACATTGTCGGTGTAGTTGCGGGCGCGTTTCACCGCCCACACGGCCTGCTCCACCACCTGATCCGGCTCCATGCGCAGCTTCTGCTGCATGTGGATGGGGGAAGTGGCGATGAAGGTATGGATGCGCGCGGAATTGGCAGGCTTGAGGGCTTCGCCGGCGCGGTCGATATCCCTTTCCAGGGCCCGCGCCAGGCCACAGATGGTGGAATCCCTGACGGACTCCGCCACGGCCTTCACAGCGTCGAAATCGCCTTCACTGGCGATGGGAAAACCCGCCTCGATGACATCCACCCGCATCAATTCCAGCTTCTTGGCGATGCGGATCTTCTCTTCGCGAGTCATGGACGCGCCGGGACTCTGCTCACCGTCGCGCAAGGTGGTATCGAATATAATCAGTTTGTCACTGCTCATCAGGCAACTCCATCCCGTTGGTCAGGGATTGTATTCTGGGTTTCTTGGCTGTCTTGCGTTGCTTTGGCCCTCGCCAGGGCGGGTGTGTCGTCGATGCCCATCAGGGCAGCAGCGGACCAACAGGCAGGAGCAGGCCCCGGTATCTGGGTACCGGTTCACACGGGCTGCGGTGAAACTGGGCTTGCCGAATCATGGTCTGGTTCTTCAAAACACGGACAGGGCCTGACTATAACCTAAGTATTCATCACCTGCCAAGAGTGTTCGTTCTCGCGGACGAAACGCTCACATTCCTCGCTATCCATGGGATGGCCGATATGGAAGCCCTGCATGAGATAACATCCCTGTTCCCGCAGAAAATCCATCTGCATGCGGTTTTCGACGCCCTCGGCCACCACTCGCATGCCCAGTTCGCCGGCCATGCCGATAATCGCGGACACGATGCTCTCCGCGCTGCCATCCTGTCCGAGCTGCGCAACGAAACTGCGGTCGATTTTCAGGGAATCCACATTCAGATGACACAACTGCCCAAAGGACGAATAGCCCGTGCCGAAATCATCCATGGCCAGCACATATCCCCTTGCCGAAAGCGCCTGTATGACGGGCAGGATGCTCTCTGGATCCTCCATCAGCATGCTTTCCGTGATTTCCAGAATCAGGTTTTCCGGGGCGATGTCATACCGTTCCAAGAGTCTGTCCAGAACGGATATCAGGCCCGGCCGTTCCAACTGGCGCATGGAAAGATTCATTGCCAGAGTATGTACCGGCAACCCGGATCGCTTCCAGGCCTGTAGCTGCCGACACACCTGTTCGACAACCCACTCGCCAATTGACAGGATCAGACCAGACTCCTCCGCCAGGCCGATGAAATCTTCCGGCGTCACCAGGCCATGTTCCGGATGCTGCCAGCGCAACAGGGCCTCGAACCAGAGTATCCGCCCATCCCGCGCATCCACCACGGGCTGATAATGCAGGCGCAACTGATCCCTGTGAACGGCCACCCGCAGTTCACTTTCCATGCGGCTGCGCCTTTCCGCGATTTCGTTCATGCGGGCATGGTAGTACTCGAAGCGATTGCGTCCCTTGTCCTTGGCGTGATACATGGCAATATCCGCGTTCCGGATCAGATAATCAATATTGCTGCCATCCTGCGGGAAAGCGGTGATCCCGATGCTCACCGAGACATAGAATTCCATGCTCTCGATGTGGAAAGGGCGGGATATGACCTTGACGAACTGTTCGGCCATGACGCTGGTGGTCTGCAGAAGCTCTTCTTCGGTGGAAAAATCGGAAAGCAGAACGATGAATTCGTCTCCGCCGGTACGGGCCACGGTGTCCGAAGTGCGCACGCAACCCTGCAGGCGTTTGGCAACCTCCTTGAGCAGCACGTCGCCACCGGCATGCCCGATACTGTCATTCACGTGCTTGAAACGATCCAGATCCAGGAACAGGAGTGCAACATACTGCCTGTTGCGCGCGGCATGAGCGATGGCCTGTTCCAGGCGGTCATGGAACAACAGGCGATTGGGCAACCCGGTGAGTGCGTCATAATGCGCCAGCCGGTAGATATTCTCCTCGGCATTCCTGCGTTCCAGTTCGCCGCTGATACGGTCGGCAAACACGTACAGCACCGATCGGCTCCACTCGGGGAAACGCATCGGCCTGGTATCCATCACGGAAATGATGCCGATGACCTCATCGGCGGCGTTCTTCAGCACCGTGCCGAAATAACTCTCCACGCCCCAGTCCCTCAGGGTGGAATCATCAGGGTAGCGATCCGGTAGATTTTCTTCGACAATATCCAGCGTCCCCTGCAACACGTCCTTGCATGGGGTACCCTCGAGATCATATATATTGCCCGCACTCACCTCCCGACCATCCCACAGGGCCAGCACCCGCATGGACCCATGGCTGTCATCGGCGTACACGGCGTAAAAGGCGTACTTCACGCCATACGCCTGGGCAAGATGGCGCATGGTGTCTCCCAGCATGTTTTCCTTGCCCCGGCCATAGCTGATGGATGAAGCCAGGGCGTATATGGCTTCCTCCACTTGCTTCCTGCCGGTCATGTCCACACCGATGGACAACAACTCGGGCTCACCATTCTGCCCTTCGGAAATGTAGGCATTGCGCCAGGCTATCCACACGCGGCGTCCATCCCTGGTGATGTTCTCGTTCTCATTGTTCTTGTATTCATCCGGATTGCGCTGGATATCATCGATCATGGCGGCCAGGTCGAAGCCTTCGGCATCCTTTTCGGCCACGATGGTACCCACCACGGGTTTGCCCACCAATTCATGCCGGCTGTAGCCAAACAATTCCTCACCAAACCGGTTGATGGAAACGATCCGTCCCTGACTGTCCCAGCGAAGAAAAATGCTGTTCGCCTCTTCCACCAGCTTGCGGTAGAGCCGCGCCTTCTGCACGCCGCTACGCTGCACCGAGAGAATGAGTGGATACCACTGCCTGACGCCATTGAAAACCAGCAGCATGCACAACACGTAGAACAAGGTCTTGACAACAAGATTGGTCTCCGTGGGACCGGTGACCAGAAAACCGGACAGCCCGTCGAAATCCCGGCTCAGGTTCAGGAGCAACCCCAGATTCGCGCAATACATGCCGGCAATCACGCTGCGCCAGCTTTTCTGAAATTCCCGGGAGATGTCTGCCCGCCGGCGAATCAGCAGGGCGGTACACACCATCGCCACCGCGACCAGAACCGAATCAGCGACCAGGCCGATATTCATCAGGGCTCACCCTCTCCGGCCGGTATGAGTGGCAAGATCACGCAAGAGTGCGGAAAGTGGTTGCCAAACCGCCTCCGGTGACAAATACGGATCACCCCTGAGCCAGACGATGATGACGATATCACTTTTCCTGTTTCGACATGAAAGCACGAACCATGCCCACGGGTCCGGAAAGGGCATACAGGGCAAATACCAGGAACAGGATCAACGGGGGCTCCATGAGGATGATGGCGAACACCAGGGCGATTCCCACCAGGGCAACAAACGGCACCTTCCCCTTGAGGTCGATATGCTTGAAACTGTTGTACTGGATATTGCTGACCATCAACAGGCCGCAGACCCCGGTGATTACTCCCCCGATGACGGCCACATAGGGCGCCGTCATGCCATTGTCCACGCCTACCCAGACGCTGGCAGCCACGATGGCGGCGGCGGAAGGACTGGGCAGGCCCTGGAAGTAGTTGCTGTCGGCCACATCCAGCTTGGAGTTGAAGCGGGCCAGACGCAAGGCCGCGCCCGCGGTATAGACAAAGGCGGCCAGCCAGCCCGGCTTTCCCAGGGAATGCAGCGCCCACTCGTACATGACCAGCGCCGGCGCAAGACCAAAGGCCACCATGTCCGAAAGGCTATCGTATTCCGCGCCAAACGCCGTTTGGGTATTGGTCAGGCGAGCAACCCGCCCATCCAGTCCATCGAGAATCATGGCAATGAATATGGCAATGGCCGCCTTTTCGAACTGCGAGTTCATGGCCGCCAGCACGGCATAGAAACCGGAAAACAGCGCTGCGGTGGTAAACAGGTTGGGCAACAGATAAATACCCCGCCCCCGCTTGTGGGCGTGTGTTTCCAGATCCACAATATCTTCTTTGTGCGCTTCCATGCCGCAAGTATAGCCTCTGGGCTGGAGAACCCCAATATGATTCAGCAGCGGCATTCCGGCCCTTATCTCAAACCGCCATCCCCCTGGAGGGAACCGAAGCGGAGGATGTCACAGGATCACCTCCATGTGTTATGCTTTCCTGACAGACCAGCTCCATTGTTCCCCGCGTAACCCATTGATTCAGTGATGAACTTTTTGTTCACCCATATTCGCCCGCCATGTGGCGACCCTCCAGCCGGAACGCCGGCGAACCGGCAGGCCTGCCCTTCATGAACCGGATTCTCTGCTACTTTTCGGCTCATCCCGTTGTCGGTCTCGGCATCGTATTGCTGCTGTCCATCATCGCCACCTCCCAACTGAACAAGGTGGAGGTGCGTATTTCCGCGGACGAAATGCTGGTGCAGAACAACGAGGAACAGGAATATTATCGCCAGGTGCAAGCCGTCTTTGGTGAAGAACAGGCGAGCCTGCTGTATCTGGAATCCGAAAACCTTCTTGCCAGGGACAAGCTGCAAGCCCTGCGGCAAGCGCTGGACGAACTTCAGGAACTGCCCTTTGTGCGCAAGGTGGAAAGCCTGTTCACCGTGCCCTGGATCAAGACCGTGGACGGCTATCTGGACAAGAAGCCCTATCTGCGGAAACTGCCCACATCAGAGGAAGAAGCCGCACACATCCTGGAAGAGGCGCGCAAGAACCCATTCCTGCGCAACATCCTGCTTTCACCGGACAGGAATGTCATGGCCGTCGCCATTCTGATGAAGAAGGCCGACACTCAGGCGCACGCATGGAGTGACGAAGACATCACCCGTGAACTGGACGCCATCGCCCGGAAACTGCAACCCTGGTACCAGACCAGCTTTTCCATCGGCTTTCCCCAGGTGAGAACGGAAATCGCCGAACGCATCCGACAGGAGCAGACCAGTCTCTTTCCCCTCGCCGTCGCCGCCCTGCTCATCGCGCTTTTCCTGCTGCTGCGCCAGGTCATCGATATCCTGCTGCCCATCCTGACGGCGGGTTTCAGCATACTGTGGACCCTGGGCTTCATGGGCGCGGCTGACATCCCGATCAATGTCGTGACATCCATCATCCCCATTCTGCTCATCATTGTGGGATCAACCGAGGACATCCATCTTCTGGCCGAATTTCGCCATGGCCAGAAAGCGGGACTGGATACCACCGCCGCCCTGAAGCATATGTCACGACGCATGGGCGGCATCGTGCTGCTGACTTTCCTGACCACCTATCTGGGCTTTCTCTCCGTGGGACTGAGCCGTATTGAAGCGCTGTGGCAGTTCGGTCTGGTGGCCTCCACGGGCCTGGCTCTGAACTTCCTTGCAACTGTCATCCTCATTCCCTCCGTACTCGCCCTGGCGGGCAAATGGCAACTGGATGGCAAGGCCCGCATCTACAGCGGCAAGACCCGCCTGCTGGCCAAGCGCTACTGGGAATGGCTGTGGCGTCACCGCCGCGCCATCATTTTCTTCTTTCTTGTCTGGACGCTGGTGGCCATCGTCGGCATTCCGCGCATCCATATCAACCACAATGCCATAGACAGCCTGGGCAAGGATTCCGAAGTGCGGCAGAAGATCGAGCTGGTAAATGAAAATCTGGCGGGTCTGGAATCCCTGTCCATCATCGTGGAATCCGGTATCGAGGATACATTCCTCAAAGTCCGCTACCTGGAAGAACTGGATGAAATACAGAAATACATACGTGAAAAGGGCTGGTCCGAATCCTCCACCTCCTTTGCCGACTACCTTTCCCTGCTCAATGGCGCCTTCCAGGAACTGGATGCCCCCCTGATGCCGGAATCGGACGACATCATCACGGAGCTGATGATCTTCCTCAATCACAAGGATGTGGCTGCCTATGTATCCGACGACTACAGCCGCGCCCGCATCCTGGTGCGTCACAGCATCGAATCCAGCGAAAAATTGCAGGCCACCCTGAAAGACCTGCGGACCTTCATCGATCACAACCTGGACGCCGGCCTGCGCGCCCACATCACCGGCGATTCCGTGCTCACCCTGTCCGCCACCAACGCCATGATCTCCGGCCAGCTGCAATCCATCGCCATTCTGCTGGCGATCATCGTGCTCATTATCGGTCTGCTGTTCACGGAGCTAAAGGTCGGCCTGCTTGCCGCGCTGCCCAATTTCTTTCCGGTCATCATCATGTTCGGCTTCATGGGCTACATGGGAATTCCACTGAACATCGGCACCACCATGGCCGCCGCCATAGCCATAGGCATCGCCGTGGATGACACCCTGCATTTCATGCTGCGCTACAACCGGGAACTGAAGGCAAGAAAAAGCCACAACAGCGCCATGGAGCACAGCATCTATGGCGAGGCCCTGCCGGTGGTGTCCACGTCCATCGCGCTGATCGCCGGATTTCTGGTCTTTACCCAGGCCAGCTTCGAGCCCATAAAGCAGTTTGGCGCCCTGGGCGCCCTGGTCATCGCCACGGCCCTGATCGCCGATTTCATCATCACCCCCCTGGCGGTCTCCTCCCTGCGGCTGGTCACCATCTGGGACGTGCTTTCCCTGCGCTTGCGCAAAAAGGTGCTGGAAAAGAGCCCACTGTTCAAGAACCTCAAGCCCTGGCAGATACGCCAGTTCATTCTGACCGGCCGCATGGTGGAATACAACAAGGGCGACTTCGTCTTCCGTCGCGGCCAGGTGAGCACCGAGCTCTACGTGCTGCTGACTGGCAAGGTCGAGGTCTGTCTACCCGGAATGGACGATGAAAGCTGCAACATGCTGGAGCGCTTCACCCCCGGCGATGTCTTCGGCGATGTCGCCCTGTTCGCCAATATTCCGCGAAAAACCGATGCTGTGGTCAGGGAACACAGTACCGTACTGGTGCTGACACGGGAGGGCATAGAACGCACCATGCGCCACCGACCGCTGATTTCCGCCAGAATCTTCGCCAACCTGACCGCGGACCTGAGCCGCCGCATGATCAAGCTGATCAGCAAACAGGAAATGAAAGCCAGAAACCAGAACAACAAAGGAGGAGGGAAATCATGAACAAGATCATTCCTTTCATCGCCCTTGTCATCCTGTCGTTCGTATCTACAGCCGATTCCGCCACCAAGGTGGCGGCCCCCTACTTCAGCGCTCCCTACACGGGTGAGAAAGTACAGGAATACGAAATCGAGCTTCCCGTGTCCCGCTATGAAAAAGAGCGCTTCAGGATACCCGCCGACTGCGGCAAGCTGAACAGCCGGCTCCTGGAAGGCAGCGGCCGCTGGGGAAACCGTATCCAGCGCCGCCTGTGGATGAAAGCCGATGACGACTGCCGCTACCTGAATTTCCTGAAGAAATACTCCAGGAAAGCCTCCCGTGATTTTGTCAGTAACTATGACTTCCACAACGCCAAGATCACCGACCTTCCCTTGCGGCCCGGTTGTGACCTCGACCTGTTGCTGCGCAATCCCGCGGCTTGTCCGCCTCCCATGCCGGGCATGCCCAATTTTTCCATGTTCATGAGCAACATGCCCATGCAGCCAAGGGAGGAAGATCTCCGGGACTGCCGCTTCGAGAACGGCCTGTTCCGCGGCCATATCTATCACACCGGAATGGGCCTGCGCTGCATACGAGACCCAAAGGCCCCCGGATACCGCATCCTGTCCGTCGATTTCGCCGATGTGAACGGCGACGACTGCCAGGACGCCGTACTGCGCCTGGTTCCCGTGGGACGCGGGGCCAGACCCTCCCTGCTGATCCTGCCGCTAACCCGATGCAGTGAAAATGAAGGCTTCACCTTGCCCCCCGGCAGCGACTATCCCCGTTTTGGCCCTGCTCCCGAGTAGGAAACCGGACAGACAGATCGGCTGACATGAAAAAGCCGGCCCGAGGCCGGCTTTGATTTCATCAGCAGGGAACGGATCAGTTCTTGCTCTTGTCCACGATCTTCTTGATCCAGGGCATCATGGAACGCAACTGGGCGCCCACCTGCTCGATGGGATGCGCCTCGTTGAGACGACGGTAGGCGGTCATGGAAGGATAATTGGTCTGACCTTCCAGGATGAACTGCTTGGCGTATTCCCCGGTCTGGATGTTGTGCAGGGCTTCCTTCATGGCCTTGCGGCTTTCCTCATTGATGACCTTGGGGCCGGTCACGTACTCGCCGTACTCCGCATTGTTGGAAATGGAGTAGTTCATGTTGGCGATACCGCCTTCATACATCAGGTCAACGATCAGCTTGAGCTCATGCAGGCATTCGAAATAGGCCATTTCCGGCGCGTAACCCGCCTCGACCAGGGTCTCGAAACCGGCTTTCACCAGCTCCACGGCGCCACCGCAGAGCACCGCCTGTTCACCAAACAGATCCGTCTCGGTCTCATCCTTGAAAGTGGTCTCGATGATGCCGGTACGCCCGCCACCAATGGCGGAAGCATAGGACAGTGCAATGGCTCTGGCCTGTCCGGTGGCATCCTGGTAAATGGCAACCAGATCCGGAATGCCGCCACCCTTGACGAACTCGCTGCGTACCGTGTGACCAGGCGCCTTGGGTGCGATCATGATTACGTCCAGATCTTCCCGGGGCACGATCTGGTTGTAATGGATGGCAAAACCATGAGCAAAGGCCAACGCCGCGCCCTCCTTTATATTGGGCTCGATCACCGTCTGGTAAAGGGCCGCCTGATATTCATCCGGCGCCAGCACCATGACCACATCCGCGCCTTGTACCGCTTCATCAATCGGCTTCACGGTCAGCCCCGCGTTTTCCGCCTTGGCCGCGGAGGCGGAACCGGCGCGCAGACCAACCACCACGTCCACGCCGGAATCCTTGAGGTTGTTGGCGTGGGCATGGCCCTGGGAACCATAGCCGATGATGGTGACTTTCTTGTTCTGAATCAGGGAAATGTCGCAGTCCTGGTCGTAACAGATGTTGATGCTCATGTGATTACCTGTTGATTTGTCTGATAGTTGAATAATATGTTTCGGGATCCCCTACAGCCCCAGTCCCTTGGCGCCACGGGAGATGCCCAGGGGGCCGGAACGCACGACTTCCATGATCAGATCGTCGTTCACCGCGGTGAGGAAAGCATCCAGCTTGTCACCAGCGCCCGTCAGCTCGATGGTATAGCTGCAATCGGTAACGTCGATGATGTTGGCGCGGAAGATATCCGCCATGCGCTTCATTTCCTCACGCGCGCCCTTCTCCGCCCTGACTTTTACCATCATCAGCTCACGCTCGATATGGGGGCCGTCGGACAGATCCAGCAGTTTCACCACATCCACCAGCTTGTTCAGTTGCTTGATGATCTGCTCGATGATCATCTCGTCACCATAGGTGACGATGGTCATCCGAGACAAGGTGTCGTCCTGAGTGGGCGCCACGGTAAGAGACTCGATATTGTAGCCACGCGCGGCAAACAGCCCGGAAACCCGTGCCAGGGCGCCCGCTTCGTTTTCAATCAGTACGGAAATGATATGTCTCATCAGGCCAGCTCCCTTTCCGCGGACAGGTGCGGGGACATGTGCATTTCATGGTGCCCCTTGCCCGCCTCGATCATGGGATAGACGTTTTCCTCCGGATCGATGATTACATTCATGAACACCAACCGGTTCTTCATGCCGAAGGCCTCCTTGTAGGCAGCCTCCAGATCACCCGGATTTTCGATGGTCATGCCCACGTGACCATAGGTTTCCGCCAGCTTGGCGAAATCCGGCAAGGCATCCACGTAGGAATGGGAATAGCGCTTGTCGTAAAAGAATTCCTGCCACTGGCGCACCATGCCCATGTAGCCATTGTTCAGGAGTATGATCTTCAGCGGCAGATCATACTGGGAACAGGTGGCCAGCTCCTGAATACACATCTGGATGCTGGCCTCGCCGGTGACACAGGCCACGGTGGCCTTGGGAAAGGCCTGCTGCACACCCATGGCCGCAGGCAGACCAAAGCCCATGGTGCCCAGGCCACCAGAGTTGATCCAGCGGCGCGGCTTTTCAAAAGGATAGAACTGGGCGGCAAACATCTGATGCTGGCCCACGTCGGAGGTCAGGTAGAAATTGCGCCGCTTCGTTACCTTGTGCAGGGTCTCGATGGCAAACTGGGGCTTGATCACCTTGTCCGAGTTAATGTAGCCGAGACAGTCCACGCCACGCCAGGCATCGATACGCGCCCACCAGTCCTTGAGCGCCGCCTTGTCCGGGCCGCTCTTGCGTTCCTTGAGGAACTTCAGCATGTCCCTGAGCACGGGCTTGACCTGCCCCACGATAGGCACGTCCACGCGCACGTTCTTGGAGATGGAAGCCGGATCCACATCCACGTGAATGATCCTGGCATTGGGGCAGAACTGAGCCAGCTTGCCGGTGACCCGGTCGTCGAAACGCGCGCCAACGGCAATGATCAGATCCGCCTCGTGCATGGCCATGTTGGCTTCGTAGGTGCCGTGCATGCCCAGCATGCCAAGAAAACGGCGGTCAGACGCGGCAACGGCGCCCAGGCCCATGAGGGTATGGGTCACGGGGAAGTCCGTGTATGCCACGAGCTTGCGCAACTCGTCGGACGCCTCACCCAGCACCACGCCGCCGCCGGTATAGATGACCGGCCGGCGCGCCTTGACCATCAACTCCACGGCCTTGCGCACCTGCCGGGCATTGCCCTTCTCCACGGGCTTGTAGGAGCGCATGTTCACCTTCTTCGGATACTCGAAAGGAATCCTGATATTGGGGTCGGTGACATCCTTGGGAATATCCACCAGCACGGGACCGGGACGGCCGGTACGGGCAATGTAAAATGCCTTGGCCATGGTCTCGGCAATATCCTCGACCCGCTTGATCAGGAAATTGTGCTTGACGCAGGGACGGGTGATACCGGTGATATCCACTTCCTGAAAAGCGTCACTGCCGATGAAGGGCGTGGGCACCTGACCCGTGAGCACCACCATGGGGATGGAATCCATGTAAGCCGTGGCGATGCCGGTCACCGCGTTGGTGGCGCCTGGACCGGATGTCACCAGGGCCACGCCGACATTGCCGGTGGCCCGGGCATAGCCGTCGGCGGCGTGGGTGGCCGCCTGTTCGTGGCGCACGAGGATGTGCTGCACGGCCTTTTCCTGGAACAGCGCATCGTAGATATGCAGAACGGCGCCGCCCGGGTAGCCCCAGACGTACTCAACGCCTTCTTCTTTCAGTGCCTGGACGACAATTTCAGCGCCAGTCAATTCCACCGCGATAACCTCCAAAATTACCCAATCCGGTCTTGTCTGAAGCGACAAAATCCAAACATTGTAAAATACTGATATTCACCTTGCAGGTCAATGAAAAACTACCCTGTTTTCCCCATTGACATGGTCGTCCATGATGGAACCGGGAAGAAGCGTGTAGAATTGGCTGCATGTCCCCACGGTCGGCACCGACACAGATGAAATACAGATTACGCATGATTTCGATCCTGGCGCTCGTTCTGGCGTCCCTGGACTGCCAGGCCAGCAACTGGCAATGGCTGCGCAACTCAAGCCTGGGCAACCTCGATGAAAGCGACTGGGCGGCAATGTCACAGGCCCTGAAGGACGCTCTCGATACGGCCGCGGACGGAGAAAGCCGCCACTGGAGCAACCCGGCATCGGGCCGCCAGGGCGACGTGATGATCCTGAATACCCTCGACGACTCGGAAATTCCCTGCCGGCAGGTGCGTTTCTCCCCGGACGGGGATACCGGCGAAACCGGCAGGCCCCTGACCTTCTGCAAGAATGCCGGCAAGGGCTGGCTGGTTCGCACCCCTTCTTCCGGAAAATAGCACGGATACCATGCTGGACAAGCTTTCGAAAATCCTGGGCAAGGCCATCATCTGGGCGTTCTCCGGCGCCCTGTTCGGAGGCTTCTTTGCCGGCATGCTCAACTTTCTGCTCATCGAGGAGATCTCTCCCTGGCTGGCGCTGGTTCTCGCCTGCGCCCTGTCCGGAATGGTGATTTCCGCATTCTTCGGTAGCATGCTCGTTGCCCTGGGAGGCACCCTGACGGGAATACTGACGGCCATTTCCTACCAGATACTCTTTGCCAGCTACCACCAGCCGCTGCTGCTGCTTGGCATCGCCCTGGTACTGGGCTTCATCGCCGGGGGCTTCTTCACCAAGCGGGAGATTCGTGACTCGCAACCCCTGGCCCAGACCGGCACGGGGTTGATGGCCGGCCTGGCATCCGGCCCCGTGCTCTACCTGGTGGTCAGCACTGCCTCACTCATGAGCAACCACTGGGCAGTCGCCGCCATTGCCGTCTCCCTGGTGGGACTTTGCTATGTGTTCCTGATCAAGCATCGGCTGGCACTGCTGAGCAGCACGCTGGCGCTGAAAATGGGCGGCCCCCTGGTCTGCGGGCTCATTGCCGTGGCCGTGGCATCGGTGTTCTGGATCATAGGAGAAAGCTATCTCACCATTCCCGAACTGGGCCAGGTCAGCCGCTACCAGGGCGTGCTGGACGCGGCTCCGCCGGGATTGCTCGGGGGGATCATTGGCGGCGCGTTCGGCGGCGCCATGCTGGAAATACTGGGTATCAGGCTGGAGGAACATATCACCTGACACAGGGGTTCACCCGAACCAGCCACGGCCATGCTTTTTGGCGAATCGAACAAACCGCCTCGCCGGAACTTCTCCAACATCCCGCATCCTCATGAAACATTCCGGCTAACCGGTGGCAGCACCATCCTCGCCATCCACGCATTCTCCGGAAAGACGCCGCCACGCCCCGGCCGGCACCCGCACGCTAACCACCAGCCCTCCTTCCTGTCCATTGGCGGCGCTGACCCCGAAACCATGCAATTCCGCCACCCGCCGCACGATGGAAAGCCCCAGGCCGCTGCCTTCCACCTTCTGCTTGGCCTGCTTACTGCGGAAAAACCGATCAAAAAGATGCGGCAATTCCCCCACCTCCACTCCCGGGCCATCATCCACCACTTCAACAAACAGCGTTTCCTCCTGAATCCGGGTGCGTATCTCCGCATTTGCGCGGCCATACTTCATGGCATTTCCGAGGAGGTTCCGGAACATCAGCCGAAGCAATTCCTGGTCACCGGAAAGACAGACTTCTTCGGTACTGAGATAGGCCAGGCGAATCCCCTTGCGGGACGCCAGCGGAAGCAATTCTCCGACGAGATCACGCATCAGTTCACGCAATGACACCCAGGTGGACGATTCCGCCCGCACCAGACTGTCCAGGCGTGACAGGTGCAGCAACTGGGAAAGCAGGTCGGCCATGCGCACGGCGCTCTTGTCCAGCAGCTCACTCGCCTGGTGGACTTCCGCAAGATTATTGGACCGGGACATGATGCGCGCCACATTTCGCACCACGGCCAGGGGACTGCGCAGTTCATGCGCGGCGTCGGCGGTGAAGCTGCGCTCACTCTCCAGGGTGACGCGAAGACGCTCCAGCAAGTCGTTTATGGATTTCACCAATGGCACGATTTCGCCCGGCACCTGCTCCAGCCGCACCGATTGCAGATTGTCCGGCTTGCGGCTGGCGATCTGCTCGCTCAGGCGGGACAGGGGGCGCAATCCCCGCCGTATGCCCAGCCAGAGGACAAAGACAATCACGGGAATGGTAATGAGCTGCTTTTCCATCAGCTTCCAGCCGATTTCCCTCACCAGGTAGGCTCTCAGGTCGTCCCGCTGGGCAACGTGCAGGTGCAGGCCATCCTGCCGAACCTCCGCCACCCGCCATTCCGCGCCGTCATGATGGATGGTCCTGAGCCCTTCCTCCTCGGGATGGCCGGGGTCATAGCCGGGCAGTACCTGACCAACCACCACCTTGCCATCACCGCTGGTGAGCCAGATATAGGATCGTACTTCATCCTCCCTTGGCCTGTGGTCGTCCGCGCCGAAAACGAGCTTGTCGGCATTGGCGAATTTTCCCAGCCAGGCGTTTTCCAGACCCCGTACGGTTTCCAGGGTGAGCCATACTTCATTGAGATTGCCTTCCCGCACATACCGCCGGGACTGCCGCAGGAGGTTCTCGGCGGTCAGTATCAACCTGGCATCCAGCACCTCCTCGGCCTCCTTGTCCACGTATTCCAGCAGGCTGTACGTGATCACCACCAGCGCCGCGAGCATGGCTGCCGCCAGAATGAGCAGCAGGCGCCGGGCCAGTGACAGGGAATATCGCAAGGTCAATCGTCCTGCATGAACATGTAACCCAGACCGCGCACCGTCTTGATACGCTCACTGCCCAGCTTCTTGCGCAGGTGATGAATATGCACATCCAGAAGGTTGCTGGCCACTTCCTCCTTGTCATCACCACGAAGCGCCTGCAGCAGATTATCCCTGGTCTGTATCTTCCCCACCTGCTGCAGGAAGGCGCGCAGCAGGCGGAATTCCATGGGGGAAAGGTCGATTTCATTTCCGTCGATACTGGTGGACATGGAAAGGGGATCCATGCGAATCCCGCCGCATTCCAGGATGTTGCTTGCCCTGCCCTCACGGCGCCGCAACACCGCGCGTAGCCTTGCCGCCAGTTCATCCAGGGAATAGGGCTTGGTGAGATAATCATCCGCGCCATATTCCAGTCCCTTTACCCTTTCCTCCACTTCATAACGGGCTGTGATGATAATCACCGGCATGGGATTCTCCGCCGCGCGCAATTCCTTGAGAAAGCCCAGGCCATCGCCATCGGGCAAGCCGAGATCGAGCAACAGACAACTATAGTCTTCCACCTGCAACAGGTGCCGAGCGGATCTCATCTCGGTTACCCAGTCCACGAGAAAATCGCGTTGTGCCAATCCTACCCTGGCGCATTCCCCCAGCAGGGGATCATCTTCCAGCAATAGTATTTTCATCACGTGATATTTCCTGAAAAGACACCACCACACGATGGCGTGAAAGCGGGCATACTTTCCTGTCAGGACTTGTGACGCTTTTTCAACGCCCCCAGTCTTATGTTTTCCAGACCGGCCGCCAGTTCATCCAGTTCCCCGATACCGACCCTTTTCACGGCCTGGCTGTAATCTCCCGCACCAAGTCGCTCCACCTGTTCAGTCATGTGCCGAATACCGCTCACCAGGGCGCCGGGAATCCGAATAACCAGCAAGACGGCAATCACCAGCGCCAGGAGTGAAAATCCCACGGAAGCCCAGACCACGGTATCGAAAGTCTCCTCTACGTCCTCGATGAGGCCGTGCGAACGTTTGGTCCGTTCCTCGCTCATTGCGGAGATCTCTTCTATCACCCGGGCCAGGCGGTTCTTGCCGTCGGCGATCATGCTGTTGGCATCCACTGAATGCATGGCTCTTGCTTCCACCGCCTTTTTGCCGAACAGGCGCATATCGTTATAGTGACGAATGATCTTGGCAAACTCGGAAGCGTAATAGTCCACTGCTTTCTGCTATTGGAGAAACTTCTGGTGGTCATCCGGGGAAAACAACTGTGATTTGTTGTCCAGCATTCTGGAAAGCTTCTCATTGATGGCCTGCAACGCGGTGTTCCATTCGTATTCATAATGCCGCTTCTTGATGGCATCACCAATGTAGATGAAGTATTCCTTTTCATAGCGCCGCAATTTCTGCAATTCCGTGGCCAGACTGTTCAAATCGGCGATGGCCATCTGGTTCTTGTCCACGGCTTCTTCCACCAGTTCCGCGAGATGACGATTACTCTGAATGGTCAGAAAGACCTGCACGGCAAAAAGAAGACCGATTGCCAGAAAAGAAAATGCCAGTTTGTTTCTAAGCGTCATGTACAACTCCTCCCGTATTGTTATTGATATATTTCTACCCGATATATACCACACATTTGCTGTATATGTGGCGAGACCAATCCTGAATCTAGCAAGCAAACCTTTAAGCCTTGCTGAGCGCGAGCACTAAACAAATCATTATTGGCCCGACAAAGGGCGCGGTTTCATTTTTACCTGTTGGCAACCGCATGAGCTGCTGGTTCCGAAAACATCTTTCCGAGGCGGGTAGCGGCTGTCGATTGCAAAACAGCATTTTCAACCTCCAGTCCGATTCCAGCCCGGGTTATCCACACGAAAAAAGCCTGTGCCGCAATACACGGCACAGGCAACTAGCGGATTGCTCCTGGAAATGGTTGCCGTTACAGTTTGTTCTTGTGACAAAGACTGCAGGTTACGACATCACCCTTGGCAAGCGTGATGGTCTTCTTGCCATCATCATCCTTGTCCAGAACGCGATCCGTGGCCACACGTGACAGCACACTGCCTTCTCCATTCTTGCCATGACAG
>CAZWRE010000002.1:0-7411 GCA_964636335.1 uncultured Sedimenticola sp. | reverse complement strand
GTTGATGCGCAAATGGGGCAACGAGAGCGGCATCATTCCCTATACCGTGGTCATTGCCAGCAACGGGCGCATCAAGTACATCCACAGGGGCCAGATGGACGAAGAGGCTTTCAATACCCATGTTCTTCCCCTGCTGAACTGAACAAGCTGGTCGAGCAGCCGGGGGAAAGAGCATTTCTTGCCGTTTCCCTGTAAGATTCCTTCCTTTGAGTGTTGCAACAGCTCAGGTTCATGCTGGAAGTCGATAATCTGCAGTGTACCCGTGGTGACAGGCACCTGTTTTCAGGTGTGGGCTTCACCCTGTCCGAAGGAGAGCTGCTGCATCTCCATGGCCACAACGGCAGCGGCAAGACCACACTGATGCGTACGCTCTGCGGCCTGGTGGCGCCCACGGAGGGAGAGGTGCGCTGGAAGGGGGAGCCCATCCGCCGACAGCGGGACGAGTTTGCCGCCGAGCTGCTTTACCTGGGCCACAAGAACGGCTTGAAGGATGATCTTACCGGCATCGAGAACCTGCTCGTGGCCTGCCGCATGGCTGGTCTGGCGGTGCGGGAGGAGCAGGCCTGGGACGTGCTGGAGCGCATGGGCCTGCGCGGCCACGAGGATCTGCCCGCCCGGGTGCTGTCCCAGGGGCAGCAGAAGCGGGTGGCGCTGGCGCGGTTGCTGTTGAGCCGGGCGCCCCTGTGGATTCTCGATGAGCCTTTCGTGGGGCTGGACGTGGCGGCGGTGGCATTATTGGAGAAGGTGATCGCGGATCACGTGGCTGCCGGTGGCCTGGTGGTTCTGACCACCCACCAGGAAGTCGCCCTGACTTCCGGCAAGGTGAAGAAGCTGCGCCTGGGCTGGAAGGAGGAAGGTCATGTTTAGCGCCTTCCGCACCATCGTCCATCGGGACCTGCTGCTGGCCATGCGGCGACGCTCCGATGTGCTGACCACGCTGTTCTTCTTTGTCATCGTGGTCAGCCTGTTTCCCCTGGGTATAGGACCCGAGCTGGAGACCCTGCGCCTCATCGCTCCCGGCGTGTTCTGGGTGGCGGCCCTGCTGGCGTCCATGCTGGCCCTGGAAAAGCTGTTCTTCGTGGATTACCAGGATGGCGCCCTGGAACAGATGCTGCTGGCGCCCCAGCCGCTGTTCATCCTGGTGCTGGGCAAGGTGTTTGCCCACTGGCTGGTGACGGGCCTGCCCCTGGTGTTGCTCTCGCCTCTGCTGGGGCTGCAGTACGACCTGCCGGGAGAGATTATCGCCGTCATGATGCTGACCCTGCTCATCGGCACGCCGGCTCTCGGTCTCATCGGTTCCATCGGTGCTGCCCTGACACTGGGCATCCGTGGTGGTGGGGTGCTGGTTTCCCTGCTGGTGCTGCCGTTGTATATTCCCGTACTGATTTTTGGCGCTGGCGCCGTGGAAGCGGAAGCATCCGGCCTGGGTGGCGCGGGGCATCTGTCCATGCTGGGCGCCATCCTGCTTCTGTCGATACTGGCGGCCCCTCTGGCAACCGCGGCGGCGTTGAGGATATCGGCGGAATGATTCGGGCCAGGGTTACACATGAACCGGAACAATTTGATGAATCTTAATGGGTATTTAAGCCGCGGCAGGAATTTTGCCGCTATTCTGTGGTCACATGTTGAAGTGCCTGGAATCGCGGGCGGTTTTGTATGAGCGGACGAATGGTCAATATCTTCAAGTTCTCCTCGCCGGCCACTTTCTACCCCCTGGCTGGAAAGATCGCCCGGGTATCCACCTGGATCGCCGTGCTGTTGCTGGCCGTTGGCCTGTACATGAGTTTCTTCGTTGCGCCTACGGACTACAAGCAGGGCGAGGGCTACCGCATCATTTTCATTCACGTGCCGGCCGCCTGGATGTCCATGTTTATTTACGTGGTGATGGCCTTCTGGGCCGGGGTGGGCCTGGTGTTCAACACCCGGCTGTCTGCCATGATGGCACAGGCCCTGGCGCCCACGGGAGCCATCATGACCTTCATCGCCCTGTGGACCGGGGCCTTCTGGGGCAAACCCATGTGGGGCGCCTGGTGGGTCTGGGACGCCCGCCTGACCTCGGAGCTGATCCTGTTCTTCCTCTATATAGGCTTCATTGCCCTGCAGGGAGCCATAGACGACAATCGCCGGGCTGATCGGGCCGGCGCCGTGCTGCTGCTGGTGGGTGTGGTGAACATTCCCATCATCTATTTCTCGGTCAAGTGGTGGAATACCCTGCACCAGGGTGCTTCCGTGAGCATCAAGAACGGTTCCAGTATGAGCACCATCATGTTGCAGACCATGCTCATCATGACCTTCGCCTTCTGGGCCTACAGTATTGCCGTGTCCCTGTACCGGGTGCGGTCCATTATCCTGGAGCGTGAAAAGGATGCGCGCTGGGTGTCGGAACTTCCGGAGATACGCCGATGAAAGGTGGTTTGTCAGAATTTTTCGCCATGGGGGGGTATGCCCTCTATGTTTGGGGTTCCTTCGGGGTGACCGCATTGCTCATGGTGGTCGAGCCGATCATGGTTCGTCAACGAAGAAAAGCGGCAATTTCGCGCATTTCCCGTCTCATTCGACTCAAATCGGAGCAAAAATCATGAAAGCCAGACACAAGCGACTGGGCTTCCTGGTGGTTGGCCTGGTGGTGCTGGGCGCCGCCGCATGGCTGGTGTTCAATGCCCTGGGCAACAATCTTTCCTATTTCTTCTCGCCTACCGAGGTGGCGGAGAACAAGGCGCCGGCCAATCACGTATTTCGTCTTGGAGGGCTGGTGGAACCGGGTTCTCTGGAGCGGGGTGAAAAGCTCACGGTGCATTTCAAGGTCACGGACAATCATCATGCCGTGAAAGTGGCCTACACGGGGATTCTTCCGGATCTGTTCAAGGAAGGGCAGGGTGTGATCGCCCAGGGACGCATGGGACCCGATGGCGTCTTCCTGGCCGAGGAAGTCCTGGCCAAGCACGATGAAAACTACATGCCGCCGGAAGTGGCGGACGCCCTTGAAAAGGGCCATCAGAAGGGAATCGAGGCCATGGCCAAGGGGAACAAGCCGCTATGATTCCCGAGATTGGACATTTTGCCCTGATTCTTGCTCTGGTGGTGACCATGGTGCAGGCTGTGTTGCCCTTGATAGGGGCGCATAAGGGCATTGCTTCCTGGGTCGCCATTGCCAAGCCGGCGGCTCGCCTGCAATTCCTGTTCATGGCGATTTCCTTCGGTTGCCTGACATGGAGTTTCATGCAGAGCGATTTCTCCGTGCTCTACGTGGCATCCAATTCGAATACCGCCCTGCCGGATCTGTACAAGATCTCCGGTGTCTGGGGCGCACATGAGGGCTCCCTGCTGCTGTGGGCCCTGATCCTGTCCGCATGGACCACGGCCGTGACCCTGTTCGGGCGCAGCATTCCACCCCTGATGATGTCCCGGGCGCTGGGCATCCTGGGGCTGGTTTCCATCGGCTTTCTCAGTTTCATGCTGTTCACTTCCAATCCCTTTGAGCGCCTCATGCCGCCGGCGCCCGAAGGCCGTGATCTCAATCCCCTGTTGCAGGATCCGGGCCTGGCCATTCATCCACCCATGCTCTACATGGGCTATGTGGGCTTTGCCATCCCTTTCGCCTTTGCCCTGGCGGCCATGCTGGGCGGACGCCTGGACGCGGCCTGGGCGCGCTGGTCCCGTCCCTGGACCCAGATCGCCTGGGTGTTTCTCACCCTGGGTATCGCTCTGGGTTCCTGGTGGGCTTACTATGAGCTGGGCTGGGGTGGCTGGTGGTTCTGGGACCCGGTGGAGAATGCCTCCTTCATGCCCTGGCTGGTGGGCACGGCGCTGATGCACTCCCTGGCGGTGACGGAAAAGCGCGGCGCTTTCAAGGCCTGGACGGTGCTGCTGGCCATCTTCGCTTTTTCCCTGAGCCTGCTGGGCACCTTCCTGGTGCGCTCCGGGGTGCTGACTTCCGTGCATGCCTTCGCTTCGGACCCGTCGAGAGGATTGTTCATCCTGATGTTCCTGGTGGCCGTGGTGGGTGGCTCCCTGGTGCTCTATGCCCTGCGCGCTTCCAGTATTCGCAGCTATGTGCGCTTCGATCTGGTATCGAAGGAAACGGCCCTGCTGCTCAATAATGTGATCCTGGTGGTCACCTGCGCCAGCATCCTGCTGGGCACGCTTTATCCCCTGCTCATGGATGCCCTGGGCGCGGGCAAGATTTCCGTGGGGCCGCCTTATTTCAACGCCGTGTTCATTCCCTTGACTATACCCCTGGCCGTGCTTGTGGGGCTGGGCACCCTGGCCCGCTGGAAAAAGGACAGCATGAGCAACATCTGGCCCAAGGTGCGTCTGGCGCTGGTGGCCAGCCTGGTTTTCGGCGTGCTCTATCCCGTGGTGGTGATGCAGCAGTTCAGTTGGCAGGCGGCACTGGGCATGACTTTGGCCTTCTGGGTGTTTTTCACCAGCCTCAGGGCGGTCAAGGAGCAGGCGCGGGGCCGGGGGCTGGGTGGTCTGTCCCTGTCACAATGGGGCATGACCCTGGGCCATACGGGTATCGCCGTATTCATCGTGGGCATCACCCTGACCTCCATCTACAGCACGGAGAAGGATTTGCGCCTGGAGAAGGGGGAAACCTTCGAAATGGGCGGCTATGCCTTTACCTTCAATGGCGCCACCCACCTGAAGGGGCCGAACTACGAGGGCGACCGGGGCGAGGTGGTCATCACCCGGAACGGGGAAGTCATTGCCACCCTGTATCCGGAAAAGCGCAATTACCGTTCGGGCATGCCCATGACCGAGGCGGGCATAGATGCGGGCCTGACCCGTGACCTGTTCGTGGCCATGGGTGAACCCCTGGGCAACGAGGGCGCCTGGAGCGTGCGTCTCTATCACAAGCCCTATGTGCGCTGGATCTGGCTGGGCGCCCTGATCATGTCCCTGGGCGGTATTTTTTCCGCCGCGGACAAGCGTTATCGGATATTGGCCCGCCGCGCCGTCATGGCGGGACGGGCGGGAGCGACCGCATGAGCAAGAATCGCGCTTTCATTCCCCTGTTCATATTCCTGGCCATGGCCGGGCTGTTCTATTTCGTGTTGGTGCAGATGAACAAGGGGGAATACAACCCCAGGGACATTCCCACCGAGTTCATTGGCCGCCAGGCTCCGGTTATCGATCTAGCCAATCTGCTTGCGGACAATGACAGGGTCAAGAGCGGTGATTACAAGGGCAAGGTATGGCTGCTCAATTTCTGGGGCACCTGGTGCCCGGAATGCTGGAAAGAGCATCCCTACCTGCTGGAGCTCAAACGTCAGGGCATTCCCATCCTGGGTGTGGACTGGCGTGACGACAAGGCGGAAGCCATCGCCTTTTTGAAACAGAAGGGCAATCCTTTCACGGAAGTGGGGTTCGACCCCCAGAGTGATGCCGCCATTGATTGGGGCGTCTATGGCGCGCCGGAGACCTTCCTTATCGACGCCCAGGGCATCATCCGGGAAAAACATGCCGGTGCTCTTTATCCCAAGGTATGGCAGGAAAAGTTCGCCAAATATTTTCAGCAGCAGAAAGCCGCGGAGCAGTAGATGAGATTTACAGTCCGTAACAACAGAATTCCTGTTTTTCTGCTTGCCCTGTTCCTGGCGGGCAGCGCCCTGGGACGTATTGACACCTACCAGTTTTCTGACCCGAAGCAGGAGGCGCTCTACCAGGAGCTGATCCAGGAGTTGCGCTGCCTGGTCTGTCAGAACCAGAACATAGCTGATTCCAATGCCGAGCTGGCCAAGGATTTGCGACGCAAGACCTACGAGATGGTGAGGAAAGGGGAAGACAAGGACCAGATCGTGGATTTCATGGTGGCGCGCTATGGCGATTTCGTCATGTACAAGCCGCCTTTCAAGGCCAGCACGGTGATCCTCTGGCTGGGGCCGGTAATCATATTTGTCCTGGGGCTGGTGATGCTGATTCGCATCATTCGCCGACGGCCGGCCAGTGCCGAACCATTGCTCACCGAAGAACAGCGCAGACGCGCGGAGCAATTGCTCGACAGTAAGGATCACAAAGACGATTCCACCGGGGATAAATAATGACTTTCTGGATAATTGCTGCCCTGATGACCGGGCTGGGCGTGGCTGTGCTTGCCTTCGTGCTGTTGCGCAAACGTCCCGATATCGCGGACAACCAGCGCGAGCAGAACCTGGTTCTGGCAAAAGAGAAACTGGCTGAGCTCGAGCGTGAAAAGGCGGCGGGTGATCTCGATGAGGAGACCTATGCCCAGGCCAGGGAGGAGCTGGAAACGGGCTTGCTGGAAGATACGGAAGGTGACGATATGGTTGCGCGGGTGCGGCCCGCCAGCGCCCGGGCAGCGACGGTCGGCGTGGCCATACTGGTACCGTTATTGAGCATCGGGCTGTATATGAAGCTGGGCTCGCCCCAGCTGCTGGGCATGAGCGGCACACCGGGAGCGCCCAATCCCCATGACATGAATGCCGGCGGCAAGACCCTGAGCATGGAAGAAGTGCTGGCGAAGCTGGAACAGAGGATGCGGGAAAACCCCGATGACCCTGAAGGCTGGTTCATGCTGGGGCGTGTCTATCAGTCCATGAACCGGTTCGCGGATGCGGTCAAGGCCTACGAAAAGCTGGCGGCTCTTACGGACAATCATCCCCAGGCCTTGATCGCCCTGGCCGATTCCCTGGCCATGGCTCAGGGTGGCAAGCTCAGCGGCCGTCCTTATGAACTGGTGCGTGAGGCCCTTGACAAGGATCCCGAAGATGCCACGGCCCTGTGGCTGGCGGGACAGGGGGCCATGGAAGCCGGCGACTACCAGAATGCCATCTATTACTGGCGCCAGGCGGAAGCCGGCCTGGCCGACAACCCCGATTACGTGCAGGAACTTCGTGTGCTGATTCGCCAGGCACGGGAACAGGCGGCAAAGGCTGGCATCACGGTGGAAGACCCCGGTTCTTCCGTGGGCGGGATGGCGGCATCCGGCAAGCCGGAAACCGGGCCGGCCGCGAGTGGTGGTGAAATCGAACTCAGCGTGAGCCTCAGCCCGGATCTCAAGGACAAGGTAGAGCCCGGGGACCGGTTGTTCATCTTCGCCAAGCAGGCCGATGGACGGCCCATGCCCGTGGCGGCCATCCGTCTGACAGCGGGAGACCTGCCCGTCCGGGTGAAGCTTGGTGACGCCAACATGCTTCAACCGGGCAGCCATCTGGCGGATTATCCCCGATTGAAGATTGCCGCGCGCATCGCCAAGGGGAACCAGCCCATGGCCGGCAGTGGTGATTTGCAGAGTAACGAGGTGATTGTGGAACCCGGAAAGGCCGGTGCCGTGGAGCTGGTCATTGACCAGGTCGTGCCCTGATGCCGGCGGTTATTGGCGCGAGGGCAGTGGCGGTTCCCCATTTTCGGAATATTCAACGGCTGATCGTCATGGAAACCGGTGGCG
>CAZWRE010000001.1:0-5194 GCA_964636335.1 uncultured Sedimenticola sp. | reverse complement strand
CCCCGCATGCTGTCACTGATCAGCCACCAGGTGGAACTCAACCTCATCTACCAGGAAGCGGAAATCTTCCGCAAGAGTCCCCGCACCACACTCACGGAAAAACATTTCGCCATCAAGCGCTATTTCCAGACTGTGGTACGGTGCGTGGAACTCACCTTCCGCAACGCTCACAACGACGCAAAGGACTGGCTGGAAACCGCCCTGGATCCCCTTACCGCCCAGGTGCACGAGCACCGCGCCGTACTGTCCCAGCAACTGTCGGATCTCAAGCTCACAGGCCGTTCCCGCACCACCGTGCGCCAGCGTCTCCGGACACTCAAGCAGGACACCGCACAACAGAAGATCCAGCTGGGAACCCTGCAGAAGGTCATAGCCGCCCTGGAAAGCCCCCAGGTTTCTGCAGAGCAGGATGATGGCGCGGCACCCGACGACGAGATAATCAAGAAAACCGCCTGATTTTCACCGGATTTCCACTCCTCGGGCAGAACAGCCCTGGTGTCCTATACTGTGTACAAACGCAAGTCCAATAATATCCGGCAAGGTTTCTTCCGATCTGCCGGTCATGACAGCAAGATCCCCTGAAAAGAACTCGAGGAGAACACCATGCGAAGAACGAAACTGATCTTTCTTTCCCTTGTGGCCCTGCTGCTGGCAAGCAGCCTCGCCCCAGCGGAAAACAGCACCAAGGCGGACGGCTACACCATTCATCACAACGCCTTTCTGAGCAACGAACTGTCCCCCGAGATGGCCAGTCGCTACAACATCCGGCGCAGCTCCAACCGGGCCATCATCAACATAAGCATCATCAAGGATGTGCCGGGCACCACGGGCACTCCCGTCACGGCCAGGGTAAAGGTCATGGCCCGCAACCTGCGGGGGCAGGTGAGAACTATCCCGGTACGGGAAATCAAGGAAGAGAACGCCGTGTACTACATTGGCGAGTTCCTGGTGGAAAACCAGGAGTCCGTGACCATTACCATCGAAGCCGTGCCCAGTGGCGAAAACAAGCCCCTGCATGCTTCATTGAAACAGCAGTTCTTCACCCGCTGATCAGGCAACAGGACGCAACTGCAACAGCATCATCAGGCCGAAGACAATCACCAGCCCCCCGGCGATCCTGCGCGCCAGGGGCTTGTGCAGCAGGCTGCCCATCCAGCCCGCGGCCGCCCCCATGAGCAACAGGTTGGGCAGCGTGCCCAGGCCAAAGGCTCCCATGAGCAGGGCCCCGGAAAACATGCTACCGGCCGACAGGGACCAGATCAGCACACTGTACACAAGCCCGCAGGGCAGCCAGCCCCACACCATGCCCAGCAGAAAGGCCTGCGCTGGAGAACGCACGGGCAGCAGTTTTCGTCCCAGGGGTTCGATGCGCTTCCATACCAGGGTCCCGGCCTTTTCCACCCGGGTCAGCCCCATCCACCAGCCCCCAAGGTACAGTCCCATCATGATCATGAACAGCCCGGCCATGACGCTGAGCATCTGCTGGGTGGCATGCAGCGGGCCCGCCTGGGCCAGCAGCAGGCCAAGGCCGCCTGCAATCATACCGGCAACCATGTAACTGATGAGACGCCCCAGGCTGTACGCCAGTTGCAACACCCAGAAGCCGGTGCTGGCGGCATCCTGTTTCGGCAATCCCAGGGTGAGGGCGCCGACGATGCCACCACACATGCCCAGGCAGTGCACCCCACCCAGCAGACCAACAACGAAGGCACCCAGCAAATCCGGCGTCACGAGATCACCTGTGCTTTCACGCGCTGCTCCCGCTTCATCAGCACCAGGATCAGCAGAATCGACGGAATCCCCAGGGCCGCCGCGTAGGTAAAGAAGAAGGGATAGCTGGTACTGTCAACCACCACCCCGGAAAAGCCCGCGAAGAACTTGGCCAACAGCAGCATGATGGAGCTGAACAGGGCATACTGGGTGGCGGTATAGGCCTTATTGGTCAGGGCGGACAGGTAAGCCACGAAAGTCGTGGTGGCAATGCCTGCCGCCAGGTTGTCCGCCCCCACCACCAGAATCAGCCACAACAGTTCCGCCTGCCGCGTGGCCAGCCAGGCAAACAGCAAGTTGGTGAGCACCACCAGCACGGCGCCCGCCAGCAGCATGCGTATCTTGCCGAAATGCATGACAAGCACTCCCCCCACCAGGGCCCCGGCAATGGTCACGAAGGGGCCAACCGTCTTGGTCACCAGGCCAATTTCCAGCTCCGAGTACCCCATGTCGATGTAGAAAGGGTTGGCCATTACCCCCAGGGTGATGTCGCTTATGCGGTACACCATGATGAACGCGAGAATCACCATGGCAAAGGGTCCCTCCCGCACGAAGAACTCCCGAAAGGGATCCACAACAGCCCCCACGAACCAGTGTTTCAGTCGCACCAGGGCAGGCAGTTCCCGGTTGCTTCCCTCGTTCGGCAGCGCCGGGTGTTCCGGTTCGGCAATGAGCATCACCATCAGGGGACCGATGAGCATGAAGCCCGCCATGAACAGGTAGGCCACGGGCCAGGAATAGAAGTGCGCCAGGCTGAACGCGCCGCCGCCCGCCACGATCATGCCCAGGCGATAACCCAGCTGGTAGGCTCCGGCCATGGCTCCCTGGTAATCCTCGCCAATGGCTTCGATACGCCAGGCATCGATAGTAATGTCCTGGGTGGCAGAGGAAAAGGCCGTGATCACGGCAAACAGCACGGTCACCTCCAGGTGCCTCACGGGATCGCTGGAGGCCATGCTCACCAGGCCGTAGATGACTCCCATCTGGGCCAGCAGCATCCAGCCACGGCGCTGTCCAAGTACCCGGGTGAGCACCGGAAGCGGCGCCCGGTCGATAAGGGGCGACCAGAAGAACTTCAACCCATAGGCCAGCGCCACCCAGCTGACAAAACCAATGGTGGTCTTGTCCACGCCCTCCACCCGCAGCCAGGCGGACAAGGTGCCAAACACCAACAGGATGGGCAGCCCGGCGGCGAAACCAAGGAACAGCATGGCCACAACCCGGGGATTGCGATAGACAAGGAAGGATTCGGCCCAACCATGTTTGGGTTCCACGCCGCTCAAGATTCCAACCCGATGTCGTAGTCCACGATCAGGGGCGCGTGATCGGAGAAACGCTTGCGCTTGTAGATGGAGGCCCCCAGCACCCTGTCCTTCAGTCCCGGCGTGATCACCTGGTAGTCGATGCGCCAGCCCACGTTCTTCTCCCAGGCGCGGCCGCGGTTGGACCACCAGGTGTACTGTTCCGGCTCCTGATTCACCACGCGAAAGGCATCCACAAAGCCCGCGGGGCCGAACAGTTCATCCATCCAGGCCCGCTCCTCGGGCAGGAAACCCGAGTTCTTCTGGTTGGAACGCCAGTTTTTCAGGTCAATGGCCTTGTGGGCGATATTCCAGTCACCGCAGATGATGTATTCCCGGCCGCTCCCACGCAGCTCCACAAGATAAGGCAACAACTTTTCCATGACCCTGAACTTGATGGCCTGGCGCTCTTCGCTATGGGAACCGGAAGGCATGTACAGGGAGATCACGCTCAGATTCTCATATCTTGCCTCGATCCAGCGGCCTTCTGCGTCGAACCAGTCCCAGCCGATGCCTTCCACCACGGCATCCGGCTCCTGGCGGCAGTAGATGCCCACGCCGCTGTACCCCTTGCGCTCGGCAGGATGATAGAAGCAGTGAAAGCTGGGCGGCCAGAACTGGCGGTCGGTGATCTGGTCAGCCTGGGCCTTGAGCTCCTGCAGGCAGACCACATCGGCCTTCTGCCGCCGCAGCCAGTGAAAAAAGCCCTTGCGGGCGGCCGAACGGATGCCGTTCACATTGATGGTAATGACGCGCATGACCCCGGATTATACTCCTGATACCATGCCTCCATCATTTTCAGACCCAGAGACCATCATGCAGGACTACAAGAAAGAATTTCTCGACTTTTCCCTGGACGTGGGCGTGCTGCGCTTTGGCGAATTCACCCTGAAATCCGGCCGCCTCAGTCCCTATTTCTTCAATGCCGGCCTGTTCAACACCGGCGCTGCCCTGGCCAGGCTGGGCAGGTATTATGCCCAGGCCATCATGGATGCCGGCATCGAATTCGACGTGCTTTATGGCCCGGCCTACAAGGGCATTCCCCTGGCCGCCGTCACCGCCGCCGCCCTGTACGACCAACACGGAAAAGACATCGCCTACGCCTTCAACCGCAAGGAAGCCAAGGATCATGGCGAAGGCGGCGTCATCGTGGGCCACCCTCTAAAAGGCCGGATACTCATAATCGACGATGTCATCTCCGCCGGCACCTCGGTGCGTGAATCCATGGATATCATCAAACAGCAGGGGGCCACGGCGGCAGGCGTGGTCATTGCCCTGGACCGCCAGGAAAAGGGACAGGGTGAGCTGTCTGCCATCCAGGAAGTGGAGCGAAACCACGGCATCCCGGTGGCGAGCATCGTGAAACTCACGGATCTGGTGGCCTACCTCGAGGAAAAGGGGAACAACGATGCGCAACTGGCCGCCGTCAAAGCCTATCGGCAGCAATATGGCGTGAATTGAAGGAGTAAGGCAGGACTGTTCATTAGAATATGATGATTTATTTGAGCCAGATCAATACGGCATTGGAAAGAAGGAGTAAACTGCCTCCCAAGGCATTGGAAACAATACCTTACTTGGGTAAGTAAAGTTATCCAGAATGTTCTCACTCCTCCTGACTGTTGTCAGATTTAGCCCGCCGACCCTCTTTCCGGCGGGCTTTTTTATTGCCCGGAGACGGCCACCACGCTGAATGCCCATCGATGAAGGCTGCCCCTCGCTGCAATCATCGGCCCGAGGGCGGGCCTCCTACAGATGGTTCCCCTCCCGCGACCCATCGGCCCGGGGGCGGGCCTCCTACAGGGGACGTAGGAGCGGCGCCCCCGCCGCGACCCCGCATAAGGATGTGCGGCGCGAAGCGGAGGCATCGGAAAACCGCGTTTTCCGATGCCGATGAGGAAACGGGCAGGGAAAGCCCGGTTCCGGTTCAAACAGCAGCGGCGCCCCCGCCGCGATCATCGGCCCGAGGGCGGGCCTCCTACAAGGGATATAGGAGCGGCGCCCTCGCCGCGACCCCGCACAAGGACGTGCGGCGCGAAGCGGAGGCATGGGGAAACCGCGTTTTCCGATGCCGATGAGGAAATGGTTCAAACAAGCAGCGGCACCCCGCCGCGACGAATCGGCCC